>JAODNO010000015.1 GCA_025465235.1 Pseudonocardia sp.
TCGAACCCGCCGCCTGAACATCCACCTCGCCCGTCCCCGGCCCGACACAGCGTGACGCCAAGCCGGTGATCCCGTTCGCCCGTCCCCTATGTCATTTTCGGATTAGTGCGGAGCGGCGTCCAAGGACCGGTGTCTGCAAGCTCACGGGTCCGCCCTGGGCTGGGATGATGTGGCCAGGGAGAATGTGGCGACCGGGCGGGGTCACCGGCGCCCGGCGAGCGGCACCAACGCTGCGGAACGGGCGAGGACCCACCCGCCGATGAGGATGAACACGATGGGGATGAGCCAGCGCCCGGCTGCTGCGACCAGGGTGGCCACCTTCTTGTGGCCGCCGATCAGCGCGGCGGCCGCGCACAACCCGGCGAGTAGGACGAGGAACGTCGCGAGGGTCAGCAGCTCGCTGCCCGGCGGTAGGGCGGCGAAGAGCAGGACGTAGACCGTGACGTTGTCCACGCCGTTGGCGGCGGTCAGCGCGGCCACCGACAGGGTGCCGGTGGCGGGCAGGTAGGTGGGGTCGCGGTGGCGTGCGCGGAGCAGGCCGTGCACTCCTAGCGCGATGGGCAGCAGGCCCAGCAGGCCCACCCACTGGTCCGGGACCAGACGCAGCCCGGCTGCGGCGAGCACGCTGACGCCCACCCACGCGGCGAAACCCAGGCACTGCCCGGCCAGGATCTGCGCGGGCCGGGGGACGCCGGTGCTGCGGCTGGTGGCAAACAGCAGGGTGAGCACCACGAAGGCGTCCACATTGGTGACGGTGAACGCGGCAGCCGCCCTACCGAGGACCGCCCAGGCCCCCATCAGCTCGGGCCACACGCGCGGCGCGTGACCCGGCATCGAACACGGCGGTAGCGCAGCACGGGTGAGTGCTGGCTGCTATTCCTGTTTGCTTCCCTCGGCCTGCGCACGGGGCGACCCACGGCCGCCGCCTGCGCCGGTGTCGCCCGCGCCGGTGTCGCCTGCCCCGCGACCGCCGCCGGCGTCGCGGCCCATGCGGGCCAGCGCGGTGCCGGCGCCCACGGCGAGCGCCACCGGCCACTCGATCAGTTCGACCACGGTGAGCAGGCCCAGGCCCGCGTAGTAGGCGAGCTCCGCGGGAGACAGCGACCGCGCCTTGGCCGCGGCCGCGCCCGCGGCCGCCCCGACGTCTGGCCGGCCCAGGCGCGGCAGGTGCAGGTCCGGCCTGCGGAACTGGGCGGTGACGAACGGGAGGTTCAGTGTGGCCGTCCGGCGGCCCTCACCCCCCCGCTCAGCACCGTTCCCGCCGTTCGCAGGCGCCGCCTGGGCCTGCGGCTCCTCGGCCTGCGCCGACCTCGCCCTTGCAGGGGCCATGATTCCTCCCGGGGACCGACCAGTGACAGCACTGCAACGCACAGTGGCGTTCACCGTGTTCAGATGTTGTTCGTTTCATTGGCTTAGCAGAGTTCCACACCTGGTGCACGACGAGGTCCGCGATGGTGGGCAACTGCTTACTTCGCCGCGACCGGCTCGCAGAAGATCGTCCCATTGTGGACGGTCAACATCTGCCGCTCCTCATTGGAACAAGTGGAGTCGGGGGGCAGCCGCTCGGACCGCACGGGGCTTGCGCTGGGTCGTCGCCCCATCGTGATGTCACTTTCGCGGCGGTTGGCAAAGTTGATCGGCGCGGGTGTGAACTGAATTCATGAGTCGATGATCCTGAACAACGAAAACTGAGGGACCGTCAAGAATGACCACCATGAGCCCGCCCGGGCCCTTGACCGCGCCGGTGGGCCCGCCCGCGCCTGGCCCGGCGATCGGCAACGCCGGTTAAGCGCCGGAACTCCGGCGGGTGAGGTGCAGGCACGAACGACACCCTCCCTGGCGGACCGAGTCCACCTCCGGTGACGTGTCCGGTGCCAGGGGCCAAGCTCACAGGTCACCCGTGCGACCAAGATCTGCGGCCATCTGACCAGATCCTCGCGCTACGCGACGTCGTCGGAACCGGTGATGACCAGGATGTGCCGCTCCTCCCTGCGGTCGAGGTGGTTCGTCCATTCGGAAGCTTGACACACCGATCTTTTCTACCGCGCTCGGCGATTCCTCCGACAAACCTGGGTAGGAATCACGAAAATTCGCTACACTAACCACTTGTCGGAGGCGTGCTGCCGAGGTACACGTCTCCGGCGACGGCCTGATCATTTTGCCGGGGCCCGATATGTCCGGAATGCAGGAGTCAGGCGTCCGACAGAAATACACCGTGACAGACATTCACGGCCGATCTTCACCCCGGAAAGTCGAGTCGGCGTGCCCGAATGGGCGGCCGACGTAGCGTTGCCGACTGCCGACTGCCGACTGCCGACTGCCGACTGCCGAGGGCCGAGAAACGAGGTCACCGATGCCCTGGTCCGATTGCGTCCCGAGAGCCGTCGTCGAGGAATGCAGCTCCTCGGTCCGAATAACGGCGTCATCTGTTGCGGCGCACGAACGTGCGAAGCGCCGCGGAATCCGCCGGTGGGTGGTGGGAGATGAGTGACGGGACGACGACGGCGGCCGTGTCGGGCATGCCGACGAAGGAGCGGTTCCTGGGCGTCGATGTCGCCCGAGGAGTCGCGCTGTTCGCGATGCTCGCGGCGAACATCTGGGAGACGATCGACGAAGACGGCGAGCCGACATTTGTGGCGATGACGGTGGAGGGGCGCTCCGCGACGCTGTTCGTGTTGGTGGCGGGCATCAGCCTGGCGTTCTTCACCGGTGGCCGACGCCCGGTCCAAGGCCGCGACCGCCGGGCCGCCAGAGTGGGCCTCGTCGTGCGGGCTCTGTTGATCGGAGCAATCGGTCTTGCCCTCGGCTACGGTTCCCCGAACCTCGAGGTGATCCTTGCCTACTACGCCGTGTTCTTTCTGCTGGCGATCCCGTTGGTCGGCCTCCGGCCGCGCACCCTGGCCTGTATCACCGCGGCGCTGATCGTGATCGGCCCGCTCGTCATACTCGGGGCGACCAGCCTCGGCCTGGAGTCTCTCGTCGACGAGAGCCTGACATTCAACGACGCCTTCACCGACCCGATCGACTTCCTCCTCCAACTCTTCGTCACCGGCACCTTCCCGGCGGTCGTCTTCATGGCCTACATCTGTGCAGGTCTCGCCATCGGGCGGCTCGATCTGTCCTCCACCAGGGTGGCCACCCGGCTCCTGATCGGCGGGGTGGTGCTGGCCGTCGTCGCGTGGGTCACGTCGTCGGTGCTCCTGTTCGATCTGGGCGGCCTGCAGCACTTGTTGCCCGCGGCCGCGTCCGATGCGGCCCAGGAGGGGCTCCCGACGGATCCCGCGACGGTCACCAACAAGGCTCTCTGGGATATGGAACCCACGCCATCGTGGTGGTGGCTCACGGTTCGTAGTCATCACGCGTGCACCCCGATTGACGCGGTGCACACACTGGGAACGGCGATGGCTGTCCTCGGCGCTGTGCTACTCATCACCAAGCGCGTCGCTGCTCGGCACCTGCTGTGGCCCCTGGGCGCGGCCGGTGCCATGACCCTGACGATCTACTCCGCCCACGTGCTGGTCTTGGGCTCGGATGTGCTGAGCGACGACCCACTTGACCTGTACCTGGTGTCCGTGGCTGCTGCGCTTGCCTTCGCAATGCTCTGGCGTCATTTCGTAGGCCAGGGACCGGTGGAGCGGATCGTCGGGACGGCGGCGGGCCGCGCACGGCGCGCGGCGATGGGATGGCGCTGGAACGGCGACCGAAGCGATTCGGGCAGCACCGCGGGTCCTGGGCGGCCTCGATGAGCTTGAACGTCATCGCCAGCCCCGCCGCCCGCGAGCCGGGCCGCGCGTGATCTTCGTGTGGTGCCGCACAGTCCCGAAGGCCAACTCGATCAGGTTGGTCGTGGTTACAGAAGCTGCGGGCAGCAGCGATCGGTAGCGTTGATTCCGCAGCGCTGCCTGTGGCTGTCGGGGATCCTTGACTGCGCTGCTGGTCGATCCGGCGGACAGATCGATCAACCCTGGCTGGTGAGCCCCCGGTGCGGCGGTGGCGGCCGTCAGTTCCAGCGGAAGTGCACGAAGACCCGGCCGAAGTTCTTCGCGTCCTTCTCCACTCGGTGGTACTGAGCCTTGACATCTTTCTGGTCCAAGAAACGCAACACATGCTTCTTGAGCGCGCCGGAGCCCTTCCCAGGAATGATCTCGACCAGCGGCGCCTTCCGGGCAACGGCCTCGTTGATGATCGCCCGCAGTGCGCGATCGATGTCACCGCCTCGGTTGTAGACGTCGTGCAGGTCGAGCTTGAGCTTCATGACTGCCATCCTCCTCCCGGGCCGCGTGATCACAACCAGACGCGCATGGGATGAGCAGGGGCCCGACGCCGCAGAACCGGCTACTGCCGTTCACCGATCCCCTGTAGGACGAGCAAGGTCATCGGGCTCCACATCGCCTCGACCCTCGGACTCGCCCCAGGCCCGGCAGCAGCATGCTCGTCCGAACGGAGACGCCGCCGGGTTGATGCCTCAGAGTCTCGCCCCTGATCAAAGGGACGCCGGGCGAGCAGTGTCGATGCAGCGCCCGGCTGCGATTCCGCCGCCTCGAAACACGGCTAGTCTAGGATCACGTGAAGGTACTTCTGCTGGAGAACATCCACCCGGTCGCTGCAGACGCGTTCCGGCGCGCGGGCTTCGAGGTCGACGTGCGCTCGCGCTCCCTGAGCGAAGACGAGCTTCTCGATGAGCTGCCGGGAGTGTCGTTGCTCGGAATCCGCTCCAACACCAAGGTCACCCCCCGCGTACTCGAGGCCGGGAAGGATCTTCTGGCGGTGGGGTGCTTCTGCATCGGAACCAACCAGGTGGATCTGGCTGACGCGACCGATCGCGGTGTGGCGGTCTTCAACGCGCCGTTCTCCAACACTCGCAGCGTCGTCGAGCTGGTACTGGGTGAGATCGTCGCGTTGGCTCGCCGGCTGCCGGAGAAGACCCAGCGGATGCACGAGGGAATCTGGGACAAGTCGGCGAGGGGCAGCCACGAGGTCCGCGGCCGGACGCTCGGCATCGTCGGCT
>JAODNO010000034.1 GCA_025465235.1 Pseudonocardia sp.
CTTCCTCGCCGGACTCACCGAGGGCGGCGTCACGCCCGACATCGTCGCGTCCGCCACGGCCACCTACACGCAGGAGCAGGCGATCCCGGCCACGGAGTCGATGCTCGCGGCGCACCCGAAGATCGACCTGGTGCTCGGGCTGAACGACTCGATGGCGCTGGGTGCGCTCAGCGTGCTGCGCAACCAGGGCAACACGACGACGCTGGTCGCGGCGGCGGCCGACGGGCAGAAGGAGGCGCTGGCGGAGATTTCCTCCGGCGGCTGCACCGGCCAGTACGTCTCGACCGGCCTGAACTCGCCGAGCCTCGCCGCGGAGCAGGTGTTCGACATCGCGGTGGGCGTCGCCACCGGCCAGATGGACCCGAAGACCGTCCAGAAGACCTCACTGACCAAGGCGGCGGGGATCGGCTGCGACAACGTCGGCCAGTACTACGACCCGAAGAGCGTCTTCTAACCATGGGCGTACTGGAGACCTTCCGCCTCGATGGCAGGACAGCACTGGTCACCGGGGGCAACCGGGGCCTGGGCAAGGCGTTCGTCCTCGCGCTGGCCCAGGCCGGCGCCCGGGTCGCCTTCGTGGCTCGCGACGCCGACCGCAACGCGGCGGCGGTCACGGAGATGGCCGCCGAGGGCGTCGAGGTTCTCGCGATTACGGGCGATATCACGGTCGAGAGCGACGTCGACCGCGCGGTGCAGGCGACGGTGGACGGGCTCGGCGGGCTCGACGTCCTGGTCAACAACGCCGGCGCGTGCTTCCACAACCCGTCCTGGGACGTCCCGGATGCCGAGTGGGACGCGGTGTTCGACCTCAACGTCCGGGCGCTGTGGAAGTGCAGCCGGGCGGCGGCCCGGCACATGGCCGCCCACGGCGGCGGCTCGATCGTCAACGTTGGCTCGATGTCCGGGGTCATCGTCAACCGGCCGCAGTGGCAGCCCGCCTACAACGCCTCCAAGGCCGCGGTGCACCACCTCACCAGGTCGCTCGCCGCGGAGTGGGCGCCGCAGGGCATCCGCGTGAACGCGGTGGCCCCCGGCTACGTCAAGACGGAGATGTCCCCGGTCGACCGGCCCGAGCTTCAGCGCTACTGGATCGAAGACGCACCACAGCGGCGCTTCGCCGTACCGGAGGAGATCTCACCCAGCGTCGTCTTCCTGGCCGCCGCCGCGTCGTCGTTCATGACCGGCGCGGTGCTGGTCGTGGACGGCGGTTACACCGCCTTCTGATCCACCGAGGGAGATCGATGGAAACCATGCGCCAGGTCGTCGTGACATCGACAGAGGACATCCGGGTGGAGGAGGTGCCGCGGCCGGGGCCGCCGGGGGAGGGCGAGGTGCTGGTGGCAAGCACCCTCGTCGGGATCTGCGGGACCGACGTGCACGCCGCCGCGGGGCACCACCCGTTCATCGACCGGCCCTATCGGCCCGGGCACGAAGTGGTTGGCGTGGTCGAGCAGGTCGGTCCGGGGGTCGCCGACCTCGCCGCCGGTGACCACGTCGTCCTCGAACCGAACCTGGCCTGCGGCCACTGCCGCCAGTGCCGCAACGGCCGCTACAACATCTGCCGGAACCTCGCGGTCTTCGGCTGCCAGACCGCGGGCGGCATGGCCGACGCGTTCGTGGTGCCCCGCCACCGGTTGCACCGCCTGCCCGCAGGTATGTCGGACGAGCTTGCGGCGCTGGTCGAGCCGCTCGCCACGCCCGTGCACGCGGTGCGGCGCGCCGGCGTCGGACCGGGGAGCAGGGTGGCCGTGCTCGGCGCGGGGCCGATCGGGCTGCTCGTGCTGGTCGCGGCGCGGCACGCTGGGGCCGAGGTCGTGGTCGTCACCGACGTCCTGTCGGAGAAGCGGGAGCGGGCCGCCAGGCTGGGAGCCGACGCGGCGCTGGCCGCTGACGACCCCGGCATGGTCGCCCGCGCCGCCGAGGTCCTTCGCGGGCCCGCCGACGTCGTCTTCGACTGCGTCGCGCGGGAAAGTTCGATGGCGCAGGCGATCGACCTCGTCGACAAGGGCGGCACGGTGATGGTCGTCGGCATCGCCGCAGGCCCCATCCCGGTGCCGCTGCACCTGGTGCAGGACCGGGAGATCTCGGTGATCGGCAGCCTCATGTACGTCCGCGAGGACGTCGAGGAGGCCATCGCGCTGCTCGCCGCGGGCGCTGTGGAGGCGACCGATCTCGTCACCGCGACGTTCCCGCTGGACCGGGCCGCGGAGGCCTTTGCTGCGTCGTCGGACCCGCAGCAGGTGAAGGTGCTCGTGGCCGTCGGCCGACCGTCCTGACCCTGACGTTCCCCAGAACCGACGATCCCTCAGTCCCTGCCGGCTGTCGCCGGCCATCCCCGAGAGGCTCGATGATGAGTGTCCCGATCCAGTCCGCCCTGCGCGGATGGCGGTTCCGGCTGGCCGCCGCCGGCGCGGCCGTACTGGCCATGCTCGCCGCAGGCTGCTCGTCGGCAGGCCAGGAGTCGGCCAACCGAGCCGCGCCCGCCTCGCCCCAGGACATCGTCCTGGTCCAGTCGATCCGCAGCCTGTCCAACCCGTACCACGCCAACTGGGCAAAGGGCGGGGAGATGTTCGCGCAGTCGGTGGGGATGCAGGTGCAGACC
>JAODNO010000046.1 GCA_025465235.1 Pseudonocardia sp.
CGGCAGAGGTGAACCTCTTGACGGCCGCATCCAGCTTGGCCTGTGCCAGCCGACGCGCTTCCGCAGGCGGCGCCGGGATCGTCGGGACCCCGCCCATGACCGGCATCGGGATCGCCATGGCGGTCGACGCGAGGTCCTTCACGGGGGTGGCCGGCACGACGAGCCAGAACTCGGCGGGACCAGCGGCCATTCGCTCACGGACGAGGTCCACGAGCTCGTCGCTGCCGAGCGTCTGGTTCGCGACGAGGAGGTAACGGTGCATGACGCCTCCCGGGCAAGCTGTCGGGTGTGGGCCGTCCGCGCCTCCGACACGGTGGAACGGCACCACATCGACGCGGGGGCACAGTACCGCTCATGGGGCGAGGTGAGAATGGGTCCGCCCCCGTGGAATGGGTGTAGGAATGCGCGCATGAGCGAACCGGACCGCCCACTCTTCCTCGTGGTCACGATCAAGCCGAGGGTGGACCGGATGGCGGAGGCGGAGGCACAACTGCAGTCCATGCGGCGGAACACGCTCACCGAGCCCGGTTGCGTCTTCATGCACCTGGTACAGCCCCAGGATGATCCGGAAACGTGGGTGATGCTGGAGATGTTTCGCTCCCGCGCGGCCTGGGACGAGCACATGCGACAGTCCTACAACACTGAGGGCAACATCATCCTGCAGGACCTGCTCCGCGAACCCTCGGACCTACGCCTGTTCGACGAGAAGCAGCCGCGCACGACATGAATGAGCGTTTCACAACTCGTCAGTGAACCGGTTGCCCACCTCACCCGGGCGAACACAGAACGTAGTTTCTCGCTGATTGTCTGGAATCCGGTACAGGTGCGGACTAGCGTCCGCACTGCTGTGGCTCACGTCACACGCTCGCCCAGTCCAGCGTCTGCGAGGGGTGATCCTATGGCTCGCGGCTCGGTCACCCGCGTGCAACCGCGCGAGGAGGGTGCACGGAAGCCGGGCCTGGTCTATCCGGGCCTCACCATTCCGTTCATCCTGGTCGTCACCTGCTTCGCCGCGTGGGGATCGGCAGCCAACCTCACGGATGTCCTCGTCGGCGTGTTCCGGCACATCTTCGCGATGTCGAACTTCCAGTCGGCGCTCGTCCAGTTCGCGTACTACGGCGCGTACTTCTCACTCGCCATCCCCGCCGCACTGATCAACAAACGCTACGGGTACAAGGCGGGCGTGCTCACCGGTCTGGGATTGGCCACGCTTGGCGGACTCCTGTTCATCCCGGCGAGCCTGCTGCTCACGTACGGGTTCTTCCTCATCGCGTTGTTCGTGCTGGCGTCCGGACTGTCGATCCTCGAGACCTCGGCCAACCCGTTCGTGATCGCGATGGGGCCTGAAGCGAGCGCGACCCAGCGACTGAACCTGGCTCAGTCGTTCAACCCGGTCGGCGCGAACATCGGTGTCCTGCTCGGCGCGGTGTTGATCCTCCCTCAGATCACCCCGGAATCGGCGAAGGTATCGATGACGGCCGAGCAACTGCGACAGGTTCAGGAGCAGGACCTGTCCCTGGTGCTCATGCCCTACACCGGAATCGCCACGGTGCTCCTGCTGATCTGGATCCTCATCGCCTTGCGCAAGATCTCCGTGCCGGAGGAGCACTCCGAGTTCGGGCTGGATGCGCCGGGCCGCAGTGGGGTTCTCGGTCGCCTCTGGCAGAACCGGCACTACCGCTACGGGGTGGCCGCCCAGTTCCTCAACGTCGGCGCCCAGGTCTGCACCTGGACCTTTACGATCCAGTACGCGCAGGACGTGGTGGGCGTGAGCACGGCCAACTCCGGGTGGTACCTGCAGGCCAGCCTGATCCTGTTCCTCATCTCCCGGTTCGTGATGACCTACCTGCTCGGCATCTTCCGGCCGACCAAGCTGCTCTTCGCCATGGGCGCGCTCGGCGTGGTGCTCGCCCTTGTCGCCGTGCTCTCACCGAACATGGTGGGGTTGATCGCCGTCGTCGCGATCTCGGTCTCGCTGTCCCTCATGTTCCCGACGATCTACGGCGTCGCCCTACGCGGACTGGGCAAGGACACGAAGTTCGGCGCTGCCGGCCTCGTCATGGCCATCCTCGGCGGAGCACTCCTCCCGTTGGTCCAGGGCAAGATCATGGACGGGGCAGGCGCTGCGCTCGCCTTCATCGTGCCGGCGATCTGCCTGGCACTGGTGGCGTGTTACGCGCTGTTCGACCTCCGTACCGCCCGGGACGGAGACGCGCTCGTGGACGAGGGCGCCGTGCACTGACCGACGGGTGACGGTGCGACGTCGCTCGATGTGGCGATCACAAGGGGTGCTCGGATGTTCGTCGTTGTCGGGGAAGCGCTCGTGGACCTGGTCGGGCAGCGCGGCAGCCGAACGCTGGTTGCCCATCCCGGCGGGAGCCCCGCAAATGTCGCCCTCGGGCTGGCCCGGCTCGGCGACCAGGTGACCCTCATGACGCGTCTGGGCCGGGACGCGTTTGGCGAGATGATCTCCGGCCATCTGAGGAGCAGCGGCGTCCGGGTCGAGGGCGGTCCCGCTGAGGGCACCTCGACCAGCCTGGCGATCGCCACCCTCGCCGCCGGGATCGCGAGCTACGACTTCCGCATCGAGTGGGACATCGGCGATCTCCAGCCCCTCCCGATCGAGACCCGCTGCCTGCACACCGGTTCGCTGGCGACCGCACTGGCACCCGGCAGGACTCAGGTCGAAGACCTCATGGGGCGGGAGCACCAGCGGGGCCGGGTGACCATCTCCTACGACCCCAACGTGCGACCTGCGCTGCTCGGCTCACCGCAACGAGCGCTCCCCGGTATCGAGCGGCTCGTCGCCCTGTGCGACGTCGTCAAGGTCAGCGACGAGGACCTGGAGTGGCTCTACCCCGACCGCCAGGACGAGGACGTCGCCCGGGAGTGGCTCAGCATAGGTCCCGCTCTCGTCGTCGTGACCCGTGGTGGCCGAGGCGTGTACGCCACCACGGCCGCCCTGGAGTTGCACCGACCCGCGATACCGATCGACCTGGTGGACACGGTCGGCGCGGGTGACTCCTTCACCTCCGGCCTGCTCGACGGGCTCCGCCGTGCCGATCTGATCGGCGCCTCGCGCCGCGACGCGTTGGCGGCGATCGACGAGTCGACGCTCATCAGCGTCGTGGACGCGGCCGCCCTCGTAGCGGCGATCACCTGCTCCCGTCCGGGTGCCGACCCGCCCACAGCAACCGAGGTCGCCACCGCGAACGCGGCGCGATCACCCACTGCCACGACGGCACCGCTCGGCACCTCACGAGGAATCTCACCGCCGACGACCGACCCTGAGCTCGCCGTGCCGTCTGCTTCCGCGAAGCAAGGGAGACATCGATGAACCGGCCTGGGGGCTTTGGCGGAGCGATCTTCGACGTCGACGGGGTACTCGTCGACTCCCCGCACGAACTGGCCTGGCGCGAGGCCTTCCGGTCGCTCATGGAGAACGAGTGGAGCGACATCCGGGACCGGACGAGCTGGACCCCCGAACGTTTCACGCCGGCCGTCTACCAGAAGGTGATGGCCGGGATGCCGCGCATGGCCGGTGCGCGGGCGGCGATGGAGCACTTCGGGGTGCCTGACATCGACTCCCGGATCCAGCAGTACGCGGACGCGAAGCAGGAGCACGTGCTGAGGCTGATCGACGAGGGCCGATTCATGGCGTTCCCGGACGCGCTGCGGTTCGTCCTGGACGTGAAGGCGGCGGGCATCCCCATCGCGGCGGCGTCGTCGTCGAAGAACGCCAAGCTGTTCCTGGAACGGATCCGCCTGGACCTGTTCGCCGCCGAGCAGCGGATCGAGTGCGACTTCATCCACCCGGGCATGACACTCGCCCAGCTCTTCGACGCCGACATCTCCGGCCGTGACTTCCCGAAGGGCAAGCCGGATCCCACAATCTTCCTCACCGCCGCTCAGGAACTCGGTGTCGACCCGGCCGACTGCTTCGTCACCGAGGACGCCACCAGCGGCATCCAAGCGGCCAAGGCGGCCGGCATGGCCGCGCTCGGCGTGGCCCGGCTGGACGACCGCGACCTGTTGCTCGAAGCAGGCGCTGACCTCGTCGTGACCACCCTGGACGACGTCTCCCGGCGGGCACTGCTGCACGGCTACCTCGAGGAGCGCCGGGCCGCGGGCGAGATGAGGAAGCGGCGCACGCAACAGCCGCCGAGCGTCTGGACGCTCGTGTACGACAGCTTCGACCCCGCCCGACAGGGGCTGCGGGAGGCGCTGCTCGCGCTCGGCAACGGCTACATGGTGACCCGCGGCGCTCTGCCCGAGTCGGCGGCCGACGACGTGCACTACCCCGGCACTTACGTGGCCGGTCTGTACGACCGCGCCGAGACCGAGGTTGCCGGGCGCATGGTCGAGAACGAGGACCTGGTCAACGCCCCGAACTGGCTGCCGCTGCGCTTCCGGATCGAGGGCGGGGACTGGTTCGACGCACGGCGTGCGGATGTCGTCGAGCACCGCTTCGAGCTGGACATCCGCCGCGGCGTGCTGACCAGGGACATGACCTGGCAGGACGCCGAGGGACGTCGGACGAGCATGACGCAGCGCCGGTTCGTGAGCATGAAGGACGAGCATTTCGCCGGCCTGGAGACCACGTTCACGGCGGAGAACTGGTCGGGCAGGCTCGAGGTCTCCTCCGGGCTCGACGGCCGGGTCGTCAACGCGGGCGTCAAGCGCTACCGCGACCTCAACGGCCGCCACCTGCAGGTGCTGGGTCAGGGTGAGGTCGATCGGGAGACCATCGACCTGCAGGTCGAGACCCTGCAGTCGCACGTGCGGGTCGCCGTGGCAGCGCGGACGCGGGTGCTGCGCGACGGGCAGCGGCAGGACGTCGACCGGCGGCTGGTCGAAGAGCCTGGGTACGTCGCCCACGACCTCGGCCTCGAGCTCGAGGAGGGGCGCCCGGCAACCGTCGACAAGATCGTCGCGCTCTACACGTCACGGGACCGCGGGATCTCCGAGAGTCGCGACGACGCCCGGCTGGCCGCGGCGGCGGCGGAGGACTTCTCGGCGCTGCTGGCCCGGCACGAGGGCGCGTGGAACAGCCTGTGGAACCGTTTCGACATCGAGCTCGACAGTGCCAACGAGTGGACCGAGACGGTCCTGCACCTGCACATCTTCCATCTGCTGCAGACCATCTCGCCGCACACCCAGCACCTGGACGTCGGCGTTCCAGCACGGGGCTGGACCGGGGAGGCCTACCGGGGCCACGTCTTCTGGGACGAGTTGTTCATCTTCCCGTTCTTCAACTTCGAACGCCCGAGCCTGGCTGCGGCGCTGCTCCAGTACCGCTACGAGCGGCTCGACACTGCCCGCGCTGCCGCACGCGCCGAGGGGTACGACGGCGCCCTGTTCCCCTGGCAGAGCGGAGCCACCGGTCGCGAGGAGACCCAGAAGGTCCACCTCAACCCCAAGTCCGGCCGCTGGCTCCCCGACCACTCGCACAACCAGCGGCACGTCAACATCGCCATCGCCTACAACGTCTGGCAGCACTACATGGTCACCGGGAGCACGGGGTTCCTGCGCTTCACCGGGGCCGAGCTGCTGATCGAGATCGCCCGGTTCTGGGCGAGCATCGCCACGTACAACGCCGACGAAGATCGGTACGAGATCCACGGCGTGGTGGGCCCGGACGAGTACCACGAGGCCTACCCGGACTCCGACGAGCCAGGGCTGCGGAACAACACCTACACCAACGTCATGGCTGTGTGGGTGCTCCAGCGGGCGCTGGAGGCGATGGACGTCCTCCCACCGCACTACCGCGAGGAGCTCGCCGGTGAGCTCAACATCCGCGACGAGGAGCTGGAGCGCTGGCAGGACATCACCAGGAAGATGAAGGTGGTCTTCCAGGCCGACGGGATCCTCACCCAGTTCGAGGGATACGAGGAGCTGCCCGAGTTCGACTGGGAGGGCTACCGAGAGCGCTACGGCAACATCCAGCGGCTGGACCGGCTGTTGGAGGCTGAGGGCGACAGCACCAACCGGTACAAGCTCGCCAAGCAAGCCGACGTGCTGATGTTGCTGTTCCTGCTCTCCCGCGACGAGCTGCGCGGGCTGCTGCACCACCTCGGCTACGAGGTGAGCGCGGAACAGCTCGCCCGGACCGTCCAGTACCACCTCGACCGGACCTCGCACGGCTCCACGCTCAGCGGCGTCGTGACCGCCTGGGTGATGGCCCGATACCAGCCTGAAGAGGCCTGGCGGTTCCTGCAGCATGCGCTGGAGAGCGACGTCGCCGACGTCCAGGGGGGGACCACAGCCGAAGGCATCCACCTGGGAGCGATGGCCGGGACCGTCGACATCGTGCTGCGGTGCCTCACCGGCATGCGCGCCCTCGGGCCGGTACTCCGCTTCGACCCTGCGCTACCGCCGGAGGTGAAGCATCTGCGGTTCAGCGTCCACTACCGCGGTCAGCGCGTGGACGTCGATCTGGCCGAGGACTGCATCCGGCTCAGCGTGCGACCAGGCGGCGCCACCCCCGTCCACCTCCTCGTGCAAGGTCAGGCGGTCGAGCTCGCGCCCGGTCAGGGGCGTGAACTCCAGTTGGAGCGCGTCACATGACCACCGCGGACTAATCTGCGCCCATGACGCGCCCCGCCGCCACGACGCGCACAGACCCGGCATGAACCGCGCTGTCGAGGACTCGAACCGGCGGATGCTCCGCGCGCGGGACGCGATGGACCGCACCTACGCGGAGCCGCTCGACGTGCCGGCCCTCGCCCGGATCGCCCTCGTCTCCGAGGCGCACTTCATCCGGACGTTTCGCGCCACGTTCGGCGAGACACCGCATCGCTACCTGCAACGCCGCCGCGTGGAGCGGGCGATGTACCTGCTGAGGACGTCCGACCGCAGCGTCACCAAGATCTGCGTGGACGTCGGCTATAGCAGCCTGGGCACGTTCAGCCGGACCTTTCGCGACATCGTCGGCGAGTCACCGTCCGACTACCGCAGGAGCAGCCCCGGTACCTCGCTCGACGCGGTGCCGACGTGCTTCACCAAGTCATGGCTGCGTCCCAGCACGGTGATCCGACCGGCACCGTGTCGAGCAGTTTCGGATAAGCAGCAGGCCCAGCCGACGCCCTAGCGTCATGCCCATGCTGAAGAACATCACCCAGTCCTCGATCGTCGTGCTCGACCAGGACGAGGCCCTCGACTTCTATGTGAACAAGCTCGGCCTCGAGCTCAACACCGACCAGGACCTCGGCTTCATGCGCTGGTTGACCGTCAACGTCCCCGGCGACCCGTCGCGGCAGATCCTGCTGGAGAAGCCCGGGCCGCCCGCGATGGACGATGCCACCGCCGCGCAGGTGCGCGAGCTGGTCACGAAGGGCGCGATGGGCGGCTGGCTGTGCATCAGCACGGACGACGCCCAGAAGTCCTACGAGACGCTCAAGGCCCGCGGGGTCGAGATCACCGACGAGCCCACCGAGAAGCCCTACGGCATCGACTTCGGGATCCGTGACCCGTTCGGCAACGCCATCCGGATCGGGACGCTCCACGCACCCGCAGGCGACTGAGGAGCGCGGCTCGGAGTAGCCGACGCCGGCGCGGCGTGGGACGAGGGACAGGAACTGGATGGATTCGCCCATCACGGGGTACAACGCCCGCGTGAATCGGTTCGGTCCTGCACGACGCTTCCTCCGCGATCGCGGGTTGCCCGGCTCGGGGACCCGACGGCCGTACGGCCAGCTGGATCGGACGCCCCGACCCCGCAGGAGCGGCCGGTTCGGCCTGTGGGGTCCGATGCCCTACTACTCGACCCGCACCCGGCGCGGGTCCGAGGTCTCCGTCGGCGGCTGCGGCTGCTGCCTGCCCATCCCGATCCTCGTCGCGGCCGGCGCGTTCGGCGCCCTGCGCACCGTGTGGCGGTGGCTTCGATGACCAGGGTGGTGACCCCGTTCGACCGGGTCGTCGTGATCTTCAACCCGCAGAGCACGGGACGAGCACCCGAACCGGCCCGTCCTGCTGGCGCGGATGCCGGCAACGCCGGTGACCACGAGTCCCACCCAACGGGCGGGCCACGGCCGCGACCTGGCGAGGGAGGGGGCCGCGAGTGGCAGGCCGCTGATCGTCTCGGTGAGCGGGGACGGTGGGTACAACGAGGTGGTGGCGCATCCTGGGCGTCGCCATCAGGGCGGCGACGACCGGGCTGGGTCCGCAGCCCAGCGCCACGCGCTACGGCTTCACCCCGCTCGGACCGACCCCCCTCGAGCTGGACGGGGAGGTCCTCGCACTGGACGGCGGGACCCCCGTGTGCGTCGAGGTCGCCGCTCGGGCACTCGCGACGATCAGCTGACGGGCTCGGCGACGATCGGGGTGCACGTGACGTGCGTCAGCACCAGGAGGGCGTGCGCCCGCAGGTCGTCGAGGGCGTTCGGCTGCCCCGCGAGATGCCGCAGCAACGCCAGCTGGAAGGCGCCGTCGAACGTCGCGTAGGCCACCGACGAGGTGGCCGTCATCGGCACGTCCGCGAGCTCCGCGTAGCGGGTGACGATGCGCCAGATCATCCGCTCGAGGCTCTCGTCGATCTCCAGGACGTCGGCGCGGAACGGCTCGTCGAACATGGCCTGTGAGCGCAGGTCATACCACAGGCGGTGCAGGTTGCCCTCCTCACGCAGCGTCGCGACGAGGCCGTCCGCGAACCCCTCCGCGAGCTCGTCCGCGGTTGTCGCTTTGGTGACGATCCGGTCGTAGCGGAGCACGCACTGCGCCTTGTACTGGTGGATGCAGTAGGTGAGGAGGTCGACCTTGTCGGCGAAGTAGTAGTGCAGCACGCCGTGGGAGAACGCGGAGTTCTGCGCGATCTCGCGGAGACTGGTGCGCGCGTAGCCCAGCTGCGCCAGCGTCTGGAGCGCCGCTTCGGCCAGCTCGTGCCGACGCTCGGCGAACTTGTCGGCCCGCTGCCGCGCGGGCCGGTCGTTCGCATCGACTCCGGTCACTGTTCTCCCCCGTTGTGCGTGCGCGGCGGAGCATGCCCGATGCGCCGACCGACCCTCTCATGACGGCCGGACGGAAACCGTCCTCGACTCGAGCGTGCCGGCCACGAACGCGCCGACACCGGCCAGCGCGACCATAACCGTCAGATAGATCGAGACACCCCAGACACCGGCGGACGACGCGATCAGCAGCGTGGTGATGATCGGCGCGAGGGCGCCCCCGAGCACCGAGCCGAGCTGGTGGCGGGATCTCGAGCAGCGCGGCCACGAGAACAGCCGAGATCATGAACGTGTTCGTCACATCTCCGCCCCTGATCTCCGTTTGATCACGTAGCGAAGATCGCGGAAGCAGCAGGGCCGGCAGGGCCGGCCGAGATCCAGACCCGATCTGCTCAGTGTCCGGACCACTTAGTGACACCGGTCACTTACTGCGCCCGGCCGAGGGCCATTAGAACGGACATCGCCCACCACGTCCGACAGGCGCCGCTCGCAGGGGCGGCGCCATCGAGAGGACGCCAATGTCCACGACCGAAGCCGAGGCCCCGACCGTCCACGTCCTGTGGATCAACGCGGGCCTGAGCTGCGACGGCGACTCGGTCGCCCTCACCGCGGCGACCCAGCCCAGCATCGAGGAGATCGCTCTCGGAGCTCTCCCCGGCCTCCCCAAGGTCGCCGTCCACTGGCCGTTGATCGACTTCGACAACGGTCCAGTCGGCGGCAACAACGACTTCATCGAGTGGTTCTTCAAGGCCGAGCGGGGTGAGCTCGACCCGTTCGTCCTGGTCGTCGAGGGCTCGATCCCGAACGAGAAGATCAAGCCAGAGGGCTATTGGTGCGGGTTCGGCAACAACCCGGAGACCGGGCAGCCGATGACCACGAGTGAGTGGCTCGACCGGCTGGCGCCCAAGGCCCTCGTCGTGCTCGCCGTCGGCACCTGCGCGACGTACGGCGGCATCCACGCGATGGCAGGCAACCCGACCGGCGCGATGGGCGTGCGGGACTACCTGGGATGGAACTTCACGACCCCCGCCGGCATCCCGATCGTCAACGTGCCGGGCTGCCCGGTACAACCGGACAACCTGTCCGAGACGATCCTGTACCTGCTCTACCAGGCCACCGGTGCGGCGCCGATGATCCCGCTCGACGACGCGGGCCTTCAGACGTGGCTGTTCGGTCAGACGGTGCACGAGGG
>JAODNO010000066.1 GCA_025465235.1 Pseudonocardia sp.
AGCCCCGGCGAGCGCACCCTCGGCCGCGCCGGCGCGGCAGGTGCCACAGCCCGCGGCAGACGGCCCGCAGCCGGGCACCACCGTGAAGATGCCCCGGCTGCGGCAGGTGATCGCGCAGCGGATGACCGAGTCATTGCAGGTGTCGGCCCAGCTCACGACCGTGCAGGACGTCGACGTCACGCGCATCGCCAAGCTGCGTGCCCGCGCGAAGGCGGAGTTCGAGCGGCGGGAGGGCGTCAAGCTGACGTTCCTGCCGTTCTTCGCCAAGGCCGCCGTCGAGGCGTTGAAGGCCTTCCCCCAGCTCAACGCGTCGATCAACGTGGAGAGCAGGGAGGTGACCTACCACGGGGCCGTACACCTGGCGATCGCGGTGGACACCCCCCGCGGGCTTCTGGTCCCTGTGATCAAGAACGCCGAGGACCTCAACATCGCGGGGCTGGCCCGGCGGATCGCCGACGTGGCTGCGCGCACCCGAGCCAACAAGATCGGCCCCGACGAGCTGTCCGGTGGCACCTTCACGCTCACCAACATCGGCAGCGCCGGTGCGCTCTTCGACACACCGATCATCAACCAGCCGCAGGTCGCCATCCTCGGCACGGGCAAGATCACCAAGCAACCCACGGTGGTCACCGGGCCCGATGGCGAGGACTCCATCGCCATCCGCTCCGTGTGCTTCCTGCCGCTCACCTACGACCACCGGCTGGTCGACGGGGCCGACGCCGGCCGGTTCGTCAGCGCGATCAAGGCCCGCCTGGAGGAGGGCGCGTTCGAGGCGGACCTCGGGCTCTGACGGCTCAGGTCGCCGGGGCCGGACACCGGTCGGGTGGCCCGAGTCGCGGGCTCCATGCGGTTCGGCGAAGATCTCCGCGTGCGCGTCGTCGTCGCCGGCTCATCCGGCCTCATCGGGACCTCCCTCGTCGCCCACCTCAGGGCGGCGGGCCACGAGGTGCTGCGGCTGGTGCGGCGGACCCCCGCCGCACCCGACGAGCGGGGCTGGGACCCACCCGCGGGCCGCATCGACGACGGCACGTTCGACGGCGTCGATGCGGTGGTCAACCTGAACGGGGCCGGCATCGCCGACCGCCCATGGAGCGGGGCGCGAAAGCAACTGCTGCGCGACAGCCGCAACGTGCCGACCGAGGTGCTGGCAGGTGCCGTCGCCGACCACGGCGTGCGGTCGCTCCTCAACCAGTCGGGCATCAACTACTACGGCGACACGGGTAGCAGGGTCGTCGACGAGACGGCGCCGGCCGGTGCGGGGTTCCTCGCCGATGTCTGCCGCGACTGGGAGGCCGCCACTGCGCCTGCCGCCAAGGCGGGGGCGAGGGTGGTGCTGTTGCGCTCCGCCGCGGTGCTCTCCCCGCGCGGCGGCATCCTGGGCAGGCTGCGTCCGCTGTTCTCGCTGATGCTCGGGGGGCGCATCGGCACCGGGCAGCAGGCGTTCCCCTGGATCTCACTCGACGACCAGGTCGGCGCGACCCGGTTCCTGCTGGAGCACCCCGAGGTGTCGGGGCCGGTCAACCTGGCCGGACCGGAACCCGCCACGAACGCCGAGTTCACCGCGGCACTCGCCGACGTCCTGCGTCGACCGGCCCCGCTCGCGGTGCCGAGCTTCGCCCTCAAGGCCGTCCTTGGTCAGATGGCGGAGGAGATGGTGCTGACCGGGCCGCTCGCCGTGCCGGCGGTGCTGCAGCAGCACGGGTACCAGTTCCGCCACGTCAGTGTCCGGGAAGCGTTGGCAGCGGCACTCGAGCGCTGAACCCGCGAGTCGCCCCATCCCCGCCCGCGAGTCGCCCTCCCGATCTCGCGGGCTGGGCGATCGTCACCGGGCGTAGCGTGACCGACATGGGTATGCGCCACTCCGTCCGGTCCTGCCGCCGCACCACCGACCCGGTGCGGATCGACCGGCTGGGCACCGTCGACTACCTGTCCGCGTGGGACATTCAGCGCGCGAACGCCGCTGCCCGGCGCGACGGCACCGGCCCCGACGTGCTGATGCTGCTCGAGCACCCGTCCGTGTACACCGCGGGCAAGCGCACCCGGCCAGAGGACCGCCCCACCGACGGCAGCCCGGTCGTCGACGTCGACCGCGGCGGCCGCATCACCTGGCACGGCCCGGGCCAGCTCGTCGGCTACCCCATCGTGGCGCTGACCGAGCCGCTCGACGTCGTCGACTTCGTCCGGCGGCTGGAGGAGGCGCTGATCCGGGTGACGCATGACATCGGCATCACCACGGCGGGCCGGATCGAGGGCCGTAGCGGGGTGTGGCTCCCCGCCGACGACCTCCGCCCGGAGCGCAAGATCGGCGCGATCGGAGTGCGGGTGCAGGGCGGGGTCACGCAGCACGGCTTCTCGTTCAACTGCGATCCCGACCTCGCCGAGTTCGACCGGATCGTGCCCTGCGGCATCACCGACGCCGGCGTCAGCTCCCTGTCCGTGGAGCTGGGCAGGCGCATCTGCGTGGATGACGTGCGGGAGGCGGCCGCCGACGCCGTCACGCGCGCACTGGACGGGGTCATTCCCGTCGCCGAGCACATCGTGCAGCGGGCCGCCACCCCGGCCGGTCTGGACCTGCAGCTGCACCCGTCGTTGCGCTGAGCGCACTCAGCCGGAGCCGTCTACCGCCACCTGCGGTCCCGCACCCACTCCCGCCTC
>JAODNO010000142.1 GCA_025465235.1 Pseudonocardia sp.
CCGGTCAGTTCACCACATCGTTCGACGCCGTCCTGGCCAGCGCGGGCATCGACACCGTCAAGATCCCGCCTCGCTGCCCGAGAGCGAACTGCTTCGCCGAACGATTCGTACTGACAGCCCGAACCGAGGTCACCGACCGCACCCTGATCTTCGGTGAACGGCACCTGCGGACCGTCCTTGCCCAGTACGGCGCCCATTACAACGGTCGGCGACCACACCGGGCGCAGCGACCTCTCCCACCACGCCCCGACCATCCCGCCCCGGACCTTGACCAGCAGCGGATCAGACGCCGACCGATCCTCGGAGGCCTGATCAACGAATACGAACGCGCAGCCTAAACCGCAGGTCAACGCCGACAGCCGAGTTCTGGAACCCGACAGGCTCACCCCGCCACAGCCTCGGATCCACCCCTGTCACCGACGGCGGAGCCGCGCCGGCGGTGCGCCCGCTGGCGGCAGGCAGGACCGCAGTAGCGCGCAGGACGGCCGGTCGACTGCCGGCGCAGCCGCATGCCGCAGACCGCACAAGCCGGCTCTGGAATCGCGGGCCCCGTGTCACGCAACATGGGATGATCCACATGTTTCGTGACGGACTTGTCACCCCCGAGCAGAGTACCCAGCACGCGGCTGGTCAGGGCGCCGCCGTCACGGTGTGCCCGGCACATCACCGAGCAGCCCAGGATCAGCGTGGTCACCTCGGCGAGGGTGACCTCACCGCGCACCGTCCCGGTCTGTTGGGCGGCCCGCAGCAGGCGGGCAAGTGCCTGGTCGAAGCGGCGGCCGGAGGCGGTGAGCACCACCCGTGGCCAGCTCCGGTCGGCCTGCAGGGCGTCGCACAGGTCCTTGTGGTCGGCGGTCATGCCGATGACCTCGCCGAGGAAACCGATGAACGCTGCACCGGCGTCAGCAGTCGCGCTCCACTGGTCGGCCCGGGTGACCAGCCTGTCGATGCGCCGGGTGAGCACCGCCTCCAACAGGCTCTCCTTGGTGGGGAAATGCCGATAGACGGTGCCGGCGCCGAGGCCGGCGAGGCGGGCGATCCGCTCGAGAGATACCGACCCGCCGTCGGCCGCGAAGGCCTGCTCGGCGGCCTGCAGCACGCGGATCCGGTTGCGCCGGCCGTCGGCCCTGGCGACGGTGTCGGCCTGCTCGGTCATGTCACGAAACCTCTGGTGTCCACCGGCATCCGGGTCAATCGTTCTCCGCAGGAGCACCCTACCCCCAACAGTGGAGAACGCAGTGATATGTGATCTGACCTCGAAGAACCGGACCGTTCTGGTTGCCGGAGCAACCGGCAAGCAGGGGGGTGTGACGGCCCGCCGATTGCTGGCCGACGGCTGGGCGGTGCGGGCCATGGTCCGCACACCAGACGCCGAATCCGCGCGGGCCCTCGCGGCCGCCGGGGCCGAACTGGTCACCGCCGATCTCGACGACCCGGAGACACTGGCCTCGGTAGTCGCCGGCGCGTATGGGGTGTTCACCGCGCCGCCGGTCGCCTACGGGCCGACCGGGCTCGATCCCGACAAGGAGTTCACCCGCGGCCGGGCCCTCGT
Organism: Pseudonocardia sp.; assembly: GCA_025465235.1. Taxonomy (GTDB): domain Bacteria; phylum Actinomycetota; class Actinomycetes; order Mycobacteriales; family Pseudonocardiaceae; genus Pseudonocardia. Next base: position 1,553 of record JAODNO010000142.1, read on the forward strand.
CGATACCGCCGCGGCAGCGGGCGTCGCACACGTCGTGTTCAGCGGCGTAGCGACCCTGTCCGGACAGCCGGCGAACGTGGGCGACGGGAAGACCCGCATCGAGGCCCACCTGCGCGGCAGCGGCCTGGCCACGACCGTGCTGCGACCGGTCCGGTTCATGTCGAACTACCTGGGCACCGGGCTGCCCATCGACGGCATCCAGGACGGGGTCAACCGGCACCTGTTCCCCGCGGACGAACCGGTACAGGTGATCGCGGTGGAGGACATCGCGGAGTTCGCCGCCATGGCGTTCGCCGACCCCGACCGGTACGCCGGGCGGACCCTGGAACTGGCCGGCGACGCGCCCACGCCCACCGAGGCCGCTGCCACCATCAGCGCGGCCACCGGCCTGGACATCGGCTACGTCCGGATGAGCCGCGACGAGGCAGAACGGATCGGATCGGAGGTCGGGCGGGTCATGGACCTGTGGGAGCGCGGTCACCGCTGGCATGCCGACACCGAGGCCCTGCGGGCGCTGCACCCCGGAATGCTCACCCTGCGGGACTGGCTCGACCGCGGCGGGGCCGAGCAGATCCGCAAGCAGGCGGGCGCCCTGCCCACCACCGCCCCGAACCCACCCGACCAGCCACTCGGTTCCTGACCCTGTAGGTGCCCGGACCTCGGCTGAAGACCGTGACCTGCGGGTTCGACACCCACCACGGCTCGGCATGATCGCCTGGTGGCGCTCCGACTGACGTACCTGATCCTTTCCCTCCCGGCTGCTGGGCTGGATGGTGCTGCTCGCCCGCAGCGACACGGACAAGGACATTGAGATCCTCGTGCTGCGCCACCAACTCGCCGTACTGAACCGCCAGACCCGGCGAGCCCGAATCTCCTGGGCCGACCGGGCACTGATCGCCGCTCTCGTCCACCGACTCCCCCACCACCCCCGGATCGGTCTTCTCCTCACGCCGGCCACGATCCTGCGCTGGCACCGAAACCTCCTGGAAGATCCTCACCGCCGCCAGCATCGACCCATCGCCACGGCGATCCGGACCGACCTGGGCTCAGTTCCTCCGCGCCCAGGCCCGCGGGATCCTGGCCGGCGACGTGTTCCACCTCGACCCACCACCCTGACCCGGCTCCACGTCTTCTCCGTCCTCGAACACGCCACCCGCCAGGTACACATCCTCGGTGTCACAGCCCATCCGACCGGGCCACTCCGCGGCGGCGGTGACGAGCGCCTCCTGCACCGCGTCCTCGGCGTCCGCGAACTCGCCGTACCTGCGGGCGACCGCGCCGAGGGCCTGCGGGGCGAGCTCGCGCAGCAGGTCCTCGACGTTGGGAGGAGTCGCACCTCGGGGTCAGGGGCGCCCAGCACCTGACGCACCTCGATCTGCTGCTGGATCGGAACACCACCCTGTCGGGTTCCATAAGTCGGCCGGAGCATGTGACCTGCGTCGATCGGTCCTCTCCCCCGGCGCGGCATGATCGTGAACGTGTCGTTACGCCTGCTCTACCTGATCGTCGATCGGCGTCTCGGCTGGCTGTTGCTGCTCAGCCGCACCCCGGCATCCAAAGACATCGAGCTGCTCGTCCTACGCCACGAGGTCGCCGTACTCCGCAGAACCAACCCGAAGCCCCACCTGAACTGGGCCGACCGAGCCGTGCTCGCCGCGCTGACCCAGCGGCTACCCCAGCTACTGCGCGG
>JAODNO010000181.1 GCA_025465235.1 Pseudonocardia sp.
CGTCGTCGCCCCACCGTCCCCAGTTCGACAGCGTGTTGAAGTACCCGAGCACGTCGTCCTGTGCGGGCATCGGTCGCCCTGTCGTCATCCCAGCATCGACTCCTCCGGTCACGCGGTTCGAGGCACCGCAGGCAGGTATCCGCCCTCTCCTTTGACATGCCAAAGCCCGCTGAACTGGCGTGACACTAGATCAGCGGGCCTGCAGTCGTCCGGTCAGGAGGTCGGGTACCTGGCCTTCGAGTTGACGAATCGCGCCTACTTCAACCAGGCGACCCCAACCGGCTGACCGCAGCTCAATGCACCGACAAGGCGTCGTTTTTACGTCGCCTGCTACCGGGAGGCCGCCACCGCCCTCGCCCGGACACGACGGCGCGGGAACTCGTCCCACATCCGCCCGTCTAGCAGCCGCCCGGCCGTCTTCCCAAACCCGGACCATCTCCGCATCATGCGCGCCGGCGCGCGGGCCGTCGTCGACCGGGCTGTCTGACGCCACGGACGCGCGGCGACCGCCGGCGTCGTCGGCCTCGGCCGGCCGCCACGCTCCCCCCTGCTTGAAGAGAAGAACGCCACGTCAGTGGCCTGACACTGGTCACGCAGCGCCCGAGCCCAGTCCGGATGCATCGGCCGCGCCCGCGGACCGGACTCGCCCCCGGCGATCATCCAGCCAAGGCCGCCGTCGAGCCACGGCCGGAGGTCCAGCGCACCGAGCAACGGCTCGCAGCTGGCGAAGCGCACCACCGCGGGCGTCTCGGCCAGCAGCGGTAGCCGCACTCGCGCCCATCGCGTGAGTGGCAAGTAGTGCAGAGAACCTCGGTCCACTCGATAGCCGTTCCAGTGCTCACCGCGCACCACCGGCAGCGACCGTGACCTCTGGCTTAGTGCAGAGAAGGTTCGGGAGGTAGTGGAGCCACCTGTGCGACCAGCGAGCCGGCACATCATCCAGACGTCCAAGTGCGGTTCCTCGTTGGTGACCGACAGGTCCGGATGGGCGCGGACAGGTAGGGGACGTTGAGCTCGCGGGCGAGGTCTCGGCCGGTAACTGGTCGGTCGCCCTTCGTCGGCTGCGTAAGGTCGTCGACTTGTAGGTCGTGCCGCACGGCCGGCGAACGGTAGGAGCTGGCGCCGCCGGTCGGGAGGCTGGCTCTGGCTGCCCGTGGGCTGACTCCGCTGGGGTCCTCACGGCCGGCCAGCCGTGAGGACAGCGGCCAGCGACTCGAAGCTGGACGCTCTGACGACCTCGCCGTTGGGCGCTGATCGTCAGTGGAGAGGCGAGTGAGCCCGCTGGAGTTGGCCAGAGGCGGCCGCGAACGAGTCAGGGCGGGGAGCGCGCGGCACGACACCCCCTGAGTTCGGCGTCCTGTCTGGTTGATCGGGTGAAGACCTCACGCATTCCGCTTGTGCTGCTCGGTCAGCGAGGAGTGAGGAAGTCGAGGAGTCGGTGTGTGGTCTCCTCCGGGGCTTCTTCCGGGAGGAAGTGTCCGGCCTGGATCGGGCCGCCGCTGACCTCGTCGGCCCAGTCCGTCCAGATCGCGAGTGGCTGATACCAACTGGCTACGGCGCCAGTCGAACTCCAGAGCGCGAGGACCGGGCAGCTGATGCGCCGGTGTCCGCGATCGGCTTCGTCATGCTGGTAATCGAGGGTCGCCGCTGCGCGGTACTCCTCGCAGATGGCGTGGATCGTGTCGGGGTCGTTGAACTTCTTGATGTACTCAGCGCGCACGGCCGCAGGGAAGGCATCAGCCGCGTCGGACCACGAGTCGAGCATGTGGTTCACCAGTACGGCGGGGTCGTGTGCGATGAGCCGCTCGGGAACCGGCTCGGGAGCGGCGAGGAAGGACCAGACCCAGAACCCGAGGCTGAAGTCCATGTCTGCGCGGCGGAAGGCGTCACCGGTGGGCACGGTGTCCAGCACGGCCAGGCGGATGACGATGCCGGGGTAGTCCAGGGCCATTCGGTAGGCGCAACGCGCACCGCGGTCGTGCCCGACCACCGCAAAGCGCTCGTGCCCCAGCGCGGCCATCACCTCGACCTGTTCGCCGGCGATCTCCCGCATGCTGTGGGGCACGTGGTCAGGCGCGCTCGGTGGTGTGCGGCTATCGCCGAACCCGCGCAGGTCGGTGCGAATCGATCCGCCGGACGTAGGGAGATCGAACTCCTCGAAACCGTCGAACATGCACTCCCGGCCTTCTCGTCGAAGCAGCGCGCTTCCGGGCCTTTCCCCAGCCACCGACCCTACGAGAGATCCCGCGGCCAACTGTGCCGCTCGACGATCCTCGGCCGGCGTTCAGCAGTGCCAGTCGGGAGAATGTGGAGATCGACTGCTGGTTCGGCAGCTACTACAAGATCGGCCAAGAATACTGGGCTGGGTGGGTGGTGCGCAGCGCGATCGCCATGGGCTACCGCCCGCGTGACTGCAACCTGTTCGACTGGTGGCCCTGGCCCGGCAGCAGAGCGGCGCTGATTGACACGACACGGTCAACCGCGTGCGCCCGCTAGTCCCATCAGCGTCGGTGCAGGCGGGGCCGCCCAGGCCGACGGCGACGAAGCGTCAGGCGTTGCACCGGTGGCCCGCGGATGTCCACACCGGGGCTGATCGCGGCGTCCTGGGGCGGTGAGGGCGAGCAGCGGGGTCCGCCGACGATGAGCTATTTGGCTGCTTGCCAGGGCACACCAAGCGGAGAACCCTGGCTGGACCCTGCACTCAGACGGAGGAGGCTTGGCCATGCCGACGTTCATGGACGTCCACAAGATGGAGGGCGGGGTCTCCGCCGGAGATGTGGCGAATCATTCGTTGAGTGCGCATTACTGAGAACTAGCGCGTGTCTCTCGTGCGCGTGGGGGAGCGCTGGGCGTAGGGTGCCCGGCACCCGCAAGCATCTGATCTCGGAATTGCCGGAGGAGTGCCGTGACCAGAACGGAAATGTCCAGGAGCGCGACCGAACGGTCCACACTCTTCACTGTGGTGATCGGGCTGGCGGCGCTTGCCATTCTGCTTCAAGGCTTGTGGGCGGGCATCTTTCTGCAGCACGATGGTGCCCGGGACGCCGCGAGCAGCTGGATCGACCTGCACGCCATGGGCGGTTATGTGGCGATCGGGCTCGCCGCGCTCGCGACCGTCCTCGGGCTCGTCCAACTGCGCGCCCGCCGGGACCTGTGGATTGGCTCGTTGGTGCTCACTGCCCTGTTGGTGCTTGAGGTTTACCTCGGTGGCCTGATCCGCGATGCCGGTCAAGACACCCTCACCGCGGTGCACGTGCCCTTTGCCTTGGCGATCATGGCCCTAGCCGTGTCGTTGCTACTCCGTGCTCCACGGGGGAGCACTGTCGACTGAGCGGGCGAACCGGGCCGTGCCATTTGCCGAGACATAGCCTGCGTTGCCTCGAACCCGTCTACCGGGGCCGACTGCTCGGTCATGCTGAGGACTGGGTGAGTGGCGAGAGCCTGGCGGCGGTCAGGGCTTCGGCGATGATGGGCACCGCACGTGGGCCAAAGTCGTTTACGGCGAGCAGGTCGTCCTGGCTGGCTCCCGCGACCAAGCGCAGATCCTTCGCTGGCAGGAGCAGGGGTCGGCCTTCGCCCTGCGAGACGATCAGCGGCGACATCGAACTTGCCTGACCGCGCTCGGCCATCGAACTCATCGGTAGCAGCGGGTCTGGGGAGAGAGCACTTCGCGGTGACCCCCCACCTTCCATGGCCTAGTCATCTCTCAGAGCCTGGCCTCGGCCGCAAGGGGATCTGCCAAGGATGGGCGTCAGTGCCTTCGGCTGGCGCAGGCTCGTAGGCCGCCCACCTGTCGGGGTCTGTGAACCACGACATCGTGGTGCGCCCACATGGACGGAACGTGTTGACTCGGCGCGTTTTTCCTGCATCATCGGCGGATGTTGTTCGTTGGTCCCGGGGATGGCGAGAAGACCGACGCTCACGAGGGCTATGTGACCGGGCGGTACCGCGATGGCGCGTTCACTGATATCTGGACGGACGTGTTGAAATGCGCGGACTGGACGTTCACCGCGTATGCCCCGGCGTGTGAGTGTGGGTGGCGGGGAGACACTGAACCGGCGACGGCGGACGGCTACCTGGCCTGCCGGCGGGGGTGGGTCCGTAACCACTTCCAGCGGCTGGACGCGGTGCAGCCGATCCTGCGCGCGCTGGGCCGGCCGTTGCAGGACGAGGCCGACTTCCTCAGCTAGTCTCCGTTCCCCCTGTCGGGCGGCCCGTTCCGGGCTGAAAATGGGTCTTGGCTGCCCGCAGACGCCGTCGCTCTATGGCCCGTTCGAGGTCGTCAGCTAGTCGGGCGCTGGGAGCTGCCCTGTGGGCCCTTCAGTGTTGCTTCGAGCACGCGGATTAGATTCGCCGGTTCCCGCGCAGCTCCTGCGGGCAGCCGCCTTGCCCGACGAGGAGGATGGCGATGCTGCACGACAGCGAGGACACCGAGGAGATCATCGAACGGGTCGCGGCGCTGGACATCGGTAAGGCCGAGCTTGTGGCTTGTGTCCGGGTGCCCAACCCGGACAAGCCCGGCCGGCGCGCTCAGGAGATCACGACGTACTCGACGATGACCCGCTCGTTGCTGGGCCTGGCCGACCGGCTACGCGCGCTGGGTGTGACCCGGGTGGTGATGGAGGCGACCTCGGACTACTGGAAACCGGTGTTCTACCTGCTGGAGGCTCGAGGTCTGGACCCGTGGCTGGTCAACGCCAAAGACGTCAAACACCTACCCGGACGTCCCAAGACCGACAGGCTCGACGCGGTATGGCTGGCCAAGGTCGCCGAGCGGCAGATGCTGCGTCCCAGTTTCGTCCCGCCGCCAGAGATCCGGCTGCTGCGGGATCTGACCCGCTACCGCGTCGACCTGGTCAGCGCGCGCACCGCGGAGAAGAACCGGGTGGAGAAGCTACTCGAGGACGCCCAGATCAAACTCAGCGTGGTCGCCTCGGACATCTTCGGCGTCTCCGGGCGGCAGATGATGGCCGCGCTGCTGGCCGGCGAACGCAACCCGAAGATGCTCGCGCAACTGGCCCGGGCCAGCATGCGCCGCAAGATCGGACTGTTGGAGGAGGCGTTCGTCGGGCGCTTCACCGACCACCACGCGTTCCTGCTGCGCACCATGCTGGCCCGCATCGATGAGACCAGCGCCGACATCGCCGCGGTCGAAAGCAAGATCGAGGAGCTGGTCGCCCCTTTCGTCGCAGCGGTGGAGAAACTCGATGAGATCACCGGCGTCGGGCTGACCGCCGCGCACGCCATGATTGCCGAGATCGGGCTCGACATGAGCACGTTCCCCACCGCCGCACACCTGTGCTCCTGGGCCCGCTTCGCCCCCGGCATCAAGGAATCCGCGGGCAAGAACAAGGGCCGCGGGTCCACCGGACACGGCAACCCCTACCTCGCCCGCGTCCTGGGCGAGGCCGCCGTCGCCGCCAGCCGCACCGACACCTTCCTCGGAGAGCGATACCGGCGCATCGCCCGACGTCGGGGCAAGAAGAAGGCCATCGTCGCGGTCAGCCGCTCCATCCTGGTCATCGTGTGGCACCTGCTGTCCGACCCCGACGCCCGCTTCCACGACCTCGGCTCGGACTTCTACGACAACCGCATCGGCCCGGAGCGCAAGAGACGCGCCCACGTCCGCCAACTCGAAGCCCTCGGCTTCAAGGTCACCCTCGAACCCGCCGCCTGAACATCCACCTCGCCCGTCCCCGGCCCGACACAGCGTGACGCCAAGCCGGTGATCCCGTTCGCCCGTCCCCTATGTCATTTTCGGATTAGACCGGACGTGTGAGCGGCCCACTGCGCCACCCACCACCCGCTCATGGTGGCGGGGGCATGCCGCGAAAGCGCTGGCCACCGCGAACGAGCCGTGACTGAGCCGGTGCCGCGCGACAAGGCCCCGGTCGATGCGCGCTAGATGCCATCCGTGCGTCGCGGTAGGTCGAAGGCCATGTACTCGCTAGGGGTGACGACAGCGACCTCCCCGTCGGGTGAGGCTATCCACCAGCGATGGGACAAGGCGGCACCGGGGAGCAATGCTTATCTGCCAGCGGGACTTCATCGACGGCGAGGTCGAGCGCGGGATCGGGTTGTCCCCCTGTCCCGGTCTAGCTCTTGGGGTCAGCGACTGCGCGGTCGGAGAGATTTCGCACGCCGTGCGCCGATCCCGGTGCGGCGACGGTCTTCCGCTCGGATCGCCCGGCGCCCTGTGGCCCAGCCGTTGGATTGTCCACCGTTCGACCGGTAGGAGGCCCGAATGACGCATGCGAACCGCAGCGCCGCAGTGACAGTAGTCGGCCGGCTCGGCGAGCCCGACCGGCGGCTGATCCGCCGGAACGGGGGGGCGGTCGAACACACCGAAGATCGTGTTCGCCAGGCCTTTGGCTGGAGTGGGCCGGCGCTGCGTGGGCGGGTGGCCAAGGGCCTGTGGGGTGGCAGTGGGCGAGTGCCTGTGCATCGGCGCGTGCAGTGTGCGGCGCTGGATGCGCTGGTTTCGGCTGTACGGGCGGGTGGGAGCCGGACGCTGGTGATGGTCGGTGAGCCGGGAGTGGGCAAGACGGCGTTGCTGGACTACCTCGTCAGCCAAGCCTCGGGGTGTCGGGTGCTTCGCGGCTCCGGTGTCGAGTCGGAGATGGAGCTGGCCTTCGCCTATCTGCATCAGTTGTGCGCGCCTCTGTTGGATCGGGCCGAGCGGCTGCCTGACCCGCAGCGCGAAGCACTGCGCATCGCATTCGGGCTGACCGCCGGGCCCGCGCCGGATCGGTTCCTGGTCGGTTTGGCGGCGTTGGGGCTGTTGGCCGAGGCGGCGACCGGGCGTCCGCTGGTGTGTGTGATCGATGACGCGCAGTGGCTGGATCGCCCGTCCGCCCAGGCCTTGGCGTTCGTGGCGCGCCGACTGATGAGCGAATCGGTGGCGCTGGTGTTTGCTGCGGGAAGTCCCGATCAGGTACCGGAGTTGGCAGGTCTGTCGGAGCTGCGGGTGGAGGGCCTGGCGAAGGCGGAGGCGCGTGCCTTGCTGGCGGTGGATCCGGACGGGTTGCGCGAGCTGGTCGGCTACAGCGGGACGCCGGGCGCGACGGTTCGGTCCGGCGTGCGGGAGATGCAGCCCCGCTGGACCATGCCGAAGCCCAGCACCTCGCCGATAGCAGGCGCACCCGCTGGCCACCACGGGGGTGGACAGGTGACCGACGTCGGACACCGTGATCTGAAGGGGGCAGACGAGGAGTCCATCGACGCGAGACTCTTCGAAATCACGTCGATTCTCTCCGACGGGTTCGACCGGATCAGTCGGGACATCACCAAGCTGTTGCTTGCCGAAATCCCCGAGCTACGGGGGGACGAACTTCTCGAGGCACTGATGCATGCCAGTGTCGATCAGAATGTCAGTTCGATGCTGTACCTGCTCGGGCTGCAGATCTCGATGGAGAACGTCGGCGCGCCCAGTGCGGCGGCCGAGCATGCTCGCCGGCTCGCCCAGCGCGGCGTCAGCGTGATCGCGCTCCCGCGCGCCTACCGCATCGCCCACGCCCTGTTCCTGGACTGGTGCCTGCGGGAGGTCGCCGAGCAGGAGCCGGACCCGCGCCTGGCACAGGCCCTCACGCACCGCATCCTGGAGCTGACCTTCGGCTACATCGACCGGGTATCCGACCAGGTCGTCGATGCCTACCACCGGGAACGCGACCGCTGGCCGCGCACCCGCACCGCGGCCCGGATCAACAGGCTTCTGGCCCGCGACGACCTCGACCCCGACACCACCGAAGCGGCCGTCGGCTACCGGCTGCGCCAGTTCCACCTGGCCGTCATCGGCTGGCTACCCGAACCCATCCGATCCGGCGGGTCCGATGACGGGCTGGCCCGCCTGGACCGGCTGGGGCAGGCGCTGGCCGCCGGCCTCGGCTGCACCGGCCGCCCGCTGTTCGTGCCGGTCGACGAGGCCCTCGCCTGGTTCTGGCTGCCCTTCGGCGCCCGCCCGAACCTCGACTGGGCCAAGCTGGACGCCGTCGTCGAGGCCACCGACCCGGCCATCCGGGTCGCCGTCGGCGAGGTGGAGAGGGCGGTCGAGGGGTTTCGCGCCAGCCACCACCAGGCGCTCACCGCGCAGAACGTGGCGCTCGCGGCCGAGCCGCCGCGCCGAGTCACGCTGGCCGAGCGGGTCGGGCCGATCGCGCTGATGTGCCGGGACCTGGACGCCGCCCGGGTCTGGGTCCGCAAGGCGCTGGGCCCGCTGGCCACCGACAAGAACAACAACCGGGTCCTGCGCGACACCCTCCGCGTGTTTCTGGAGACCGGCGGCAGCTACGTGGCGGCGGCGGGGGCGCTCAACCTCCACCGCAACACCGTGCAGTACCGGCTGCGCAAGGCCGGCGAGCTGCTGCCCACCCCGATCGCCGACCGCCGATCCGACCTCGAACTCGCGCTGCGCACCTGCGACCAACTCGGCTCCGTGCTCCTCAGCGACGAGTGAGTACATCCGTGCACCTGAACCGCGCCAGAGCAGTCGCCTTGCCCCCCGCAGAGGTGTAAGCACCGTATGGGGTGAGTCCGACAGCGCGGGAGGTGTCGGATGGAGGCAGGCAGGGTGCGTCCGGAGCGGGATCCGCCCGTTCGGGCCGACGTACTGCACGAGAGCGAACGCACGCGCGTGACTCGGCTGTTCTCGGACGGGCGCACGGTCATCCGCAAGGAGCCGCTCGGGCCCGACGCGCCGCGGCGGCTGCGCCACGAGCGGGCGATCCTGGAGCGGCTCCGCGGCATCGCGGGGGTTGCGCAGCTGGTGGAGGCGCCGCACTACCCGGGATCGATCGTGCTGGCCGACATTGACGGCACCAGCCTGGTGCGGCTCTCCACGCCGCTGGATGTTGACGAGCTGATCGGGCTCGCGGAGCAGTTAGCCAGGGCGGTGGCGGGGATGCACCGCCGGGGGGTGATGCACCGGGACATCGCGCCGGCGAACATCGTGCTCTCCCCCGACGGCGCGCCGTGCCTGGTGGACTTCGCCCTGGCCACGTCATTCGCCGAGATTCGACCCGAGTTCACCCACCACAGCCAGATCGTCGGGACGCTGGCGTACCTGGCGCCCGAGCAGACCGGCCGCACCGCCCGGGCGGTGGACCAGCGGGCCGACCTGTACGCGCTCGGCGCGACGCTGTACGAGCTGGCGATCGGTGAGCCGCCGTTCGGCTCGGGCGACCCGTTGCGCCTCACGCATGATCATCTGGCGCGGGTGCCGGTGCCGCCGGCTGTGGTGAACCCGGCCGTGCCGGGGCCGCTGTCCGAGATCGTCATGCATCTGCTGGAGAAGGAACCGGACAACCGGTACCAGAGCGCGGAGGGCGTGGTCTACGACCTGGCGCGGCTGCGGGACGCCGATACACGTCTCGGAGGGGTTGCGCTGCGGGTCGGCGAGCGTGATGTGCCGCTGCGCCTGCTGCCGCCGTCACGGCTGGTGGGCCGCGACGACGAGGTGGCGGCGCTGGAGGCGGCGTTCGAGGAGGCGCTGGCGGGTCGGTGTCGGGGGGTGCTGGTCAGTGGGGCGCCGGGGGTGGGCAAGACGGCGCTGGTCGATGAGCTGCGGCCGGTGGTGACCGGTCGGGACGGCTGGTTCGTGGCCGGCAAGTTCGACCAGTACCGGCGGGATCTGGAGTTCGACGCGGGATACCAGGCGTTCCGCGCGCTGGGCCGGCTGTTATTGGCCGAGCCGGAGGACGAGCTGAGCCAGGTCCGCGCACGCATTCTGGCGACGGTCGGCGCGAACGCGGGGCTGCTGACCGCGGCGGTGCCGGAGTTCGCGGCGCTGCTGGCGGTGCCGCCGGATCCGGGGGATCCGCTTACCGCGCAGGTGCGGGTGCAGCGGGCGGGGGTGGCGGTGTTGCGGGTGGTCGCGTCGCGGAAACGGCCGGTGCTGGTGTTCCTCGACGACCTGCAGTGGGCGGGCCGCACCCCGCTCGGCTTCGCCGACCTGGTCCTGAGCGAGGAGCCGATCGACGGGCTGCTGCTGGTGGGCGCCTACCGCGACGGCGACGTGGACGCGGCGCATCCGCTGGCGGCGCCGCTGTCCCGATGGCGGAACCAAGCCGGGGTGCGGCACCTGCGGCTGGACAACCTACCCGTGCCGGGTCTGGTCACCCTGGTTGCCGAGATGCTGCAGGTCGATCCGGCCGCGGCTGTGGGCCTGGCCGAGCTGATCAACCCTTACACATCCGGGAATCCGTACGAGGCGGTGGAGCTGCTCAACGCGCTGCGCCGCGATGGTCTGTTGACCGTGACGGCCGCCGGCTGGCGGTGGGACAACGCGGCCGTGCGTTCCCATCTGGGCGGGTCCGACGTCGCCGGGCTGCTGGCGGCTCGCGTCGATGCCATGCCGCCAACGTCGCGGCAGGCGGTGGAGGCGATGGCGTGCCTGGGCGGGCGCGCCGAGCTGAGCCTGCTGCAGACCGCCACAGGCGCACCCGCTAGCGGGCTGGAACAGATGCTGGCGCCCGCGCTCGACGAGGGTCTTCTGGTGGTGGAGCCCGGGGCGCATCAGGCGGTGCGATTCCGCCACGACCGCATCCGCGAGGCCATCCTTGCCGGGCTGGATCCACCGCGGCGACGCACCCTGCAGCTGGCCATGGCACGACGGCTGGCCGAGGTGCCGGAGCTGTTCGCCGTCGCGGCCGAGCAGTACCTGCCGGTGGCCGACGCGGTCGACGATCCCGCGGAGCGACGTCGGGTGGTCGGACTGCTGCGGCGCGCCGCCGACCAGGCGAGGTTGACAGGTGACTACGCGCTGGTGAACGGACTGCTGGCCGCGGCGCTGACGCTGATCGCCCCGTCCCAGACCGCCACGCTGATCGAGGTGCGCACCGGCCGCCACGCGGCCCTCTACGGCATCGGTCGCCTGGACGAGGCGGACGAGGAGTACCGCACCATCGAGAGGCTGTGCCCCACCACCTTGGACCGCGCGGACGCGACGGCGGTGCAGGTGCACAGCCTGACCCACCGCAACCGTTTCTCCGAGGCGCTCGGGCTCGGCCTGGAGTCGCTGCGCGAGCTGGGCATCACCGTCCCGGCCGCGGACCGGCACGCCGCCGAGCTCGACCACCAGTTCGACTTCTTGTACCGGTGGCTGGACCACACCGAAGCCGCCGATGATCTGGCTCGGCCGGAGATCACCGACCCCACCCTGCTCACCGCGACCCGACTGCTCAACGCTGCCCTGCCGGCCGCCTACAACATCGACCCCTCCATGCATGCGTGGCTGAGCCTGGAGGCGCTGCGGATCTGGCTCGAGCACGGCCCTGGCCCCACACTGCTCGGCCCGGCCAGCATCGCCGCCTACCACGCTTTGGCGCTACGCGGCGACGATTCCGCCGGGTACCGGGCGGTGCGGCGGATCCTGGGGCTGGGCGAAGCCCGCGGCTACGAGCCCGACACCTCGCAGGCGCGCTGGGTGTTCGCTCTACACAGCTGCTGGTTCGAGCCGATCGACAACGCTGTCCGAGCAGCTCGGCGGGCCCGGGAGGGGCTGATCGCCGGTGGCGACCAGGCCAACGCCGGCTACACCTACCTGACGACGGTGTTCTACCTGCTGGACTGCGCCCCGCAACTGGACGACGTCGTCGCCGAGGTGGAGGCGGGACTCGCCTTCGTGCACCGCACCGGCAGCGAACAGACCACCCAGTTGCTCGACCCCTACCGGTGGCTGGCCGGTGTGCTGCGCGGCGAAAGCTCCGCCGCAGAGGGGGAGAGGGTCCTCACCGACACATCCATCAATCCGCTGGCCCTCTTCATCGTGCACGCTACCCGCGCGATCGCCGCCGCCGTCTTCGGTGATCCGGGCGACCTGGCGCGGCACACCGCCGCGGCGATGCCGCTGCTCCCGGCGGTCGTGGGCCACTACCCGACCGCCCTGGCCAGCCTGCTGCGCGGGCTCGCCCTCGCCGGGCAGGCCCGCGCCACCGACGGTGACCACCGCGGCGGTCTGTTGTCCGAACTGGACGGGGTGAGGCGGTGGCTGGCCGCCCGCGCCGCCCACGCGCCGGACAACTTCCTGCACCTGCTGCGGCTGCTGGAGGCCGAGCGGGCCTGGGCGGTCGGCGAGTTCCACGCCGCCGCCCTGGCCTTCGACGCCGCACTTCGCGAGGTTGCCCAGCACCAGCGGCCGTGGCATCGGGCCCTGATCACCGAACGCGCCGCCCGCTTCTCCCTCGCCCACGGCCTCGACCACGCCGGCTACGCCCAGCTCGCCCAGGCCCGCCAGCACTACCTCGCGTGGGGCGCGACCGCGAAGGTCGACCAACTCGACTGGGCCTACCCCACCCTGCGGCCACAACGCGACCCGACCACCGCCGACCGCGCCGAGCAGCCCGGCCACCCTCCACAGGACCGGGCCGCGGTCAGCACCGGAACCCTCGACCTGCTCGGCATCGTCTCCGCATCCCAGGCGCTCAGCTCGGAGACCAGCATCCGCCGCCTGCACGCGCGCGTGGTCGAGGTGCTCGGCGCGATGACCGGTGCCACCGGGGTGCAGCTGCTGCTCTGGGACGACGACCGGCACGACTGGCTGCTGCCCGCACCAGGCGGCGGCACCACCCCGGTCAGCGGCACCGGCCACGAGCACGAGCTGCCGACGTCCGTCCTGCGCTACGTGCAGCGGACGGGTGAACCGCTGGTCGTGGCCGATGCCACCCGCGACGACCGCTTCGCCCGCGACCCCTACTTCACCGATGCCGACTGCGGCTCGGTGCTGGCCGTGCCCATCCTCAGCCGCGGCACCCTGCGGGCGGTGCTGATGCTGGAAAACCGCCTCATCCGCCGCGCGTTCACCAGCGAACGGCTCGACGCCGTCACGCTCATCGCCGGCCAGCTCGCCGTCACGCTGGACAACGCCCAGCTGTATGCCGAGCTCACCGCGTCGCGCGCACGGATCGTCGCCGCCGCCGACCAGGCCCGGCGGCGGATCGAGCGGGATCTGCACGATGGCGCCCAGCAGCGGCTGGTCTCGCTGGCCTTGCGGCTGCGCGTGGCGCAGGCGGCGGTACCGCCCGATTCAGACGAGCTGGAAGTGCAGCTGGACTCGCTGGTCAGCGAGGCGACCAGCACGCTGGACGAGTTGCGGGAACTTGCCCGCGGCATACACCCGGTGGTCCTCGCCGAGGGCGGGCTGTGTCCGGCGCTGGAGGTACTTGCTCGCCGCAGCGCCGTCCCCACGGAGCTGCATTGCGGGATCGAGGGGCGATTGCCGGAACAGGTCGAGATCGCGGCGTACTACGTGGTTTCTGAGGCGCTGACCAACACCGCCAAGCACGCCGAGGCCTCGATGGTCCAGATCCAGGTCGACACCGTCGAGGGGGACGGCACCGACATGCTGCGGGTTGAGATCCGCGACGATGGGCGCGGGGGCGCCGACTTGGCCCGCGGCACCGGCCTGCTCGGCCTCCAGGACCGCGGCGAGGCGCTCGGCGGGCGGATCCTTCTCGACAGCCCGCCCGATGCCGGCACCACCCTGCGCCTAGAGCTCCCGCTCACCGACGCGAACGACGGCGGGACCTTCCGCTAGCCTCGGGCTTTCATCGAGGTTGATCTTGTGAGCGACACACGGCCCCGGATGCGCTGAAGTGCCTGCTCAGCTCGCTTTGATGCTGGTTGTCGAGACCACATCACATCGAGCTGAGAGGCACTCTGAGCTGCCCCGGATTTGATGGAGACCGGGTTGTGTGGATCAGGCGGTCTCCGGGGTGATGATCGAACCGACAGGCGTCAGCTCTGAAGGAGGTTGAGCGTAAACACCGCGATCCGGCTGGTGCTACACCGATTGTGTCGGTGCAGGCGATCGCTTTGCGGCAGGCGGTCCTTCGCGCCTCATTTGCCGAGATCGAGCCGATGGGTGGGGTGGCTGCGCCGGTCCCGTTTGTGCTCAGAGCACCACGTCGTCCGCAGGCCCGTGCCTGCGGCACGGTGGCTGCCTGCCTCGGCAGTCATACCGTGTTGTGTGAGGCCCCGACGATGCAGGTGAGCCAGCCGCATGTGGCCCGTGGCAGGCACTGGTGACACGACGGTTTCACGTTCTCTGCCATGACCGGTGTGGCGGCTCTCCGACGGTCGATCGTCGCAGATGTCCCGTTTGCGGAGACGTTGCGCGAGGGGCGGCGGAATGCGGTATCGCCCGTTCCTCGTCGTAGCGATGGTGCGGCGGGTTGCTCGCCAGGACGGCAGGTCGCTGTTCCGGAACTCAGAGGGAGATCGTCATGGGCAACCTGGCTCAGAGCCTGCTCGACACCGCGGCCAAGGAAGGCCGCCGTCCCGCGCTGCGGATGGGTGACACCGTCTTGACCTACGACGAGTTCGCCGAGGCAGCGGGGCGGGTCGCGGCGGGGCTGGTGGCGCGTGGCGTCACGCCGGGTGACCGGGTGGGCGTGGTGCTGCCGAACGTGTCGTCCTTTCCCATCGTCTACTACGGCGCGTTGATGGCGGGGGCGGCTGTGGTCCCGATGAACCCGCTGCTCACGACGCGGGAGATCCACTACAAACTGGAGGATTCGGGGGCCCGACTGGTCGTCGCCGCGGAGGGCTCCGCCCAGGCCGTTGCCGAGGCGGCGGGCGCGGTCGGGATCGAGGCGGTGCCCGTGGACGGCGTCCGGCCGGGCGCGCTCATGGCCGCCCATGCGTCGGCGGACCCGGCCGTCCGGACCGACGACGACGTGGCGGCGATCCTCTACACCTCGGGGACCACCGGCGCGCCGAAAGGCGCCGAACTCACCCACGGAAACCTGTCAGGGAACGCCCGCACCACCGCGCAGACGCTGCTGGAAGCGACGCCGGACGACGTCGTCATGGGTTGTCTGCCGCTGTTCCACGCCTTCGGGCTTACCTGCGGGCTCAACGCGTCGGTGCTGTCCGGCGCCGGCATGACGCTGCTGCCCCGCTTCGACGCGGCGGCCGCCCTGTCGCTCATCGAGCGGGACAAGGCCACGATCTTCGCGGGCGTCCCGACGATGTACTCGAGGATGCTTCACGCACCCAACGTCGGCGCCGTCGACGTCACCCGCCTCCGGCTGTGTGTCTCGGGCGGCGCGGCCCTGCCGGCCGAGGTGATGCGCTCGTTCGAGGAGACGTTCGGGTGCGGCGTCCTCGAGGGCTACGGACTGTCCGAGACCTCGCCGGTCGTCACGTTCAACCATCCGCCCGCCGAGCGCAGGGCGGGCAGCATCGGCACCCCGATCGACGGCGTCGAGGTGCGCCTGGTGGACGAGCGCGGCCGGGATGTCCCGCGTGGCGAGGTCGGTGAGATGGCCGTCCGCGGCCCGAACGTGATGAAGGGCTACTGGGGCAAGCCGCAGGAGACGGCGAAGGCGATTCCCGACGGCTGGTTCCGCACCGGCGACCTGGCCCGGCAGGACACCGACGGCTACTTCTTCATCGTCGGCCGCGAGAAGGATGTGATCATCCGCGGCGGCGAGAACGTCTATCCTCGCGCGATCGAGGAGGTGCTCTACGAGCATCCGGCGGTGGCCGAGGTGGCCTGCATCGGCATTCCGAACCCCGACCTCGGCGAGGACCTGGGCGCCGTGGTTGTGCTGAAGCCGGGCGCGAGCGCCGACCCCGACGAGCTGCGGGCGTGGGCCAAGGCGCGGCTGGCCGCATACGAGTACCCGCGGCATGTGTGGCTGGTCGACTCGCTGCCCCACGGACCGACCGGCAAGATCCTCCGGCGGGCCGTCCAGGTTCCCCCGGGCGTGCGCCGGCGGTGACAGCGGGTCAAGTCCGCCCGACGTCGAGCGCCACCGAGTAGTGGTCAAGGGTGCTGAGGCCACGTGGGCTGCTGTTCATCAGCCGGGTGACGGTGCATCGGGACACCGGCCGCCCGTCGACCCGCCTTGGCCAGGGCGACCCTTCGTCTTCGAACGTCGGTGGGGCCCCCTCTGGTCGCTTGGCTGCGTGCGTGCGGGCGAACACCTGCTGCTCGGTGATGGTGCGTTGGCGGCGGTCGTGTCTCAGGAACGCCACCGCCCAGTTGGCGACTGCTGCGATCCGGTTCTTGAATCCGGTCAGGAAGGCGAGGTGCACAACCAGTCACATCAGCCAGGCGGCGAACCCGGTGACGCGCAGGCGGCCGATGTGGACAACCGCGCGGAACCGGGCGATCGTGGCCATCGTGCCCAGATCGTGATAGCGAAACGGGCGCTGGCCGGCGTCGCCTTCAAGGCGGCGGGCGATCGTGTGGGCGGCATGAAGGCCCGACTGCATCGCCACCTCTGCCACGCCAGGCAGGTGATCCAGGCGCATCAGGTCGCCCACTACGAAGACCTCGGGATGGCCTGGCAGCGTGCAGTCGGGCAGCACCGACACGCGCCCGGCGCGATCGACCGCGGCGTCGCTCTGCTCGGCCAGGATCCGGCCCAGCGGCGATGCCTGCACGCCGGCCGCCCAGATCTTCGTGTATGCCTGGATGCGCCCAGTGGATCGGTCCTTCTGACCGACGTCGAGACCGCCCGGGTCGACGCCGGTGACCATGGACCCAGCCGCACGTCAATCCCGAGCCTTTCGAGATCGTGTCGGGCGCGGCGCTGGAGCGGCTCTGGGAACGACGCGAGCACGGTGTCGGTGGCCTCGACGAGGACGATGCGAGCGGTCCTGGGATCGAAGCTGCGGTAGTTGCCCTTCAGCGCCCGTCGCGAGAGCTCGGCGATCTGCCCGGCGAGCTCGACACCGGTCGGACCCGCTCCCACCACGACGAAGGTCAACCACGCCTGCCGCTGGGTGGGGTCGGGTTCCAGCTCCGCCATCTCGAACGCCCCGAAGATTCGACCCGCAGCTCCAGCGCGTCATCGATCGTTCTCATCCCCGGCGCGTCAACCGCGAAGTCGTCATGACCGAAATATGACTGCGCGGCTCCGGCAGCCACGATCAAACTGTCATACGGAACACGCGTACGCTCGCCGATCGTCTCGAGCACCACTTCACGGGCACCGACATCGATATGCACGACCTCGCCCAGCAGCACCCCGCCCGTTGCGCTGGTGGCGCAACACCTCCCGGATCGGCGGCGCGATGTCTCCCTCCGAGAGCACACCCGTCGCCACCTGGTAGAGCAGTGGCTGGAACAGGTGATTGTTGGTGCGATCCACGACCGTGACGTCCACCGGTGTCCGGCGCAGCGCACGCGTCGCGAACAGCCCGCCGAACCCGGCTCCGACGATCACGGCACGGTGTCGAGCCGTTCCCGGGCCGTCTGCGGCAGCGGTCATGTCTACGACTGCTCGGCGTGCAGCGCGGCGTAGGCGATCCCAGTGAGGTTGCCCTGCGCGACCAGAATCTCCCTGCGGTTCGATCCGTCGAGATCGGCCGTGTAGACGGTGCCACCCAGGTCGGTCACGAATATGCGGCCGTTGCCTGGATCGAGAGCGATGCCGATGCCCTCCATCAGGTGGGTGCCCACGATCTCGGGCTCCGCCCGCCCGTTCGCCGACTCCATCGGCGCCCGATTCACGGTGTTGCCTCGCGGCGCGTCCCCGCGGTCGGTCCAGTAGAGCATGCGGGCTGCCAGGTCGACCTCCAGGTCGATCGGCTCGGGCAACCCCTTGAACAGCACCTCGATGTCGCTCCGGTCGGCCGGGGTATCACCGTTGGGCACGTCGATGCCGGCCCGCAAGATCTTCCCCAGCCCGGCGTCACTCGGGCCTTTCTGCGTCCAATACAGGTGCCCGCCCAGGGGCTCGACGGCGACTCCGACGCACCACCTGGTCTCGTCGCGGCGGTCGTCGTCGCCCTGCCCCGTCTGCACGAGAGTCTCGACGTTCGAGCCGTCGAGGTCGCAGCGCATAACGCGCATCCCTTCGCGGTCGCTCCAGTACAGCTTCCGCCCGGCCGCCTCGAATTGCAGCTGCTTCGGCGTGAACGTGACGCCGCTGGGAACGATCGTTGTGCGATTGCTTCCATCGAGGTCAACCCGTTCGATCCAACCGTCGTTCACCGGCGGACGCCCCATGTTCGTCCAATAGACGTGCCCGGCCTCGACGTCGACCGCGACACCATCCGGGAACGTGCTTCCGGTCGCGATGACCTTCTTGTCGGAACCGTCGACGTTCACGGAGAACAGGCGGCCGCCACCGCTCGCCTCGAGCACGAACAATTTCCCCTGCAGCTGTGTCACAGTTGCTCCTTTCTGCGCCTTTGTCTCGAATCACTTCCGGAAAGTCATCGCCGGTTAGGAGAGGGCGCAGGCGTAGGGCCGACCGATCCCGACGGCCGTTGCTCCCAGCGCCAAGGCGATGACGGCGTCTGTCACATTGCGCACGCCGGAGTCGAACATGACCGGAGTGGAGCCGGCGTCCGAGCAGGCGGCGGGTGCTGCCTTACGCGGGCTTGCTTACCGTGGCGATCCGCGGGCCCGGCGCCATCTGCCTGGCGCGCACGGCCAGCAGGCCGAACAGCATCGTGTCGCGCTGGGCGGCAAGCTCGTCGATCGAGTGGCCGTCCGCCTCGTCGAGGACGCCGTTGACGATCTTCTCCTTGAGCTCGGGCGTGAACTCCGGGTCGCCGAGTGTCGGCCACAACGCGGTGGCCATCTGCGGCATGAGTGTGTCCATGAAGTGCCGGATGCCGCCCTCGCCTCCGCCCAGATGCCACAGCAGGTTGGGTCCCATGACGCCCCACCGCAGCCCTGG
>JAODNO010000236.1 GCA_025465235.1 Pseudonocardia sp.
AGTCCTGCGGGGAGACCTTCTCGGCGGGGTACAGCCGATACCCGGTCGGTGCGCCGTGCGGGTGGTCGTGGAAGTAGGTGCCACTGAGCCAGGCGGGGTGTCGAGGTCCATGTCCCGGACCACGCCCGCGTCCTGCAGGATCCAGCCGAGCGTGCAGATCTCCGCGCCTGTGGCGGTGACACCGAAACCGGAGCGGTCGATGTAGGCGGTCTGCCCGATTGTGCTGCCCCATTCACTGGTGCCGCCGGTGCTGCAGGTGGGATTGACCTGCCCGCCGTCGACCAGCAGCTGCAGGTTCTGCCGAACGCTGGCCACGTCGGGGCCCATCCGCACCTCACTGTTCCATGCCCCGACGTCGGCGGTGCCATCGGTCCGCAGCACCAGGCTGGCGGCCCCGTCGCGCAATGGCGTGACGGTGCGCCCCTCGCTGTAGTAGCCGTTGTGGCTGGGGTCGCTGAGCCGGAAACCGCCGTTGAACACCGCGGCGATGCCGTTCTGTGCCGGGCCGCTCAGCGACGTCGACGCCTGCCAGGTACCACCGGGGTCCTGCGTGCCGGGATGGAGTTCGCCGCGTACGAGAGCGGGGTCCAACCGCATCACGCCGACCACGAACGACGTGTGCTGGTCCTCCGGACGCAGCGACGCCACCTGCACCGCGGGGCGGCCGCCGGACGTCACGACGGTCTGCCACTGCCCCTCATTCGGCAGCGGCTGCCCGGGGGCCAGTGCTGCCAGCGGGGCAGGTCCGTGCGCTGAGCTCGACGGGCGCAGCGCGCCGTCCGGGTGGGGGATCCCGCCGACAGGAAGGCCGCCGGTCGGCGGTTGTCGGTACGTCACCTGCTCCAGTCCGGTGATCACGCCGTTGAGGCCGTGGCCGCGGCCCCACTCGGCCAGCTTCGCCGCCACGCTGTCGTTGCCGGGCACGTCCAGCGCCTCAACCACCACGGTCCCGACCACGAACAGCGAGGTCACCAGCAGGAACCGCCGCAGGCGGGAACGGCGACCCGGACATCGATCGGATCTGATGATCATGAGGAGCGGCTCCGCGACCCCAGCCGGAGGACGAGAGTCGGGCACGCCGCGTCCGCGAGGCGGGCATAGTCCAACAAGCCGGCTGTCACCGAGCCATGGTGGTAGTCGGCGGCATACCGATGGACATGACTCCCTTTGGCATCCGAGAACTGCTGCATCACTCTGTCCCGCGCAGACGCGCTCACGGGGATCCCCGGCCCCACGCGTTTGTCACTGTTCCCGATGGTGGTCCCGAATCTATCGATGGAAACCCCGCGGACCCCATTGGTGACGGTAGTTACGACGTAGGCCAGGGCGAAGGTGAACAACAGCTCCACCACCATGGCGGCGGCCAGGCCGTGACCGGACAGCGTCAGGACCTTCACCGGTGGGGCCATGGTGACAACAGCGCGGACGATCGCTGCGGCGATGACGGCGCCGACGATCTGGGCGATCCAGTAGCGGACGGCCTCACGCCGATGCCGATCCGGCCGCGCACCAGCGCTGCCATGGTCACAGCGGGGGTTGTAGTGGCGCCGGAGATGTGCCCACCGGCCCGGAAACCATGATCATGAGGGTCAAGCCGATGGCCAGCGGGGCGAGCGAGCTGCCTCCATACACCATGGCGCCGACGGTGAAGACGAGGAAGAAGGCCCGATTCCCTCGACCGTGAGCTTCCGACTTCTTGGGCGGCAACGACATTCGTGGTCTCGCGAAGGCGACGATATCCACATCACGAGAATTGCTTTCCGACGGACACAAGTCGCTGCGGCCACCACCCATCTGCGTCCCCCCGTCAGCTGGAACATGCGCGTGCCCGCCGTAAATGCGCCAGTCCGGCTACCGGAGCTGGCCGACGCGCAGCACGTCAGCGGAGCGACGACGCCCGCGACCCGGACAACCACGCCGCGCGGGGGAAACGCAGGGGCTATGCCGCTCACAGTCCGGAGGCGAGTGTCTGACCGGTTGGCCGGCCTCCCGTGGGCGAGTACAAGGAGCGGCTCGGCTGGCTGGCCACCGGGCGGATGGCTGCCGTCATCGCACAACGGCTCCTCTACGCCGACGCCGATCTCACAATATGGAACCTCAGCCCGGCGCAGCGGACGCAGCCGGACTTCGCCCGGCCGTGATCGGCTTCGATCAATTTTTCGCCTACTGCTCCGGTCGAGCGCAACTTCAATCCACCCGCCCCGAACCACACTTGGATCGCGGACTTCACTTAATGGGAGAGCCGGACGACGTGCCGACGCCCAAGGGTGGCTGGCGGGTGTCCCCCTGAGATTTACCGGTCCGGGCCTGCGCCAGGGTGGACGACGAGCCCGCTGACGGGTGTCCACTCCTATGACACGCAAGGTCGTCGAGGTCTGAACGTAGACGGTGGTCCGCCGACGCCGTCCCCCCACCTCGGGTGATCCCGTGCAGTGGCGGGGTCGGGGGTCGCATCGCCGGGAGATTACTTCGGCACGGGGACGGCTCCGGTGACGGTGAGCGCGATCAGGAGTGGATGGCAAGGTCGTGGCTCAGCGTGTCGTTGTGGCTCAGCGTGTCGTTGTCGGTGTCGTCGTGCGAGTCGGTGTGGACGTTGGTCGAGGACTCGTTGAAGGAGTCGTGCGCCGAGTGATCGTCCTGGTTGAAGGAGTCCTCGTACCCGGTGGTGTTCGTGGTCGTCGTGGTGGCGTGGTCGACCGACTCAACGTCCAAGATCTCGCGCTGTGGATCAGCCCGTCCCTGCACCTACAGATCATCCCAGCCCCCAACCACCGACCAAGTCCGACACCCGGATTGTTCAGGGCTCGGCAGAGCAGCGCCTGCCAGCTCAAGATCCGCAGCATGACCAAGTAGATGAGACGTACCGCGAGGGACTCTTCATGTACTGCGCCATGCACTGGATCGTGTTCCGCGGAACCGACGAGCCGGAGCGGGTCCGCTATTTCTTTTGCGGGCGGTAGATGATCGACACTTCCCGCGCCTG
>JAODNO010000319.1 GCA_025465235.1 Pseudonocardia sp.
TGAAACTACCGCGGTCGGGATCGACATCGGTGCTGGCCAGGGTGGCGTCGCTGATCGCGAGCCGCAACGCCTGGTAGGTGATCAGCAGCGCGTAGATCTCCTGGACGATGCCGGGTGGGGTACGGGCGCGCAGCACCCGCAGCGGAGCTCCTGGTGTGGCGAGGATGTCTTGGAGGACGACCTCTCCTACCGGAGCTCCGCTCCCATGATCGGCACCGACACGCCGACACCCGAAGATCCTTGACCACACGACGCAGCCGCTAACTACACGCCTTTGGGGCTAACTCCCCTTCTTGCGCGGAGACGACCGCGAGAGCAGCGGTCTCCGCGCACGAGGACGATCAGGCGAGGTCGGGGCGGGCCGGGCTGCGCTCCCCGGCCTCGACGGGCACCGTCACCGTGTTGCCGGCGGGCGGCAGCGGGCAGGTGGCGAACTCGGTGAACGCGCAGGGCAGGTTGACCGTCCGGTTGAGATCGACGATCACTGTGCCGTCCTCGGCGGGATCGCCCGTCGCGAGGATCCGTCCGCCGCCGTACGTACCGTGGCCGGAGGTGGCGTCGCGGAAGTGCAGCGACAGGCCGCCGTCCTTGCCCGGCAGCGCGACGAGCCGCTGTGGCTGCCCGTCGATCTCGAGGTGCACCTCGCCGACCGCGGTGAAGTAGTGGTTGAGGCCCTCGACGACCGCGTCGACGGTGATCGGCCGCAGCTCGTCGTAAGGCTCGAATCGGCCGATCAGGACCCAGCGCGGCTCCACAGGGTAGGTCGGGATGCTGTCGAAGGCGGTCAGGGTGAGCGCCTGGGGGTCGCGCACGCGCAGCGCGTAGCTGTCGGTGCGGCGGATGACCTCGATCCGTCGCGCGCCGACCGTCACGAGCACGCCCGGCAGCCCGTCGACCGGTTCGATCCGCACGGTCCCGTCGACGACGGCGCCGTCGATCTCGAGGCCGCAGGAAGCGGCAGCGGTGATCTCCACACCGCCGTCGCCCGTGGCGCGCCAGGTGCCGGGCAGCTCCGGATAGGCGGCGGGGGCTGCGTCGAGCCAGTGCAGGCCGGTGAGGCTGAGCCAGCCGTGAGGCGCACGCAGCACGTTCTCACGCTCGGCGTGCCACTCTTGCCAGGTCCCGACGAGGTCGGTGCTCTCGATGATGGTCATGCGGTCTCCCGTCGGCGGCACCGGCCGGGGTTCCGCCGGATCCGCAGGCGGCGAGTGCGAGCGCGGCGAGCCTGCCGAGCGTAGCCGCTGCAAAACGCCGTCGAGGTGCGGCGGATGTGGATGTCGATCTCATCGGTCGGGGTCCTTCGATGCAGGCCGGGGGGAAGCCGGTCGGGTGTGGCGTGGCACGGTGACGTGCGGATGTCGACGTCAGGCCGCGACAGGTTCGTGCGGTGACACGACTCAGCTGCGGGAGGCGTCGTTGAGCACGACGGCCCCGAGCTGGTGAGGAGCGTGGGCGTCAGGCCCGACAACTGGCGCTGGCGACGCGGAGCAGGTCGACGTGCAGGCGGTACCTGCTGCCGGCCCTCCGGTAGAACGAGCGCACTTCGGCCTCCATCGTTCCTGGCGTTAGCACCCGTTCCCGCTCGCCCGGGGGGTTGCTGCGGCGTCGTGAAGCCAGGTCTCTCAGCCGCTCTGGATGGTCCGGCCCGGTGGCCGTGTCAGGACCATAGATAGGTGAGGGCGCGTTAATCAACAGCCGGGGTGGCCTACCCCGGAGACCAGGCCTGGCGCCGGGCTGTGTCAGCCGTCACCCTATTGTTGACTCTAATAGTCAACAAAGGACAGTATCGCCGCATGGTTGAGGAAGGTGAGCGGGCCGACGTCGTGATCGGCGTTCACCCCAACAACCACTCCCTGTTCGTGCTGCGTCGCAGCGGGCGGCTTGAGCGCGAGCTGGAACGGTTCGGCGCCTCGGTCGAGTGGATCGAGTATGACGACGGCCGCTGCACCATCGACCTGTTCGCCGACGAGGAGATCGACTTCGGCGGCACTGGATCGGTACCGCCCATCCAGGCACTGAGCGAGGGACTGGACATCGTCTACGTCGCGGTGTCGGACCCCCGTCCGGCACAGGGGGCCGTGCTGGTCAGGGCGGATTCCGGCATCAGGTCGTTCGCCGACCTGCGCGGCCGGGCCGTCGCGCTGATGGAGGGTTCTTACCACACGGAACTGCTGGCCGTCGCGCTCGATGAGTTCGGGATGAGCTACTCCGACATCACCGTCCTCGACGGCCTGGGCCATGAGAACCGCGAGGACTTCTGGTCCGGCGCAGCGGAGGTATGGGTGGCGGGCGACCCGTTCTGGGCCGAAGCGCAGGCCTCGGGCGGGGTGCGGGTGCTGGCCGAGGTGGGGCAGCACATCGGCAACCGGTCGACGTGGTGGGCGCGGCGCGGGTTCGCCCAGGATCGGCGCGAACTCGCCAACGCGGTGGTGGCCTCGTTGCGTGCCAGTGACAGCTGGATCGCCGAGAACCCGCGCGCCGCGGCAGAACTGTTCGCCGCAGACGTACCGGATTCCCCGGATGTCGCCACCTGGGAGATCTCGCTGCGCCGCAGGCCATGGGGCCAGCGGATCGTCACCGGTGAGGTGCTGGCCGAGCAGCAGCGGGCCGCGGATCTCTACGCGAAGCTCGGCGTGATCGCGGCGCCGATCCGGCTGGCCGACGCGGTCGTCGAGCCTCTCCCCGCGCTGCGGGGGGAGTGACGGTGCACGTCCCGGGCAAGGCCGACTACGCGATCCGCGCGGTCGCGGAACTGGCGCGCCGCGGCGAACCGACGAAATGCCGGGACGTCGCGCAGGCGCAGGACATCCCGCTGAAGTACCTGGTCAACATCCTCAGCGATCTGCGCCGGGCGCGGATCGTGCGCAGTCAGCGCGGCGCCGACGGGGGCTACTGGCTGATGCGATCGCCCGACAAGCTGACCCTCGCCGAGGTGATGGAAGCGGTCATGGGCGCCCTGACGACCGTCGGCGGCGAACTGCCCGGTGAGCTCGACTACCTGCCGGGCAACGAGGTGTTGAGCCAGGTGTGGGTCACCCTGGACCTGCGTATCCGTGGCGTCCTGGAGTCGGTGACCGTTGCCGACCTGGTCTCCGGGGATCTGGCGAGCCTGCGTTGAGCACCGTCGGGATGACATTTCGCCGAACGCTCCTGGTGTCCAGGCGGCACATCGATCTGTTGCTGTGCGCGAGCGCTCTGTGTCGGCGGTACCGCACCGCGTACTGACCGTCTGATCTGCGCAAGGGACCAGTTGTCATGGCAGTTCGTCTTGCCGTCATTCCGCCGCGCTCCGACAAAGTGGCACGAGACCGGGGTTCGAGCCGGCGCCGGGCAGCGTTCCGGCGCATGCGGCCGTGGCTGAGCATCGTGGTGATCGTTCTCGTCTGGTACGCCTGCGCGGTCACCGGCGTGCTGTCGCCGAACACACTGCCCGGACCGGACCGGATCCTGCTGACGGGGTGGCGCAAGGTCGTCGACGGGACGCTGCCACAAGCGCTTCTGGTCAGCCTCGGCCGGGTGGCGTCGGGCGCAGCGATCGGTGTCGCCGCAGGCCTGGTGCTGGGTGTGGTGTCCGGCTTCTCCCGAATCGGAGAGGACGTGGTCGACCGCC
>JAODNO010000322.1 GCA_025465235.1 Pseudonocardia sp.
CGATCCGCACGGTCTCACTCACGGCGGTCACCCTACTGAGGCGCAGAGCCCGGGCGACCCGCCGCATGTACGGGGCCGGCGGCGGCCTCCGCAACCCCACCTTGACGAACGACGTTCGCTGCATACACTGTTCGCCACGAACGATGATCGTTGCGAGCGTCGCTCGTCAACCTTGAGGAGAACGCATGCCTTCCGCCTTCACGCCGGACACCGATACGGTCCGCGCCGGCCTCGGCCAAGGTAAGGCGACGCCGCAGCGGCTCGCTGCGGGGGCGCGCTCGTGAGTAGCGTGGTCGTGTTCGGGGCAGGTGGCCGCACCGGTCACCTCGTCGTCGAGGAGGCGCTGCGGGCGGGGCACGACGTCACAGCCGCGGTGCGCACCCCCGAAAAGTTCCCGCCTGGTACCGCCGCGAGCTGCACCGGCGGAGGAACGCTCGCCGTGGTTCGCGCCGACGTACGCGACCGGCAGAGCGTGCAAGCCGCCGTGCAGGGCGACGACGCCGTGGTCTCCGCGATCGGCCCTCCCGGCCGGCGCTCCCTCGGCCTCTACTCCGATGCCGCCCGCGCCCTCGTGACCGCAATGGAGAGCACCGGCGTCGCCCGCGTCGTCGCCCTCTCCTCCCCCGGCGTCCACCACGACGATCCCCACCTGGCGTTCTGGTACCGCTGGAGGCGATCCTTCGCGAGAGCACGCTCGATTGGACCGTCGTCCGCCCCGCCCACCTCCAGGACCGGGCGCCCACCGGGACCTACCGGGTCCAGGACGGCACCGCCCCGGAGGGCGGCTGGAAACTCGCCCGCACCGACCTCGCCCGGTTCATCACGGATGAGCTCGACCGCCACCGGTGGTCTCATGCCGCCCCCACCATCGCCCACTGACGTGAGCCCCACGACATGAACGCAGTCACCTGATCCGTCGAGAACAGGCCACTCTCCATCTCTCAACCCACGGCGACGACGCTCACTGACGCACGCTGGGGTCCGGCAGCAGCGCGCTGTCGTGCGGGGTGGGCCGGTCCAGCGGGTCGTCCGGGTCGACCGGTTCCTCCGCCGCCTGCGGCAGCACCTCCCCCACCGCCTCCAGCACCGACCGCGCCACCTGGTTGGCACTGCGTCGCGTCGTGTCGATCTCGACCGTCGCGACCTCGCGGTACAGCGGCGCGCGCGCATCGAGCAACGCCTTGAACGTGGCACGGGGGTTGACCCCGGCGAGCAGCGGCCTGGCGGTGGACATGCCCGTGCGGCGCAGCCCGTCGGCGAGCCCGACCATCAGGTGCACGACCCGGTGCCCGCGCAGCCGCACCCGCGTCTCGGCCGCGAGCACGGAGCCACCGCCGAGGGCCAGCACACCGTCGGTGCCGGTCAGCGCCTCGGCGACGACCTCCCGCTCCATGGCTCGGAAGACGTCCTCGCCGTCCTGGAGGAAGATGTCCGCGATCGCCTTCCCGGCCCGCTCGACGATCAGCGCGTCGACATCCGTGAACTCGACACCGAGCCGGCGCGCCAGCACCCGACCGACGGTGGTCTTGCCGGCCCCCGGCGCACCGACGATGACCAGTGCTGGACGTCTCTCGAGGCTCACACTCCCAGGGTAGTGACCGTCGGCGGCGGCGCCGGAGGCCCTCCGCCACAGCGAGATGGCGCTCACTCCGCGCGATCGTGCTCCCGGCTGCCCGCCCTACACACCGCCGGATACGCTGTCGATCACGGCGAGAAATAGTCTGCAACCTCTGCGGCGATGCCGGAACGTGACGGAACAGCGTGTGGAGTTGCACGATCGGAGTGGTCGATGGACGACGGCGGGGGCGGACAGGGCGGCCGTGAGGCGCGGCGACCGGCGGACCGGCGGATGACGCATCGCCAGGGCCGCGAGAATCCACCTGTGCTCCGCACGGCGGACGACCCTCCACCCCCGGCACGCGAGCAGCTCCCCCTCCCCCAGCGCAGGCAGCAGGCCCACCTGGAGCCGCAGCTGCGCAACCCGGGCGAGGGAGGCACCGGCACGCCCTTCGCCGCGTTCGCGGGCGAGAGCGACAACGCGGACGACGCCCCTGCGGACGACACCCCGCCCACCGGTGAGACGCACCTCGCAGCCGCGTTCGTCGCCGCCACCCGGCGCAGGCGCCGCTACCGCCTCGGCGACTGAACCGCGCCCTGGGTGCTTCGGCCGGGTGAAGGCTCCCTGGCCCGTCAAGAGCCGCTGCGTCGGCTGCTCTTGACGGGCGGGTCGGAGCAGAAGCAGCGCTCAGTGCGCCCCGGCGTCCCGGTAGGCCCGGAAGTTGCGGCGGGTCTCGGACAGCGAGTCGCCGCCGAACTTCTCGAGCGCCGCTTCGGCCAGGACCAGGGCGACCATCGCCTCGGCCACCACTCCCGCCGCAGGCACCGCGCACACGTCGGACCGTTGGTGGATGGCTTGAGCGGCCTCGCCGGTGGCGACGTCGACCGTCTGCAGGGCGCGGGGCACCGTGGAGATCGGTTTCATCGCGACCCGCACCCTGACGGGCTCGCCGTTGGACATCCCGCCTTCGATCCCACCGGCCCGGTTGGACAGGCGCTTCACCGGGTCGCCGGGGATCATCTCGTCGTGCGCCGCGCTGCCCCGGCGCCGGGCGGTGCGGAACCCGTCACCGATCTCCACACCCTTCATCGCCTGGATGCCCATCAGCGCACCGGCGAGCCGCGCGTCGAGCCTGCGGTCGGACTGCACGTAGGAGCCCAGCCCGACCGGCAGCCCGAAGGCGATCACCTCGACCACACCCCCGAGGGTGTCGCCGTCGCGCTGCGCTGCGTCCACCTCGGCCACCATGGCGTGGGTGGCGGCCTCGGAATAGGCCCGGACCGGGCTCGCGTCCACGCGCTCCAGATCTCCGGGACCTGGCTGCTCGTCGTCGGGCGCCTCCACGGAGCCGAGCGCGACCACGTGGGACACGATGTCGACGTCGAACGCCTGCTTCAGGAACGCCTTAGCCACGGTGCCCAGCACGACCCGCGCGGCGGTCTCCCGTGCGCTCGCGCGTTCGAGCACTGGGCGCGCATCGTCGAAGCCGTACTTCGTCATGCCGGCCATGTCGGCATGTCCCGGGCGGGGCCGCGTCAGCGGCGCGTTGCGGGCCCGCCCCGCGATCAGCTCGGGGTCGACGGGGTCGGCTGCCATGACCGTCTCCCACTTCGGCCACTCGGTGTTGCCGATCCGCACGGCGACCGGCCCGCCCTGGGTGACCCCGTGGCGGACCCCGCCCATCACGTCGAGCTCGTCGGCCTCGAACGCCATCCGCGCCCCCCTGCCGTGGCCCAGTCGGCGGCGGGCCAGCTCGGCGGCCAGCTCCTTGGTGGTGATCTCGACACCGGCGACCATGCCCTCGAGCACGGCGACCAGCGCAGGACCGTGGGATTCCCCGGCGGTTATCCAGCGCAGCACGAGCGCAATTCTCTCACTCCCCTCCGGCGTGGCCCGTCACCGCACCTGCGGCGACCAGCCACGAGGTGACCAGCCAGGCGGCCACCAGCATCGACGGACCGTGCGGCAGTGCCGCCCCGCGCCTCAGTCGGCGGGTGGCCAGGCCAGCGGCACCGAGCGCCCCGGTGACAACCGCTGCCAGCAGCCCAGCCAGGACGAGCGCGGGCCACCCCGCAGCCGCAAGCACCGCACCGAGCGGGGCCGCGAGCTTCACGTCGCCCGCACCCATTGCACGGCGGCCGAGCAGGTGCACGGCGGCGTGCGCGCCCGCGGCCACCGCAGCCCCGGCCGCGCCGCGCAGCACCACGTCGGCGCCGAGTGGCAGCAAGAACAGGAGCGCGAAGGGGAGCGCCGGCAGCGTCAGCGCGTCGGGCAGCCTGCGATGCGTTACGTCGACCGCTCCGGCGGCCACGGCGAGCCAACCGAGCCCGAGCAGCACCGGAACCCAGGCCGTCGGCAGAACGCCGGACGCCCACGCGGAGACCGTGCCGGCCCACAACGCCCCGACCGCGAGCTCGCACCACGGGGGGCGGATGCGTGCCCCCCGGCGCAGCCGTCCCAGCAGCACCCGCCCCCCGGCGCCCGCGGCACCGCCACCGACGCCACCGCACATCCCCGCGGCGACCACGGCCACCGGGACGCCGGCCCCCACCAGC
The DNA here is from genome assembly GCA_025465235.1 of Pseudonocardia sp. GTDB lineage: Bacteria > Actinomycetota > Actinomycetes > Mycobacteriales > Pseudonocardiaceae > Pseudonocardia. The sequence continues at coordinate 4,114 of JAODNO010000322.1, forward strand.
GCCAGCGGCCCCAGCGTCAGCACCGCAGCCAGTGCCACCAGCGTCGCCGGCCGTCCCACCACCGCGGTACCTCGGCGCCTCTCCCGATCC
>JAODNO010000349.1 GCA_025465235.1 Pseudonocardia sp.
AGATCGGCGGCATGTACGAGGGCGACATGTCCCGCAAGCGCAACCTCGTGGAGTTCGGGTTCCGGCTGCCGTCGGCTGTCGACAACCGGCCTCTCACCTGGGAGGAGTTCTCCGACCGGATCGGCCAGACGGTCTACCTGTCGGCCACGCCGGGGCCCTATGAGCTCAGCCGCACCGGAGGCGAGTTCGTCGAGCAGGTCATCCGGCCCACCGGGCTGGTCGACCCGAAGGTCGTCGTCAAGCCGACGAAGGGTCAGATCGACGATCTGGTGGACGAGATCCGCAGCCGCTCGGAGCGAGACGAGCGGGTGCTGGTCACCACGCTCACCAAGAAGATGGCCGAGGATCTCACCGACTACCTGCTCGAGCTGGGCATCCGGGTGCGCTACCTGCACTCCGAGGTCGACACCCTGCGGCGCGTGGAGCTGCTGCGGCAGCTCCGGCTCGGTGAGTACGACGTCCTGGTCGGCATCAACCTGCTCCGGGAGGGCCTCGACCTACCCGAGGTGTCGCTGGTCGCGATCCTCGACGCAGACAAGGAGGGCTTCCTCCGCTCCGGCACCTCCCTCATCCAGACCAACGGGCGGGCGGCCCGCAACGTGTCGGGCGAGGTGCACATGTATGCCGACAAGATCACCGACTCGATGCAGTTCGCGATCGACGAGACCGACCGCCGCCGGGCCAAGCAGGTCGCCTACAACGAGGAACGCGGGCTCGACCCGCAGCCGCTGCGGAAGAAGATCGCCGACATCCTCGACCAGGTGTACCGGGAAGCCGAGGATTCCGAGGTCCCGGTGGGCGGATCGGGGCGCAACCAGTCCCGCGGCAAACGCGCGGCAGGGGAGCCCGGCCGCGCCAGCGTCAGCTCGGGTGTGATCGCCGGCCGCGACACCTCGGCCATGCCCCGCGCCGAGCTGGCCGACCTGGTGCAGCAGCTCTCCGACCAGATGCTGGCGGCGGCCCGCGACCTGCAGTTCGAGCTGGCCGCCCGCCTCCGCGACGAGATCGCCGATCTCAAGAAGGAGCTCCGCGGGATGGACGCGGCCGGCATCCGCTGAGCGCACCACCGGCGCGCACATATCGGCACGCGCACAGCTGTTGCCACCGCACATATCTGGTGGCCACCGTGCACACCTCGTGACATATGTGCGGTGGCCACCTGGTGTGCGCGGTGCCGACGCATTGCTCCCTCCGGAGGGGGGCTCGGTAGGACCAGGCGAGCGCGGGCTACCGTGGCGAGCGATCGAATGGCGGAGGAGAGGGCACCAGCGTGACGGTTGTCGGCGCGTCGACCGCACGCACTCCGGTCGAGCAGCGGTTCCTCGACCTGCTCCGAACGCCCCGTCGTGTCCTGCTGGTCACCGTTCCGCTCCTGGCCCTGGTCCTCGTCGGCCTGGTGATCCACACCGGGGGCCGGCACATCGACCTGCAGGTCTACCGCTTCGGGGTGCAGGCATGGCTGTCCGGCGGGGATCTCTATGGCCCGCTGCCCGAGACGGCGGCGCACATCGCGCTGCCGTTCATCTACCCGCCGTTCGCGGCGCTCGTGATGGTGCCGCTGGCCGTCGTGCCGTGGGTCGTTGCCTGGACCGGGCTGCTGGCGCTCTCGACGTTGTCGCTCGGCGCCACCCTGTACATCGTCGCGCGCCGGCTCTGGCCGGCGGGCGGTGCCGGTGCCGCGCTGTCGGTCGCGTCGATCGCGCTGCCCCTGGCACTCGCTGTCGAACCGGGCAAGGCCATCGACTTCGACGCCGTGGCCGACGCGTCCGCCCGGCCGCCGCTTGGCCTCGAACCGGTGCTCCAGACCATTCAGTTCGGACAGATCAACCTCCTGCTCATGGCATTGGTCGCGCTCGACTGTTTGGTGGAGCGGCCGCGCTGGCCGCGGGGAATGCTCATCGGGATCGCTGCCGCCATCAAGCTGACGCCCGCCGCGTTCGTCCTGTACTTCCTGCTGCGGCGGGACTACCGCGCCGCCGCCACCGCCGCTGTGTCCGGCGCTGTCGCCACGGCGATCGGGTTCGTCGTCGCACCGAGCCAGTCGTGGACCTTCTGGCTGGACAACCCGGCTGGAGGCGTGAGCGGTTCGCCGTTCTTCACGAACCAGACGTTCCAGGCCGTACTCGTCCGGATGGGGGTCGACGGCACCCCGCGCACCGTCTGCTGGCTGCTGCTGTCCGCGGGGCTCCTCGCGCTCGCGGTGCCGGCGATCCGGCGCGGCTCGGCGCCGCTCGCCCTCGTCGCGACGGCGGGCGTCGCGCTGCTGGTCTCGCCGACCTCGTGGTCGCACCACTGGGTGTGGATTGCGCCCGCCCTGCTCGTCGTCGCGGCGACGGCGTGGCGTTCGCGGTCGTGGGGGCGGGCTGTGGTCACGCTGGCGATGGCGGCGGTCTTCGTGATCGCGCCACATCAGTATCTGCCCCAGGCCGACGGCCGGGAGCTGGCGTGGACGCCTCTCCAGCAGGCCATCGGTAGCACCTACGTCTGGTTCACCGTGCTGCTCTTCGTGCTGCTGTGGCTCGCGATGCGGTCCCGGTTGGCCCCCGAGCGGTGGCCGTGAACCACGACGAGCTGGTGGCCTACTGCCTGGCCAAACCCGGGGCCACGCCCGACGAGCCGTGGGACGGCGACCTGGTCGCGAAGGTGGGCGGCAAGATCTTCGCCTTCCTCGGCACCGACCGCCTCGGCGTCAAGTGTGGTCGTGACGCCGACGAGGCGGCCGAGCTGCGCCACCGCTACCCGGACACAGTCGAGGTGATGGCCTACATCGGCCGGCACGGCTGGAACAGCGTCACGGTCGACGGGACGATCCCCGACGACGAGCTGCTCGAGCTCGTCGACGACTCCTATGTCGCGGTGGTCGCGAAGCTGCCCAAGCGACTGCGCCCACAGAGCGCCTGACAGTTGCCCGCGTAGACCGTGAACGTCCGGGACCGTCTGCTCGCCATCTTCGTCGCCGCGCTCTGGGGCGCCAACTTCCTCGCCATCCACGTGGGTCTGGAGCATTTCCCGCCGCTGTTCCTCGCCGCGCTGCGGTTCCTGGTGATCGCGATCCCGACCGTGCTGCTGGTGCCCCGCCCACGGGTGCCGCTGCGCTGGCTGATCGGCTACGGGCTCGGGTTCGGGACGGTGCAGTTCCTGTTCCTGTTCGTGGCGATGGACATCGGCATGCCCACCGGGCTCGCGTCGCTGGTCCTACAGGCCTCGGCTCCCTTCACTGTGTTGCTCGGAGCGTTGCTGCTGCGGGAGCGGATGGCCGCGCGGCAGGTCGTGGGGATTGCGCTCGCGGTGCTGGGACTCGTGGCCATCGCCGTGGCACAGGCGCAGGCCGCGGCCCTTCTCCCGCTGGCGCTCACCCTCGTCGGCGCGCTGGGCTGGGCGTTCGGCAACCTCGCCGCCCGGCTCGCGGACCCACCGAACCCGTTGCACCTGACGCTGTGGATGTCCGTGGTGCCGCCGATCCCGCTGCTCGCGGTGTCGCTCGCAACGGAGGGGCCGGCCGCGGACTGGGCCGCCTTGCGCGCCGCCGTCACGCCCGCCGGGGTGCCCGGGCTGCTGGCGCTCGGCTACCTGGCCGTCCTCGCCACCGTGCTCGGCGCCGGGATCTGGACCGCTCTGATGCGCCGTTATCCCGCCGGAGTCGTCGCGCCGTACTCGCTGCTGGTGCCGGTGGTCGGGATCGCGCTCGCCGCGGCCGCGCTGAACGAGCGGCCCACCGTGGTGGAGCTGGTGGCGGGTGTGGTGATCGTCGGGGGTGTGCTGCTCGGGACGCCACGGCCCGGTCCCGCAGGCGTGGTCGGCGCTCTGTCCGAGGCCACGCAGCACGACCCCGCCGACCCCAGGACGCGAACCGCACTCTCGTCCGACAGGAGCTGACGAGAGTGCCGTGGCGCGAGCCGTGTCAGCGGCCCCGCGGCCTGACCAACGCCGAGATCGCCCGGCGGCTCGTGCCCTCGTCGAAGACCATGCGCATCCACGTGTCCAACGTCTTCGCGAAGCTGCGGGTGGCGGGCCGCGCCGAAGCGGTGGGGCACGCGCGCGACGCCAGACTGGGCCAGGGTTAGCTCGTCACGTCCTTGCGTCGGAACCGCCACACCGCCAGCCCGCCGAACACCGCGGCGTACGTGACCGCGGAGAAGGCGCCGCGGGTCATGTCTCCCCAGTCGATCTGGTCGGCGAGCAGCCCCGCCCACGCGCTGTCGTAATGGGTCGGCAGGTAGTTGCGGAGGTCCTCCAGCGCGGTGATCTGGTCGAGGATCTGCGAGATGATCGACACCATCACCGCGCCACCCACCGCCCCGAGCGGAGCGTCGGTGCTCACCGACAGCAGCAGCGCGAGCCCGGCCACCCAGCTCAGCTGAACCGCGATGTACAGCGCCGCGATCAGCACGCGGCCCGCGCCCGTCCAGAAGGCCAGCGACTCGCCGGTCGGGCTCACGAGGTCGCCCGACCCGTACGCCAGGCTGCCGACGATCAACGACACCACCGGCAGCGTCACCAGTGCTGCCACCGTCAGTGCCCCGG
>JAODNO010000386.1 GCA_025465235.1 Pseudonocardia sp.
TCGAACTCGATGATGTTGCGGATGTTGGCGCCGCGGAACGCGTAGATCGACTGGTCGGAGTCGCCCACCACGCACAGCTCCCCGGGTTGCGCACCCTCGGCCGCAGGAGTGACCAGCTCGCGCACCAGCGCGTACTGCGCGTGGTTGGTGTCCTGGTACTCGTCGACGAGTACGTGCCGGAAGCGCCGCCGGTAGTACTCCGCGACCGCGGGCAACCGCTGCAGCAGCGCGACCGTCTCCATGATCAGATCGTCGAAGTCGAACGAGTTGGCCGTGCGCAGCCGGGCTTGGTAGACGGCGTAGACCTCGGCAACCTTGCGCTCGTACTCGTTGGTGGCGCGGTCGGCGGCGTCGTCCGGGGAGAGCAACTCGTTCTTGAGGTTGGAGATCTGGGCGGCGAGCCCCCTGGCGGCGAACTTCTTGGGGTCCAGCTCCAGGTCGCGGGCCACCAACCCGACGAGTCTGCGCGTGTCGTCGGCGTCGTAGACGGAGAAGGCGCTCCGCACGCCGAGGTGCTGCGCCTCGCGGCGCAGGATCCGCACGCACATCGAGTGGAACGTGGAGACCCACATCGCGTTGGCCCGGCGACCCACCAGCGCGTCGACGCGCTCCTTCATCTCCGCGGCGGCCTTGTTGGTGAAGGTGATCGACATGATCTCGCCGGGGTGCGCCCCGCGCTCGGCCAGCATCCAGGCGATGCGGTGGGTGAGCACGCGCGTCTTGCCCGACCCCGCTCCCGCGACGATCAGCAGGGGCGAACCGGCGTGGACCACCGCCTCGCGCTGGCGCGGGTTGAGCCCCTCCAGCAGCGCCACGCCGCGTTCGGTGCGGGCGTGGACGGGATTCTCGGTCGGCAGTTCGAACAGCGCGCTCATCGTGTTCGAAGACTACCGCCGCGCCCCGACGGGCCCAGGTGTGGCACACTGCGAACGTGCGACTGACCAGCCATCGATTTTTCTACGGGTACCGGACACCGGTGCCCGTGGCCAGCTGATCAGCCCCCACGACGCCCCGGAGTCCTCAGGACCCGGGGCGTTCTCGCGTCTCGGGCCAGGACCGGACCACCAGACCTGGAGGAGACCATGACCGTGACGACAGGCAACGACATTGAACCGGTGGGTGACGACCCCGTCGACGACGTCCCCGCCGAGGACGAGATCCAGGCGCTGCGGGTCGAGATCGACCATCTCGACGCCGAGATCCTGCGCCTGGTGAAGCGCCGCAGCGAGGTCTCGCAGCGGATCGGCAGGGCGCGGATGGCCGCCGGTGGTCCGCGCATCGTCTACAACCGGGAGATGGCGGTGCTCGCGCGGTTCCGCGAGCTCGGCTCCGAGGGCCGCGAGCTCGGAATGCTGCTGCTGCGGCTGGGACGCGGCAGGCTCGGCGGCCGCTGAGTCCACCCGGTGGGTCCACCCCCTCGACGTCGTTTCGTGGCACTGTTGACGTCATGGGGACCGTGTTCGGGATCGTCGCAGCGGTAATCGCTCTGGTGGGCCTCCTCGCCGCGTTGGGACACGTCGGTTACCTGGCCATGCTGAACAACGCGGCCAAGAAGCGCGGCCTGTCCGGCGGCACCACCACCGACTACGTCAACAGCCGCTGGAAGGTCGCGGGCGGCACGGCAGGGGTCGCACTGCTCGCCCTGCTGATGACGACGTCGGACTCGGTGCCGGTCGACGTGCTCGGCCTGCTGCTCGGCGGCGGCGCCGGCCTCTACGCGAAGCAGGCCCTCGACTCCACCCGCTCGCGCTTTCGCGGCCTGCCCTGATCGGCGTGGCCGGTCGGCCACGCTCGTAGAGTTCGCCGGTGGCCACCCCCCTCGCTGATGCCGTTCGCCCCCGCGCCACCGTCCGGACGGACGTCGAGCGCGCGCTCGTCGTCACCGCGCACCCCGATGACGTCGACTTCGGTGCGGGCGGCACGGTCGCCGCGTGGACGGCGGCGGGCATCGAGGTCGCCTACTGCATCTGCACCTCAGGGGACGCCGGCGGCTATGACGACACACCGCGAGCCGCGATGGGTCCGCTGCGGGAGGCGGAGCAGCTGGCCGCGGCGGCGGCGGTCGGAGTGCAGGACGTCCAGTTCCTCCGGTACCCCGACGGCCGGCTGACGGCGAGCATCGAGCTGCGCCGCGACATCAGCCGCGAGATCCGGAGGTTTCGTCCTGACCGGGTACTGACCCAGTCACCGGAGATCTGGTGGCGTCGCCTGGGCGCGTCGCACCCCGACCACCGCGCGGCGGGAGAGGCGGCGCTCGCCGCGGTCTACCCCGACGCGCGCAACCCCTTCGCCCACCCGGAGCTGCTGGCCGAGGAGGGACTCAACCCGTGGACGGTCGGCGAGCTCTGGGTGATGGGGGCGCCGGACGAGCGCGTCGACCACCTCGTGGACGTGACCGAGACGTTCGACCGCAAGGTCGCCGCTCTGCGCGCGCACCACTCGCAGACGGGACACTGGCCCGACCTGGACACCCGTATCCGCACCTGGAACGCGGACTGGGCCGCGCGCTCCGGGTTACCGGGCGGGAGCCTCGCCGAGGCGTTCCAAGTCGTGCCGATCGGATGAGCGGTAGATAACAGGCGACGAACGGAAATACTCCATTCGGGTGAAACATGACGAGCGGACGGATGACACTTGGTGTGTCAGTTGCACATCCGGTAGACATTCGGTCGTCCGTTCACTCAAAGGGAGGACGTTGCACAGTGGCTCAGATGGTGTCCCGAGGTGGGCCACGGATGACTCCTGTCAGTGTGGTCACCGTCGCCGATCTGCTGAGTCGTAACGCCCCGGCGGCCGGGAAGCTCGAGGTGGACGACGCCCCCACCACCGGCATTTCCGTCGGCAGCCTCCTGCGCCGCGAGGGCCGTGCCCCGCACGCCATCGATCGCCCCGTTCAGGCGAGGGCGCACCAGCCGGCCGCGCAGCAAGCCGCCGAGCAGGCCGACGAGCAGGCCGGCGAGCCGACCTCGAAGCGCGTGCTGGTGCGTCGCACCGCTGTCGCGGCAGGCGCGCTACTCGCCGTGGGATCGGTGCTCGGCGCCGCGGCGCTCACCCAGGTCGCACCCACCGGCAGCGAGGCCCAGGGCAACCAGGGCAACACCTACCCGGGACAGGGTCTGCTCGACCCGAGTAACACTGCACCCGTCCTCCCCGGCACCGTGATCGACCCCGCTGCCGCCACCGGCGCTCTCGACCCGGGCACGGCACCCCCGGCGTCATGGGTACCGGTCGCGTTCCCCAGCGCGATCGCGGGCATCCCCGCCGCGGCGAGCGCCCCGGCCACGGGCACCGTGAGGAGCCCTGCCTCGAACGGCGGCAGTGCGGGTGTCTCCGGCACGAACAGCGCCCGCGGCGCCACTGGATCAGGGGGTGGCACGGCTTCCCCGTCCGCGACCAGTGGTGGCGGCACCGCCAACAGCACCTCGGGTGGATCGTCCGGCGGCGTCGTCCAGGACGTCGGGTCGGGCCTCGGTGGCACTGTCGGGAACGTCGGCGCGGCCCTCCCGGCTCCCCTCGACCAGCCGGTTCAGGACCTCGGGAGCGTCGTCAGCGGCACGACCTCCACGCTCGGCCAGGTCACCGCCCCGGTCACCTCTCTGCTGAGCAGCAACAGCAGCTCCGGCACGGACAACAAGTCGTCGAGCAGCAACAACGACAACAGCAGCAGCGACAGCGGCAGCAACGACAGCGGCAGCGGGAACTCCTCCGGGCTCCTCGGCGGCGTCGGCAAGGTCGCCGCGGGCCTGCTCGGCGGCTGACCCGGAGGGTCGGACCGGTCGCTACACGAGCCGTCGGTCCGACGCCCACCGCGACAGCTCGTAGCGGTTGGACAGCTGCGTCTTGCGCAGCACGCTCGACACGTGCGTCTCCACCGTCTTCACTGAGATGAACAGCTCCCCGGCGATCTCCTTGTACGCGTAGCCCCGCGCGAGCAGCCGCAGCACATCGCGCTCCCGGCGGGTGAGCAGGTCGAGCTCCGGGTCGCCGGGCGGAGCAGCACCGGGCCGGTCGGAGAACACGTCGAGTACGAACCCGGCCAGCCGCGGCGAGAACACCGCGTCCCCGGACTTCACCCGGCGCACGGCCTCGGTCAGCTCGCTCCCCGAGATCGTCTTGGTGACGTAACCCCGCGCCCCCGCACGGATCACGGCGATGACGTCCTCCGCCGCGTCCGACACGCTCAGCGCCAGGAAGACCACATCCGGCAGCTCCGGCCGCAGCTGACGCAGCACCTCGGCGCCGCCCCCGTCGGGCATGTGGACGTCGAGCAGCACCACGTCGGGCCGCAGGTGCCGGATCGCAGCAACGGCCTCGTCGACGGACCCGGCCTCGCCCACCACCGTCACGTCCGGAACGAACCGGTCGAGCTCGGCGCGCACCCCGGCCCGGAACAGGCCGTGGTCGTCGACGAGGAAGACGCGAATCTGCCCGGCGGCCTCGCTACCCGGCGCCTCGTCGGTGGTGTCGCTCATGTGGTCGCTTCCTTCTGAGCCTCAGCCTGGGCCTCGGGCTCCGTGTCGGCCGGTCCGTCCACCGGCATGCTCAGGTGTACCTCGGTGCCTTCGCCCGGGGTGCTCCGCAGCCGGACCGCACCGCCGTGCCGCCTCATCCTGCCGTGTACCGAGTCGGCGAGGCCGTGCCGGTCGTCCGGCACCGCGTCCGGGTCGAACCCGATGCCGCGGTCGCGGACGAACACGTGCACCTCCGTCGGTTCCACCTCGACGTACGCGCTCACCTCGCCCACGCCGGAATGCTTCGCTGCGTTGACCATCGCCTCGCGGGAGGCGAGCACGAGGGCCCGCAGCCCGTCGTCGAGCGGCCGGTCGCCCACCACGACGGGGCGGACGTCGATCGCGTAGGTGTCCTCCACCTCGGCAGCGGCCGTGGTGATCGCGGCGGCCAGACCGGCGTCAAGGGTGGGCTCTCCGGACGCGCGGGCAGACCGGCCGTAGCCGGTGGGTCCGTACAGCCAGTGCCGTAGCTCGCGCTCCTGGCCGCGGGCCAGCCGCAGCACCTCGCGGGGCTGGTCGGACTGGCGCTGGATGAGCGCGAGTGTCTGCAGCACGGAGTCGTGCAGGTGTGCGGCGATCTCCGCGCGCTCGGTCTCGACGATCCGCTCGCGGCGCTCCTCGCCGAGCTCGCGGATCAGGCGCACCCACCACGGCACGGTCAACACGCCGACGCCGAGCAGCGTCGCCAGCACGGCCAGCAGCCCGAACTGCACCTGCGAGAGATCCAGGTTGCCCAGCAGGAACACGCCGATACCGCTGGCCACGAAGATGGCGCCCGCGAACACCCGCAGCAGCGCTGTGCGCCCGCCCCCGGCCATCCCGGTGACCCCCGAACGCGCACCCTTCGTCCAGCGTCGGCGCTGCGACTCGTCGGCCTCCCGCCAGACGACGGCGGCACCGATCGCCACCACGCCGAGCGGGCCCACGATCCAACCCACGACCGTGTTGCCCACAGCCGCGGCGGCGAGGCCCGCCCCGATACCGAGCGCGGCCAGTCCCAGCGCCTGCTGACGCTCGGTGCGCCCCAGCGGCCGCTGGACGTCGGCCTGCTCCTGCGGGACGAAGATCCACAGCAGTCCGTAGGCGAGAACCCCCGCCCCGTGGATGCCGGCGAGCAGGACGAACGCCGCGCGCACCCAGAGCACGTTCACGCCGAGGTGGTCTGCGACGCCCCCGGCCACACCCGCGACGAACCGGCCGCTGCGCCTGCGGACGAGCGGCGGGGCGCATGCAGGCACCACCGTCGGCGGTGGCGCGGGCGGCGGGGTCGCCGCAGGAACCGTGGTCACGCCACCATCGTCACACGTGGGTGGAGGAGTGACATCGGGGAAACCTCGGGGAGAGCTCCGGGCCATCCCCCATGCGTCGACGGGCCGGGGCCGAGCAGGCTGTCTCCCATGGAGGCAGGAGAGCGATGAACGGGACAGACGTGCAGAACACGCTGCGGGAGATGTGGGAGACACGGCCCGCACGGCCGCGGGACGACCGGCAGGTGGCGGGGGTCGCCGCGGGCATCGCGCGCCGGTACGACATCGACCCGACGCTGGTGCGCGTCGGGTTCGTCGTGGCGGCGTTCACCGGGATCGGCGCGGCGCTCTACATCGCCGGGTGGTTCCTCCTGCCAGAGGAGCCCGTCGACCCTGCAGCGCCTGCGGAGGCGCGTTCACCACGGACGATCGTGGTCGTCGGCCTGGCGATCGCAGCCGTGGTGAGCATCGGGACCGTGTTCCGTGGCGACAGCGAGATCGTGCTGCCCACGCTGGTCATCGCGGCCCTGCTGTTCCTGCTGCACCGCAGCCGGGGCCACCGTGGCTCGAGCGGAAGCAGGGAGCGGGCCGCCGCGGAGGCCCCGACCACGGTCACGCCCGCGGGGCCCTCGCTTCTCAAGGAGCCGGCCGCCACCGGGACCCCTCCGGCGTGGGACCCACTCGGAGCCGCCCCGTTCGCCTGGGACCTCCCCGAGCCGGCGCCCGTCGGCCCGCAGCCGGAACCTCCGCGGCGACGCCTCCCCGTCACCCCGGTGACCCTGGGCCTCGCTCTGCTCGCCGGCGGCATCACCACCGTGATCATGCTCGTGGCCGGCGCGCTCACGCTGGCGAACCTGCCGGTGCTCTCCGGTGTGGCGCTCGCCGTGATCGGTGCCGGGCTGGTGGTCGGCGCGTTCCTCCGGACCGGTCGCGGCCTGATTCCGGTCGCCTTGCTGCTCGGCGCATTGACCTGGGCACTCCTGGCCGCGCCGCTGGACCGCTGGCAGGGCAACGGCGTCGGCGACCTGCGGGCCGCCCCGACCACCGTGGCGGCACTGCAGCCCAGCTACCAGCGCACGGCAGGCGAGATCGCACTCGATCTGCGCAATCTCGACCTGGCCGTGCCGCCGGGCGGCAACGCGAGCCCGGTGCGGTCCACCATCACGCTCGGCGTGGGTGACGTTCAGGTGCAGGTGCCCCAGAACGCCGACGTCACCCTGACCAGCACCACCGGGGTGGGCAGCGTGGAGTTCGACGGCCGCTCGGAGTCCGGTCCGGGGGCGCATCTCGCGGTGGCCGACGACCTGGGCGCCGATGGCGTCCGGACGGGAAGACTGCTCATCCTCGACATCGAGACGGGCGCGGGGAGCGTGGAGGTGCACCGTGGCTGAGTGGGACGAGAAGCCGGCGACCGCGACGCGGCGGCGTGGCCCGGACGTGCTGACGCTCCTGGTGGGGGTGCTCTCGCTCGGGATGGCCGCGGCGGCGTTCTTCGGCGAGGTGCCGACGCTCGCAGGCTTCGACCCACGGTGGCTGCTCGCCGCCGGGGCGACGCTGATCGGGTTGATGCTGCTGGTCGGGAGCCTCCGGGGGCGCGGCAACAGCTAAAGGGAACGACCGGAACCGGTGACTGGGGAGCCATCGGGACCGGGGGCCGCGCTCGGGGGAGCAGCGGCCACGCGGGGCGGCATCAGGGGTCGACGACCCGGATGCCGCCCTCGTCGTGTCGCCGCCGCCCCCGGCGCGGCAGGTCACGTCATTGGGGTCGGCTCCAGCCCGGCCGCCTCGAGGATCTCCGGCACGCCCCGCTCGTAGCCGACGGCCATCATGTGCACGCCGGCCACGCCGGGAACCTCTCGCAACGCAGCCACGGTCTCCGCGCACGCGGCCATGCCCTCCGCGGTCACGCGCTCGGCCGGCACCCCACGGAGCCGCCGCTCGAAGGCGGGCGGGATGACGACGCCGGGGATTCCGGCCATGAACTCGAGCGCCCGCAGCGACCGGATGGGTCCGACACCGGCAAGGACCCCGCACCGGTGGTCGAGCCCGAGGTCACGCACCTTCTCCATCCAGACGACGAAGTCGTCGACGTCGAACACGAACTGGGTCTGCACGAACTCTGCTCCGTCGGCCACCTTCTGCTCGAGCCGGTCGGGCGCACCCGCGCCCGTGTCGACCGCGCCGAGCAGATACTGCGGCGGCGGGTCGATGGCCCGCCCCGACAGCAACCGGCCCTCGTCCCGCAGCATGCGCGCGGTGGTCATCAGGCTGCTGGAGGTCAGGTCGAACACCGGGGTGGCGTCGGCGTGGTCGCCGCGTTCGGGCCGGTCGCCGGTCATCAGCACGAGGTTGGGGACGCCGAGAGCGCCCGCCGAGAGCAGGTCCGACTGCAGCGCGATGCGGTTGCGGTCACGGCAGGTCATCTGCATGACCGGCTCCAGACCCTCGGCGAGCGCGACGACGCTGCCGGCAAAGCTCGACACCCGGACCTGGGCACCCTGGTTGTCCGTGATGTTGGCAGCGTCCACCCAGTCACGCAGCAGCACTGCGGACTCGCGGATCTCGTCCACGTCGGCGCCGCGCGGGGGCCCGATCTCGGCGGTGACGGCGAACCGTCCGGTGCGCAGGGCATCCGCGAGGCGGCCGGGCCGCTCCGCCGCGATCGCTACTCCCACTCGATCGTGCCCGGCGGCTTGCTGGTGACATCGAGGACCACGCGGTTGACCTCCGACACCTCGTTGGTGATCCGGGTGGAGATGCGTTCGAGCACGTCGTAGGGCAGCCGCGTCCAGTCGGCGGTCATGGCGTCCTCGCTGGACACCGGCCGGAGCACCACCGGGTGACCGTAGGTGCGGCCGTCACCCTGCACACCCACGCTGCGGACGTCGGCGAGCAGCACCACCGGGCACTGCCAGATCGCGCGGTCCAACCCGGCGGCGGTGAGCTCCTCGCGCGCGATCGCGTCGGCGGCGCGCAACGTCTCCAACCGGTCCTGCGTGATCGCACCGATGATCCGGATGCCCAGTCCGGGCCCGGGGAACGGCTGGCGCGCCACGATCGTCTCCGGCAGGCCGAGCTCGGCACCGACCCGGCGTACCTCGTCCTTGAACAGCGCCCGCAGCGGCTCGACCAGCGCGAACTCGATGTCGTCCGGCAACCCGCCCACGTTGTGGTGGCTCTTGATCGTGGCGGTGCCGGACCCGCCGCCGGACTCGACGACGTCTGGGTAGAGGGTGCCCTGGACGAGGAAACCCACATGTTCCTCGGCCGCCACCTCCGCCGTCGCCGCCTCGAAGACCCGGATGAACTCCCG
>JAODNO010000126.1 GCA_025465235.1 Pseudonocardia sp.
GCTGAGCAGACTGCTGCCCGCCCGCAACTCGTCTAAAGGTCGCCGTCCAGCCATCGGTGGTGCTCCTCGCCGAGCCTGTCGGGTTCCAGAACTCGGCTGTCGGGGTTGACCTGCGGTTTCAGGCTGCCCGTTCGTATTCTTTGATCAGGCCGCCAAGGATCGGTCGGCGTCTGATCCGCTGCTGGTGAAGGTCCGGGGCGGGATGGTGGGAGAAGTCGCTGCGCCCGGTGTGGTCGCCGGCCGTTGCAATGGGCGCCGTACTCGGCGAGGACGGTCCGCAGGTCCCGCTCACCGAAGAGCAGGATGCGGTTAGTGAGTTCGGTTCTGGCTGTCAGTACGAATCGTTCGGCGAAGCAGTTCGCTCGCGGGCAGCGAGGAGGGATCTTCACGGTGTCGATGCCGGCGTCGGCCAGGGCGGCGTCGAACGAGGTGGTGAGCTGGTCGGCCCGGTCGCGGACGAGGAAGCGGAATGTGGCGGCATGGTCGTCGAGGTGCATCAGCAGGTTCCGGGCCTGCTGGGTGGTCCAGGCTGCGGTTGGCCGGCTTGTCGCCCCGGGGATGTGGATGTAGCGGCTGTCGACTTCCAGGGCGAAGAAGACGTAGATCCGCTTGAGCGTCACGGCGCGGTCCACGGGGAAGAAGTCCACGGCCAGCATGGTCGTGGCCTGGGTCCGGAGGAACTGCCGCCACGTCGTATCGGTCTGCCGGGATGGTGCTGGGGATATTCGCTCGCGGCAGACGACCGTTACCGGGCCAACCGCAAGACCATCGCCGACCAGTGCACCCCCGAAACTGCGCCGCTCGGTGCAGTCGCTGCAACTGCTTCTCGACCAACTCACGGGTACCGCGTGATGACCTATCGCTCGGCGGCGACCTACCCGGCCGGGAGGACAGCGACGCAATCGAGGCCGCCGTGTTCAGCACGTCTGTGCTGGTAGCGGTGCTGCCCTGTGCGGTCCTGTGCCACGGCGTGGCGCTGCGCTTGATGCCGCCTCTCTGATGCCCTGAACCGCTGATTCTGGTCGGGGCCTGATCCCCTAGCTCCCCGCAACGCTCGTCGACACACGCGCTGAGCCGGTGGAGATTCCCTAAGGCCGTGGCAGTACGGCCAGCGCGGTCTCGGCGATCGCACGCAACGAGGAGGGACTGCTGCCACCCTTGCCCAGCGCCTCGATCCCACGCAGGACAGCCAGCAGCAGTCCGGCAAGTCGAGCGGGATCCGAGTCCGCCTTGATGTCACCCGCACGCTGCGCCGCCGCGACACAGGAAGCGATCAGTTCCTCCAGCGCCTCGAACGTCTGGCGACCCCGTGCCGCGACGGCCGTATCCTGCGCCGCCAGCTCGGCGGTGGCCTTGGCGAGCAGACAGCCCCGAAGGCAGACGTCCGAAGCGGTAGCGTCCGCGACTGCCAACACGTGGCCGCGCAGCCGCCCGTAGGCCCCGGCATCCGGCCCGTCGAGCGCCTGACGCACGGCCTCGGTCAGTGCGGTGCAGTAGTCGTCGAAGACTCGTAGGAACAGGTTGTGCTTGTCACCGAAGGCGCCGTAGAGGCTGCCCTTGCCCAGACCGGTGGCCGCGCGGATGTCGTCGACGCTCGTCCCCGCGTACCCGGTCGCCCAGAACTGGTCCCTGACCGCGCCCAGGACCGCGTCCTGATCGAAGCTTCGGGGTCTCGCCATGGCGTCACCGTACCCCGTTCTTGACTGTCTAGTCCAGAACGAGGTACGTTCTGGACGGAACAGTCAAGAACCTCAATTGATCATCCACCATGTCGGGAGCAGCCATGAGCACCTTGCGGGACAAGACAGCCGTCGTCACCGGTGGCGCCACCGGCATCGGACTCGCCATCGCCAAGAGGTTCGCCGCCGACGGCGCGTACGTCTTCATCACCGGCCGTCGGCAGAGCGCCCTCGACGCCGCGGTGGCCGAGATCGGCGAGAACGTCGAGGCCGTCCGGGCCGACTCGGCCAAGCTCGCCGACCTCGACATGCTGTACAACACCGTGCGGGAACGCCGGGGCAACGTGGACATCCTGGTGGCCAACTCCGGCGGCGGCGTCCCTGCGGCACTCGGCGACATCACCGAGGAGCAGGTGGACGCCACGTTCGCCACGAACGTCAAGGGCGTCATCTTCACCGTGCAGAAAGCACTGCCACTGCTCAACGACAACGCATCAGTCATCCTCACCGGTTCCACCGCCTCGGTCAGGCCCGGACCTGGACAGAGCGTCTACGCCGCCACGAAGGCCGCGGTCCGCAGCCTCGCCCGCGGCTGGGCCGTGGACCTCCAGGGACGCACCATCCGCGTCAACGTCCTGAGCCCCGGCCCGACCAGGACGCCGGGCCTGCTCGGAATCGCCGAGCCCGACCACCAGCAGGCACTCCTCGACACGTTCGCCGCCGCCGTTCCGCTCGGCCGCGTCGCCGAGCCCGAAGAGATCGCAGGCGCCGCGGCTTTCCTTGCCTCCGACGACGCCAGCTACGTCAATGGCGTCGAGTTCTTCGTCGACGGCGGCCAGGCGCAGATCTGACCTCCTCATACGTTGAACCGGAACGCCGCGCCGGACCGACACTCTGGAATTGATCATCTAGCCGTCGTCGCCGTGGCAGCAGTACTGCTCTTCGCCATCGCCTGGTCGGTTCTGCGGACGCTGGGCGTGTGCGCCGTGCTCGGGCCTCGCCGACCTCGCCGGGCTGCCGGTCACCTGATCGCCGTTGCCGTCCCCATATCGCGGGCCGGGGTGCCGGATACTGCCGAAGCACGACCAGGAAGGAGGGCAACGATGCTGCCTTCGGGTGTCATCGCGTATGGCGCGGCGCTGTCCGCGTTGCTCGCTGTCGTGCTCGTCGCGTTGATCGGCCGCCAGCGCAGCCCGGGTGTACTGGTCGCCGTCGCCGTCGGTGCGTTCACTGGTCCGGTGGCGTGGAACGCGATCCTGCGCGCCACCGCCGCGAACCAGTTCTTCGTCGACGCGCCCATCCCGGTCTTCCCGGTCAGTTGGCAGGACACCGGCTCGGGGGTCTCACCCTCGCCGCGCTGGCCGTGCTGCTCGGCCTTGGGCCGTTGCACAACGAACCCGGCCGCCGGCTCACGCTCGTGGCACGGAGACCACGCCCCGCTCGGGCCACGCAGGCACCGGGGACCGCACGATCCTCACGTCGCAGTGCTGGCCAGGCGTCGCACGTGCCCGTCGCGCAGCGCGTAGAACACGCAGCTGAGCAGTTCACGCGCGGCGGCGACCTTGGCCAGGTGCTTGGCCCG
>JAODNO010000424.1 GCA_025465235.1 Pseudonocardia sp.
CGGGTGGCGGTGGTGAGGTCACCGACCGCGGCGTCCAGATCCAGGGAGCCGAGCCCCACGTTTTCGAGCAGCGCGCGGGCGGCGTCGCGCTGACGGCGGCGCGAGACGACGCCGAACCGGTTGGGCAGCGTCGCGATCAACAGGTTGTCGGCCACGCTCAGCTCCGGGAGCAGGCTCAGCTCCTGGTAGACGACGCCGACCCCGGCCTCGCGCACCTGCGCGGGCGTCGGGTGCCGGCCGATCTCGGTGCCACTGATCTCGTAGCTGCCGCCGTCCCGGGCGATGGCACCGGTCAGCACCTTGATCAGCGTCGACTTGCCGGCCCCGTTCTCCCCGGCGAGGCAGTGCACCTCACCGGGGAGCACCTCCAGGTCCACGCCGTTGAGAGCGGTGACCGGACCGTAGTTCTTGCTGACGCCGATCAGCCGGACCGCAGGGGTCGCGGCGCCGGGCTCCGTCGCGGCCATTCCGATCAGCCCGTGGTGGTGGGCGGCTTGAGCAGGGCGGCCAGCGTCGGATCGCCGACGTTCTCCGGGTCGACGAGCACGGCACCCGGGTCGAGGTTCACGGGAGGCGTCGAGCCCTTGATCGACATCGCGGCCTCGACCACGCCCTGGTAGCCGAAGAAGAACGGGTTCTGCACGAGGATCGCGTCGATCGCGCCGGTGCGGACCGCCTCCACCTCCGCGGGGTCGGAGTCGAAGGCCACGACCGCGACGGCGTCGCCGCGGCGGGCGTCGCTGATGGCCCGCGCGGTGCCGGTGCCGGACGTGTTGTTGTCGGCGAAGATCCCGGCCAGGTCAGGGGTACGGGTCAGCGCGTCGTTCACCTGGCCGACCGCCGTGTTCAGGTCGTTGTTGTTCACCAGTGTCTGGATGATCTGGGCGCCGGGGCAGGTGGCGGCAAGGCCCTTGCGGAAGCCGTCGAAGCGGTCGGTGAGCACTTGGACGCCCGACACGGCCGACTCATGCAGGACCGAGCCCGCCTGTTTGCCCTGCGCGGTCAGCAGCTGGCACATCCGATCGCCTGCCTGCTGACCTGCCTTGATGTTGTCAGTGCCGATGAAGCCCTCCGACTGGGCGCCGATCGCGTTGTCGACCGTGACCACCTTGATGCCGGCGACGCGGGCCCGGTTGACCACGTCGTCCAACGCGGTCGAGGAGTTCGACGCCAGTACGATCGCCTCCACCCCGCGGGAGATCGAGTTCTCCACGAGGCTGACCTGCTCCGCGATGTTGGTCTCCGACGTGGGGCCGAAGAGCCCGAGCTCGAGCCCCAGGTCAGCGCCTGCCTTCTCGGAGCCCGCGAGCATCGACTGCCAGAACTCGGAGTCGGTCGCCTTCACGATGACGTCGACCTTGCCGCCCGCCGCGGCTGCCGTCCGTCCAGTCGCGGCCTCGGTGGACGTGCCGCCGAAGGCCGCTCTCCCGACCAGCAAGCCGGCACCGAGAGCGACGACGCCGGCGACCGCGAGGACGCCGAGCGACACACTGCGCACTGTCATGGTGTGTCTCCTTGTGCTGCGAGGCTGGTCGGCTGGGGGCGGCGGATGAGGCCGTCGACCCGGGCGGGGGAGCGTGTGCGGAGGTGGAAACGCACAGCTCGGTGGCCACGCACCGCGAAGGACTGCAGTGGGACTGGCATCGTTGCGATCTGCGTCACAGTGGAACCTCCCCGCGACATCGGATTGTCATCCTGTAATGACAGGGATGTCAAGAGGATCGGGTATTCCGAAAGCCCTGCGACGGGGCTGTCCTTACCTCGATCTGGTCTTGGGCGATGGGGTCGCCGTAGGCGAACAGCTCCAGGGTTTCGCAGGAACTAGGTCAGCAGATCCATATTGTTGGCGCAGCACGAGGATCTCGACCTCCTTTGCCGCGGTGGGGCGGCCGGGCAGCACCATCCAGTCCACAAGCTGGCAAACCGCGTCGACAGTCGTAGGCCGCCTCGATTGAACTCCACCGGCCCGGGTGGGCGCAGACCGGTCTTGTCGCGGAAGATTCGCAGGGAGCGGAGGCGGTGCCAGGACGTCGCGAACCTCAGCATGGCCATCTGCACGGGGCGGGCGCCAACCAGCCGTCGACGGCCTCGCTGTAGAAGAAGAACGCGTCGTAGCCAGGACGGGCGGCGCCTTCGCCGCCCGTCGTGCTCCTGCTCTCGGCCGCACCGTGCCTGCTCGTCGACATGCGTCCCCCGGAGACCGACCGTCACGACTTGGTCCCCAAGGAGCGGATGTTGCTGACGGCGCGGATGTCTCAGCGCGGCGTTCGCGGCGCGGGCTTCGACGGTGGCTATGTCTGTGCCGACCCGCTCGAGCTTGCCTCTCGGACCTCCGGGGAGGCGGCCGTGTAGCAGCGGGCGCTCAACGCCTGCTGGGTGTTGGCTAGTGCGGTCACCAGGGTCGTTCGGGTTTCGCTGTCCGCCCCGGGTCGGGTCCCGCGCGACCGGATGGTGCCCAGCCCGCGTCCTGGGCAATGAAGGCCCAGTTCGGGCCGCCGCTGCGCACCTCGTCCTGGGCGGGACCCGGGGGGATGGCGCGCATTCAGCGGCGTCCGTAGGCTCCATACGGCCGAGTGCGGAAGGCGCGGGGGAGACGAGGGTGGACTTCAGGATCCTCGGCCCGTTCGAAGTGTGCGACGGCGACCAACACATCCCTATCGGGCCGCCCAAGCAGCGGGCCGTGCTGGCTGTGCTGCTGGTCCACGCCAATCAGGTGGTGGCCGTGGACCGGCTGATCGATCTGCTGTGGGGGGAAGAGCCGCCCGCGCGGGCAGGCGGGGCCCTGCAGGCCTATATGCACAACCTGCGCAGGGTGCTCGAGCCGGCTCGCCCACGACGGAGCCCACCGGTCGTACTGGTGACGCAAGCTCCCGGCTACGTGCTGCGGGTCGGTCCCGACGAGCTGGACGCCACCCGGTTTGAGGCCCTCGCCGCGGAGGGACGACGCCTCCTCGCCGAGAGCCGTCCCGAGACGGCCCGCCAGAGGCTGGCCGAGGCGCTGGCCTTGTGGCGCGGGCCGGCGCCACTGCCCGAGTTTGCGCACGAGCCCTTCGCCCAGGCCGCGGCCGCCCGGCTCAAGGAGCTGCGGGAGGTGGCGATCGAGGACCGCCTCGAGGCGGAGCTCGCCACGGGTTGGCACGTCGAGGCAGTAGCCGAGCTCGAGGTGCTCGTCGGTCAGCACCCGTTGCGCGAGCGGCTCTGGGGCCTGCTGATGGTGGCCTTGTACCAGTCGGGGCGCCAGGGCGATGCCCTCCGAGCGGGTGCCCAAGCTCGGAACGTCCTCCGCGAGGACCTGGGTGTCGAGCCCGGCCCTGCCCTGCGCCGCATCCAAGCCGACATCCTCGCCCAAGCACCGTCGCTGGAGCCTCGCGCGCCGACCGAGCCGCCGTGGCCGATTGTGGCCTCGTCCGCCTCCGCCCCGCCGCCACTGCGTGCTGATCCACCTGAAGTGCTCGTCGGTCGCGAGCGTCCGCTGGCCACTCTCCTGGACGCCGTGGAGCGCGCCCGCCGAGGCAGCGGTCAGCTCGTCCTGATCTCCGGTGAGGCCGGTATCGGCAAGACCCGGCTGCTCGAGGAGCTGGCGGTTCGCGCGGCAGCGACCGGGGCCACGGTCGCCTGGGGCCGGGGGTACGAGGGAGCGGGAACGCCCGCCTTCTGGCCGTGGGTGCAGACCATCCGAGGTTTGCTCGGGCAGATGGAGGCCGACACGGCGCGCGCCGTACTGGCCACCGTGGCCGGCGAGATCGCCCAGATCGCGCCTGAGGTTCGCGAGCTCGTCGGTGACACCGGGTCGCCCGCTTTGGCGGATCCCGCCGCCGCCCGGTTCCGCCTCTACGGCGCCGTGACCGATGTCATCCGTCGGTTAGCCATCGGGAAGCCGGTGCTGGTGCTCCTCGACGACTTGCACTGGGTTGATGTCGCCTCCCTCGAGCTGACCCGGTTCCTGGCCACCCACCTCGAGCCCGCCGCCATCCTGCTCGTCGGCACCTACCGCCCCGGAGATGTCCGGCCCGGCCACGCCCTGGCCGCCACGCTTGGCGAGCTGGCACGCCTGCCCCGCGTGACCCGGCTGAGCCTGGAGGGGTTGACCGAGCCCGACGTCGCCCGCTTCATCGCCGAGAAGACGGCGGTCGAGCCCAGCTCCGCGGTGGTGGCGGAGGTCCATCGCCGCACCAACGGCAACCCGTTCTTCGTCGCCGAGCTGGCCCGGCTGCTGGCCGCCGAGGGCGTACTCGGCGCCGGGGGCGGCATCGGTATACGAATACCGACTGGCGTGCGGGATGTGATCCGCCGTCGCCTGACCCGACTGCCAGAGCTCACCAACCAGCTGCTCGGGGCCGCCGCGGTCGTGGGCCCGGACTTCGACCTCGCGGTCGTCGCCCAGGCGGCGGAGGTCGACCCACTGGCGGCGCTCGAGCTGATGGATCTCGCGGTGGCTTCGCGCATCGTGTTGGAAGACCCCGAAACAGTCGACGGCTTCCGCTTCTCCCACGCCCTGCTACAGCAGACCGTGTACGCCGAGCTCGGCCGCGCCCGCCGCGCCCAGCTGCATGCTCGGGCCGCACAGATCCTCCATGCACGGTGGGGTGAGGATCCCAGCCGCGCCGTGGAGCTGGCCCGCCACTGGTTTCACGCCGCGCCGGTGGCCGGCCCGGAACCCGGAATCGCCGCTGCCGTGCGAGCCGCCGACGTGGCCCAGGTCCGGCTGGCCTACGAGCAGGCCGAGGACCAGCTGCGCCGTGCGCTCGAGCTGCTCGAGCGCATGCCGCCCGGCCCGGATCGGTCGCGCACGGAGCTGAGCGTTCAGAATCGGCTGGCGGTCGTACTGACCCAGACGCAGGGTTACGCCTCGAAGGGCGTCGCCGAAGCGTGGGGGCGTGCGCGGGAGTTGTGCCGGGACGCGAGTACGGCCGCGGATCTGTTGCCGTCGTTGTGGGGTCTGTTCACCGCATCCCTCTCGACGCTGCAGTTGCGGGCCACCATGGAGGTCGCCGCCCAGCTCCGGGAGCTGGCTCGTACCGGGATTGACCCCTCCGCCCCTCTCGCCGGCCACCTCGCGTCGGGGATCGCGCTGTTCCACTCGGGCGACCTCGTCGCGGCCCGCCACGAATGCGAGCAGGCCGTCGAAGCCTGTGACTCGATC
Organism: Pseudonocardia sp.; assembly: GCA_025465235.1. GTDB lineage: Bacteria > Actinomycetota > Actinomycetes > Mycobacteriales > Pseudonocardiaceae > Pseudonocardia. The sequence goes on from JAODNO010000424.1 coordinate 5,144, forward strand.
GACGACCTTGGCGCGCTGATCAGCACGTTCGTCATGAACCCCGCCGTGGTCGCCAACGGCTATCTGGGGATGGTGCGGTGGTTGCTCGGCGACAGGCGGTGTGCCCGCGAGATCACCGGCCGGAGCGTGGACATCGCGGAACGACACGGGCATCGGTTCGGTCTGGCCAACGCCCTGTACTTCGACGGGTGGCTCGCCATCCTCGAGGGTGACACCGGTTCGGTCCGCCAGCGGGTTGAGCAGATCACGGCCAACCAGCGCGGATCGCAGGAGGCCGCCGGCATGGCGATGACGATCTCGGGGTGGTCCCGCGGGCCCGAGGACTACACCCGGGCCCACGCCGAGCTCCGGCAGGCCATCACCGACCTCAGAAGCAACGGCTTCCGGCTCTCCGCGACCCTCTATCTCGGCTTCCTGGCCGACCTGCATCTGCGCGCACAACGCGCGGAGGCGGCGCTGGGGGCTGCCGAGGAGGCCTTAACGGAGGTAGACGCCACCGGCGAGCGGTTCTACGAGGCCGATCTGCACCGACTTCGCGGCGAGGCGCTCGCGCTCCTCTCCGGGCGGTCCCAGGAGGCCGAGAGCTCGCTGCGGCGGGCGGTCGCGGTGGCCGAGTCCCAACAGGCGATCTCGTTGCAGCGGCGGGCCATGGCCAGCCTGGCCTTGCTGACCGAGGCCCGGTAGCTCGGGCCACCTGCGGCCGTGTTCCGGGTGGTAGCCGGCCCAGGCGCATGGCGGGTCTCCTTCGGGTGGTGGTGGTTCCGGACGGTGGTGGGAGGCCTACGGAACGGAATAACCGTCGGTAGGGTCGGCGCGTGGGGATGAGCGACGACCTGGTGGAGTTCCTGCTGGCGCGCCTCGACGAAGACGAGCAATTCGCGCGCCTCGCGATCGCCGTCGTGCAGGACCTGGCAGGCGATGACGCAAACACCACTGGAATCCTCGACAGGTCCGCTGCGGCCGGCCACAGCGCACGACATGACCCCGCTCGGGTGCTCGCCGAGGTGGCGGCGAAGCGGCAACTGGTGCAGCGCTACCAGCTGTGCGAGGCGGAGAACGAGCGCAACGTGCGGCTGTATGACGAATGGGAGGCGGCGGGAGGCTCCGAGTTCGGCGACGGTGCCATTGCTGAAGATCCCGCGTCGCGGCGCCGTAAGACGTCGCCCCTCGAGGTGGAGGGGCTGTGGCTGGCCATCCGCTACCTCGCCGCGGCGGACGCCGAGCACCCGGACTACCGGAAAGAGTGGAAGCCGTGAGCTGACTCCGCAACGGCACGCGCATGCGGTCGAGTGCGGCTCATCACGGTCCCCGTCCGCCCGGTGCGCGTCCCCGTAGCATCGGCGTACCGGGAGGACGGGTGGGCGGAGGGTTGGACTGGTCGACCGAGTGGTCGACCAGCATCATGTGGATCGTTGGCGTCTTTGCGGCGACGGCCGTCGGCTGTGGCGTGGTCGCCGCAGTGGTCACCCGATGCACGGTGTGGGGCCGGCAGTTCCGGCGCCTGGCCTACCCCTACTTCTCGCCGCGAGGCGAGGCCGGGTGGCGCCCGCTGCTCACCGCCCTGCTCCTGCTGCTGCTCACCATCGCCGCGGTGCGCCTCAACGTGTTGCTCTCGTACCAGTCGAACGGCTTGTACACCGCGCTGCAGCGGCTCGACGCCGCGACCTTCGCCCGCTTCGTGGGCATCTTCGCCATCCTTGCGACGATCTACGTCATCCAGGCGCTAGTCGCCTACTACGTCCAGCAGTTGCTCGTCATCCGCTGGCGGGTGTGGCTCAACGACCGCATCGTCGGTGACTGGCTCGGCGAGCGGGCCTACCACCGCGGCCGGTTCACCCGCTCAGCCGTGGACAACCCGGACCAGCGCATCCAGGAGGACGTGGCCTCGTTCCCCTCTGACTCGGCGACCCTCGCCGTTGGCGCGGTCGGGGCGCTGGTGTCGCTCGTGTCGTTCACGATCATCCTGTGGCAGCTCTCCGGCCCGTTAACGGTCTTCGGGTTCGAGATCCCGCGGGCGATGACGTTCGCCGCGTACGTCTACGTGATCGTCGCCTCGGTGATCGCGTTCCGCGTCGGGCGCCCGCTGATCCGGCTGAACTTCCTCCAAGAGGGTTTCAGCGCCTCGTTCCGCTACGCGCTGGTGCGCCTGCGGGACAACTCGGAGAACGTCGCGTTCCACCGCGGCGAGGAGGTGGAACGCAGCACCTTGTCGTCACGCTTCCGGGCCGTCATCGAGAACGCCTGGGAGATCGTGTTCCGCAGCCTCAAGTTCCAGGGCTTCAACCTGGTGGTCACCCAGGCTGCCCAGGTGATCCCCGTGCTCATCCAAGCCCCGCGCTACTTCGCCGGACAGATCACGCTCGGCGACGTCCAGCAGACCGCGAGCGCCTTCGGGCAGGTGCACGACTCCCTGTCGTTCTTCCGCAACGCCTACGACCAGTTCGCAAGCTACCGGGCCGTCCTTGACCGCCTGACCGGCCTGCTCGACGCCGACGCCGAGGCCCGCGCCCTGCCGTCGGTGCAGCTCGAGGACGGCGACGGCCTGGAGGTGCACGACCTCAGCGTGCGCCTGCCCGACGACCGGACGTTGGTCGACGAGCTCGATCTCATCTTGACCACGGGCGACGCGCTGCTGGTCACCGGCGCGTCCGGCAGCGGGAAGACCACCCTGCTGCGCAGCATGGCCGACCTGTGGCCCTATGCCGGCGGGCTCGTGCGCCGCCCGCTCGGCGACGGTGCCCTGTTCCTGTCCCAACAGCCCTACGTGCCGCTCGGCAGCCTGCGCGCCGCGCTGGCCTACCCCCAGCCCGCGGACGGGGTCGACGACGCCCGGGCGGTCCGGGTGCTGCGCCAGGTGCAGCTCCCTCACCTCGCCGACCGGCTCGACGATGAGGTCGACTGGGCCCGACGCCTGTCTCCCGGGGAGCAGCAGCGCCTCGGGTTCGGCCGCGTCCTGATCACGCGCCCCCGGGTGGTCTTCCTCGACGAGTCCACGTCCGCCCTCGACGAGGGCCTCGAGCACACCCTCTACACCCTGCTGCGCGACGAGATGCCCGACTGCGTCGTCGTCAGCGTCGGGCACCGGAGCACGCTCAACCACTTCCACGACGAGCGCCTGGAGCTGCTCGGCGAAGGCCGCTGGCAGGTCAGCGCGCTGCACCGGTAGCGGAGCACGAGCCGGATGGTTCACACGCGCTGGGCGTGCTCCTCGCGAGCTCGCGCGACCGCATCCCCGTGGGCGGTGTTCCAGGCGCAGCTCGCGGCGAGCGGCTCGAAGAGCGTGTGCCCGAGCGGGGTCAGCTCGTACTCGACCCGCGGCGGCATCTCGTCGTAGGTCGTTCTCGTGATCATGCCGTCGCGCTCCATCGCGCGCATCGACTCCGTCAGCACCTTCGGCGTGACCCGCCTGAGCGGCACCTGCAGCTCCGAGAATCGGCGCGGCCCGTCCCGGAGGCAGACGAGGATCTTCGCGGTCCACTTGTCGCCGACGCGGACGGGGAACGGCGGGTGGTCGGCGCAGTTTCCCAGTAGCGGGACCGGGTGCGCGCCACAGCCTAGGTCGCGGTGCCCTTCTGCCACTGCGCCCACGTGAGCTCCCAGTCGCCGAAGGTGTCGTCGAGCGGCAGCTGCGGGCCGCCCGAGTTGGTGATCTCGACGACGTCGCCGATGCCGAAGTGGTCGAAGAACCACTGGGCGTTGGCGGGGCTGAGGTTCACACAGCCGTGCGAGACGTTCGCCCCGCCTTGCGACCCGACCGACCATGGAGCGGAGTGCACGAACTCGCCGTCGTTGGAGATCCGCAGATCGAGGTCGACCTGCTCCTTGTAATAGCCGGGTTGGCCCTGGCAGACGCCGTAGGTGCAGGAGTCCATGATGATGGTGGGCTGCTTGTCGGTGATCACGTGTGGCCCGACGTGAGACGGGAAACCCGGTGACCCGAGGCTGATCGGCATGGTCTTCACGAGCGCACCGTTGTCGAAGATCTGCATCTGCTCGGTGGCGCCGTCGGCCTTGGCGACCCACGCGTCGTGCACGTGCACCGTTTCGGTGCGGTCGGTCTCGCCGTAGATGCCGTTGCCGAGGTCGACGCCGAACATGTTGGCCTTCAGGGTGATCGTCGATCCGGCGGTCCAGTAGGTCCGCGGTCGGTAGTGCACCTCGGTGTCCGAGAGCCAGTACCAGCTGCCGGTCTGCGCTGGGCTCGACGTCACGCTGAGCGCATTCTGCGCAGCGACCCGGTTGTGGACGGGGTGGTTGAAGCGGACGACGATGGGCTGACCCACCCCCACCGTCTGCTGGTTGGGCGGCGGAATGAACGAGGGATAGGCCAGCGTCGACGGCTTCAGGGTGGAGGCGGAGAGGTCCTGATGGACGGGTGCGCCCGCCGGGTCGACCATGTCGACGCTGACGGCGTAGGTGGAGCCGTAGGCCAGCTGGCCCTTGGAGGTCCACGATGTGCCGTCCGAGGCGAGAGTGCCGTCGACAGGGTCGCCGGTCTTGGCGTCCTTCGCCGTGACCGCGCTGGCGGTGCCGTTCTCGACGTGCACGACGACCGGCTTGGTCGGGTTGAGCGGCTTCCCGTCCGCCGGGGTGATCGAGGCGACGGGTCGGGGGAGCGGGGCGGGCGCCTGCGTGTCGGGGGCGGTCCCCGTCGCGCTGCCCAGTGCGTGAGTCGCCCCGGGATGTCCCGCGATGGCCAGACCGAGACCCAGGCTGACCAGCAGCAGCAGACCGAGGCACAGTGCCAGCCGCTGCCGCGCTCGTCCGTTCAGCCACCCCATCCGCCTACCTCATCCCCGCCGAGACGACACCGGTCGGCCTGACCGGGTATCCCTGCGCCGCAATTGTGGACCTTGTGAGCACGGTCATCCTCTATCGGGGTGCGACCGCCGCGTCGATCTCTACTGCACCGGCGTATCGGAGCAGGACCTCAGATCGTTATCGGTGACTTCTCTGCCGGCGGTACGGGCTGAACGGTCCCGCCATGATCCAGGGGGGCGTGGTTGCGGAGCCGGAATGACGGGACCGTGCGGGTGCGCAGGCTGTCGGCGTCGATCGACGTCGGGCGGATCGCGAGTCGGGGGAGCCGGGTGAGCATCTCGTCGACCGGGTCGGGGCCGGCGGTGGACCGGCCGAGTAGGAAAGCCCACTCGTGTTCGTCGCTCGTGTAGGGCACGACCTGGGCGAAGACGTCGTGGAAGCGCCGCCAGGCCGTGCGCAGGCTGTCATCGCGCCACATGGCGGGGCTGCCGGCTTGGGAGACGACCACCCCGCCGTCGGTGAGCAGGGCGGCGCATCGCTGCAGGAACGGGGCGGTGTAGAGGCGGTTGAGCTGGGCGTCGGGTTCTGTGGGGCGCTCGTCGGGGAGATCGACGACGACGATGTCGTAGCGTTGGTCGCACCGCTCGACGAACTCCGCGCCGTCGGCGTAGTACACCCGCACCGGGCCCTGATGCCGTTCGGCCGCCGCGAGCTCCTTCGGGGTGTATCCGTAGGGCAGGTGCTCGGCGCAGGCCCGGACGCAGTCGGCGTCGATGTCGACGTGGTCGACGAGCGTGGCGCCTGCCTCGACGGCGAGCTGGGAGACGACGCCCTCGCTCGATCCGATCACGAGGACCCGGTCGAGGCGGGCCGCCAGCGCGGCGGCGGGCACGAACAGCGCCTCGTGGTATACGAGTTGAGTGGCCTCGGAGCTCTGCCGCTCGTTGTCGCAGAACAGGGTGAGGCCGTGCGCGGTGTCGGCGATGAGTACCTGCTGGTAGCGGGTCCGCGCGGCATGGTGCACGGCGCCGAGCTCCCACCGCCGGGTCATCCCCGTGGCGAGCGGTTCGACGACGGCGCGCGGCCCTGCGCCCCGCTCGACCACCTCGCGGTGCACGTCTGCGGCGCCCAGCGCAGCCGCGATCAGGTCGACCGCTCGGACCGGGTCGGCCTCGTCGCCGCAGGTGAACACGTCCAGGTGGGCGATGCCGTGTTCGGGCCAGGTGTGGACCGAGGCGTGCGATTCCGCCAGCAGCGCCAGTACCGTGACGCCCTGCGGCGCGAACTTCTCGGCGACGACCTGCCGGACGTGCGCACCGGCGGTGATCAGGGCGTCGGTCAGCGCGGACCGCAGGGCGGCGGAGTCGTTGAGCAAGGCCGGGTCGACGCCGGTCAGCTCGGCCAGCACGTGCTGCCCTGCAGGCCTGCCGGGGCCCCCCGGAGCGGTGCGGGACGCAGGTTCGGGCACCGGGCTGACGGTAGCCGATATGCGCAGATCAGATCAGAGCACGTGCACGGTGAGCGGGCCGAACCCGTTGAAGCCCACCGAGGCGTAGCTCGCGGTGTACGCGCCTGCGACCAGCAGGTCGACGGTGTCCCCCTGGCCCAGGGTGAGCGGCAGCAGGCATGGCGTTCGCCGGTAGAGCACGTCGTCGCCGTCGCAGGTCGGGCCGGCGAGGACCACGGGGCCGCACGGGCCGTCCCGGCCGGGGACCCGCAGGACGTAGCCGATGGCCTCCCCCTCGGTCTCGGCCAGCCCCGAGTAGCGACCGACGTCGAGGTAGACCCACCGGCGGTGGTCGATCCCCGGACGGCGCGACACGCGCACGACGCTCGCGCGCAGAACGCCGGCCTCGGCCACGAGTGCGCGGCCGGGCTCGAGCAGCAGGCCTGCGGCGTCGACGAGACCGGCGCGCACGGCGTCGTCGACGGCGGAGCTGATCGCCGCCGCGAACGCCTCCGGGCCGGGCACGGGGGTGCGGTAGGCGACCGGGAACCCACCGCCCACGTCGAGCACCGGCCGCCGCAGCCCGGCCCTCGCAGCGACGCCCAGTGCATCGCCGACCGCGGAGGCGAAGGCTCGCGGGCGGGCCTGCTGGGAACCCACGTGGAAGGCCACCCCGTCGGCGTGCAGGCCCTTCAGCTCGGCCGCGCGCAGCAGCCGGACCGCCTCGTCCGGGGCGGCGCCGAACTTGGCCGCGAACGGGGTTGCCGAGCCGGCGTCGGGCACGAGCAGCCGCACCAGCACCCTGGCGCCCGGCGCGTGCATGGCCAGGACCTCGAGGTCCTCCGCGCTGTCGGTGACATAGCGCCGCACCCCCGCGGAACAGGCGGTAGCGACATCCGCGGGCGAGCGGATCGGATTGCCGTAGCAGAGCGTCGACGGGTCGGCGCCGGCGTCGAGGGCCAGACGGACCTCGGCGGGGCTCGCCACGTCGAACGAGCTGCCCAGGGCCCGGAGCGTGTCCAGGACCGCCGGCTCCGGGCAGGCCTTCACCGCGTAGTGCACGGTGGCATCGGGGAACGCGGCGGCGAGCGCTGCGTAGCGGTCCGCGACCACGTTGCGGTCGAGCACGAGGAACGGCGTGGGCAGGTCGGCCGTGCCGAGGAACCGCTCCAGTGCTGCGGGCACGGGGTGCGTGGGTCTCGGTGGTTCCGCGCGCGACTCCACGACCTGTTCGAACCCTCTCGCGTTGAGCGGGTCGGTCCACGTGCCGTCCCTCGGGCACGGTAGCGAACCGCGGGGGCGGTCCTGACACGACGACCGGTTCCGCTGACGCGACCGGCGAGGCATCAGCGCCGCCCGCGTCCCGTCAGCCGGACGGCATACGCCCCGATTGGCGGTCGTCGTGGTCGGGCACGGCGTGGAGGGTGGGTCGGCGCGCTTGTCGACAATGCCCGTCCGCGCCATTCGGGCCGGTCGAACGATCGATGATGTGTCGAGGTGAGCCCCCGTGACGTCCATGGCATCGCCCGCCATGCAGAAGGCCGACCTGGACGCCGTCACGCCTGATGTGCACGGTCTGATCAGCAAGCAGACCGCCCATCTGGACGGCGTCGAGGTGACCCGGGTGCGCTTCGACCCCGGCGCCCGCTGGTCGAACGACCTCAGGTCCTACGCGGGCACCGAGAGCTGCCAGTTGCCGCACGTCGGTCTCGTGCTCAGTGGCCGGTTGCACGTCGTGATGGACGACGGCAGCGAGGAGGAGTTCGGGGCGAACGAGGTCATGCTGCTACCGCCCGGGCACGACGCCTGGACCGTCGGCGACGAGGCCTGTGTGTTCGTCGAGTTCTCCCGGGGCAACGATTACTACGCCTGACCCGCGTCGAACAGTCGGATCGCTCGACGACCGCGGCGGCGAGCGCCGAGTGGTACAGCGCGCCGTGCGGTTCTGACGTAGTCCACCCGGATGCCGGCCACCCTGGCCAGGTCGTCGAGCGCGCCCAGCTGGTAGATCAGGTCGTTGACCAGCGACGGCGCCCGTGCGGCAATGTAGCGGCGACCCCGACGCCGGGACCGGCGGCGATCTCGTAGGTGCGGGGCAGGATGTCCGGGTCGCCGGCGAGGAACCTGCAGACCCGGTCAGTGCGGCGCGGAGCTGCCGCGCGCCGGTAGCTGCCCTCGTCCGCTGGGCGCTGTAACTTTTCCCTCCGAGACGATGAGCTCGCCGCGGCTGAGGACGTCGCGGGGCCAGCCGCGCACGGAGGTGCCGTCGTAGGGGGAGTAGCCCGCTCGGCTCTCGCCGCGGCTGCCGTCGACGATCCGGGTCTGGTCGGGGTCCCAGACAACGAGGTCGGCGTCGGATCCCGGGGCGATCGTCCCCTTGCGGGGGTAGAGGCCGAAGAGCCGGGCGGGGTTGGTCGCGGTGAGCTCGACGAACCGCGCCAACGAGAGGCGGCCCGTGAGCACCCCCTCGGAGAAGAGCATCGGCCGCACGGTCTCGAGGTCGGCGACGCCGGGGCGGAGCTGCTCGAGCGAGGCGCCCGCCTCGAGCTTCTGCTCCAGCGTCCAGGGGGCGTGGTCGGTCGCCACGGTGTCGATGGTGCCGAACCGCAGACCGGCCCACAGGGCGTCGACGTCGTCCTGGCGACGCAGCGGTGGCTGGCCGATGAACTTCGCCCCGTCCTCACGCTGCAGGAGCTCCTCGGTGAGGTAGAGATAGAGCGGCCGTGTCTCGACGTAGACGGGCACACCGCGGGCGCGGGCTGCCGAGCAGGCGGTGAGGGCCCGCTGGCTGGAGAGGTGCACGACGTAGATGGGCGTGCGCGAGACCTCGGCGAAGGCGATGAGCTGGGCGACAGCTGCCTCCTCCGCTGCCTCGGGCCGTGACTCGCCGAAGTGGCGGAAATCGGCCAGCCCGCGCTCGACCAGGGACGTCGTGCAGTGCTCGATGAGCTCCGAGTCCTCGCAGTGGACCAGGGTGAGGAACCCGCGGCTGCCGGCCTCGGCCATGAAGCGGTAGTACTGCCGGCGGTGGGATTGGAAGGCGCCGAGGGTGGCGAACACCTTGATGCTGGTCTGGCCCAGCTCACGCAGCGCGCTCAGCTCACCGGGGTCGAGGTGCGCTTGCGCGGTCACCACCGGATGCAGGAACACGTCGACGACGGCCTGTGCCCGGACGTCCTCGGCCACCCGCCGGCACGCGTCGGCCAACGCTTCGCCCGGGCGCGGGAAGGTGATGTTTCCGACCGTGGTGACCCCGCCCGCGGCGGCGGCCCTGGTACCGCTCTCGAAGTCGTCAACCCACGGGTACGAGCCGTCGGCCAGCTCGGCGGGCGACAGGTGCACGTGCGCATCGATCCCACCCGGGAGGACCAGGCATCCCTGCGCGTCGATCACGTTCGGCGCGTCGATGGGGGAGGAAGAGATGCCGGTGACAATCCCGCCGGTGATCCCGATGTCCGCGCGCACCAACGCTCCATCGAGGACGACGTCTCCGCCTCGGATCGTGATGTCAGCGCTCATTGCCGTACTCACCTTCGATGCCCCCGCTGCTCGACGACTCGAGGCTCCCGGCGTGGTCCACAGCGAGTCCACGAACTGCTCTCCGGCTGCCACGGCCGACCTCCAGACGAGTCGGCCGTTCACCGGCCGTACTCCTCCTCAGGGCTCCGGTGGAGCCGATCGTCAACGCTCACCCTTGGCCAGCTGCATGGAGCATGTCAAGGATCTTGTAGAATGTCGGTATTACGTAGATTCGCCTGATCGCTCCGGATATGTCGAAGCCACTGGACTCGAGTCCGGATCAACCCCTATTAGGTCGATCGTCGGTTCCTCGACATCCTGGATGCCGCCGCGGGTAGTTGACCAAATCAGTCGCACGACAGTAACCTCCTTCAAACGGATCCGTGGATCCAGACATCCGTGGATCCGCACACGAAGGGGGCAAATGAGGCCGGGTGCCCGCGCAGGGGAGTCCCTTACATCGATACAGCCGCAGGATGTCGTTTCCGTCAGTGATCTTGTAACGGACGCACTGCGGACGGCCATCCTGAGTAACAAGTATCCCGCTGGTACGCGGCTTCGTCAGGAAGAAGTCGCCAATGCCTTGGGTGTCAGTCGCCAGCCGGTCCGAGAAGCAATGAAGGAAATGGTCAGGGAAGGACTCCTGATCGCCGAAGGTGCGAAAGGGCATTTCGTCCGAGAATTCACGGCGGAGTCTCTAGCAGAAAACTACAGGCTACGTCGGATCCTCGAGTCGGAGGCCGCTTTCCGCGCCGCGCACCGGATAACCAAGGAGCAATTGGCGCAACTTGCAGAGCTGAATGCAGCCCTCGCCGCCTACAGCAGCGGGAGCAAGCAACTACGAGCAAACTATGACTTTCACAAGGTCATCCGCGTCGCTGCGGAAAGCCCTACTCTCGAGAGAATAATCGACAGCATCTGGGCCGTCGCGACGGTTGCGACACCGGTGACTATTCCCGGACGCGCGCACCGGTCGCGAGACGAACATGATGCAATAATCGCCGCCCTGGAAGCCAGGGACGCAGATGCCGCTCGAGATTCAATAATTGTTCACATCGAAAACGCCGCGACGGATTACTTTGACGAGCAAGACATCCGACCTTGAGTGGGCCGAATAGAAAGTCCAGCAGCATTCGGTCCTGGCGGCCAGCCGACTGGTCGGCGTGGGATTCGCTGCGCGCGGCGCCTGTGGTGCGACCGGACATCGCCGGGCATCGGATGCCTTGCAGGCTAAGGCAGCCTTCCTGTTCGAGGGGGTTGCGGCAGAAGTCATCGGCGCCACCGGATTCGATATGGGCGCCGCCGGCGACGAATGCCTTGCGCGCCGCGAACGCTCCCGCATCCTCGCTCAAGGAGAACTGATGAAGGTCTGGATTTCGTTCGACATGGAAGGCGTTGCCGGAATCGTCGACTGGGATCAATGTCGGCCCGGCGGCGATGGCTACGCTCTCGGCTGCGCCCTGCTGCAGGACGAAGTCAATGCTGCCATCGAGGGGGCGCTGGCCGGTGGTGCAACGGAGATCGTGCTGAACGATTCGCATGGCCGGATGGCGAACCTCGATCCGCGAAAGATCGCCGGCGCGGCCCAGTACATCTCCGGCCGTCATAAGCCGCACTACATGATGGAAGGCTTGGACGGCACGTTCGATGCCGTCTTCTTCATCGGCTATCACGGTTCGATCTCCGGTCCGCCTTCGGCGATGTCCCACACGTACAATCCGGAAGTCTTCTCCGGCGCGAAGGTGAACGGCTGCTATGTCGGCGAGAGCGGGATCAATGCACTCCTCGCCGAACATTATGGTGTGCCGATCGCCCTGGTGACGGGCGACGAAGTCACGTCCCAAGAGACCAAGCCGTTCGCAGCCGGAGCAGTGCAGGTGATCACCAAGGAATCGATCACCCGTTTCAGCGCGAAGAGTCTGCATCCGGCCACCTCCTGCCGGCTCATTCGTGCTGGGGCAGAGGAGGCCGTACGCAAGGTGGCGGCGGGGGCTATGCCGGTCCCGGGCCTGGCGTCGCCGGCCGTTCTAGACCTGGAATTCCAGACCGCCGACATGGCCCACGTCGCGACCTGGGTCCGGGGAACCTCCCGCACCGGCGACCGTGCAGTACGGATCAGTGGCGACAACCTGCTGGAGATCTTTGAGTCATTCGTGGCCGTCACCTATATCACCAGGCAGGCCGGCGGTCGGTGACTGTGGAAGGAAGCAAACACATGCAGATTCATGTGATCGCCCCCGCGCCGACGGGGTACGCGCTGGTGCTCCACGGCGGAGCCGGTGGCAGGGTCGAAGAGTTGGCGCTGGACACCAAGGGGCGATACACCGAGGGCCTTTCCGAGGCCTATCGGGCGGGCGAGGCGGTGCTGGCCGACGGTGGCGGTGCCCTCGATGCCGTCTGCGTCACGGTCGAGCATCTGGAGAACAATCCCCTGTTCAACTCTGGGCGCGGCGCGGCGTTGACGGCGTCTGGAGAAGCTGAGCTCGATGCCTCTGTGATGACCGGCGAAGGTCACGCGGGTGCGGTCGCGGCATCGCGGTACGCGCGGAATCCAGTTCACCTTGCCCGGAAGGTGATGGAGGAATCGAAGCACGTCTTTCTGGTGGCGCCGTCTCGGGAACTCCTCGCTGGATGGGGCCTCGAAATCGTGGACCCAGAATACTTCATCACTCCAGGGCGGCAGCGACAGTTGAAGAACGTGCTGGCCCAGAGGCTCGCCCCGCCCGCGCATGGCACGGTCGGTGCGGCTGCAGTGGATATGCACGGTCACGTAGCGGCCGCCACCTCGACCGGAGGAAGCGTCGGCCAGAGCCTTGGCCGCGTCGGCGATTCGCCTATCATCGGTGCCGGCACCTATGCTCGCGAAGGCGTGGTTGCCATCTCCTGTACGGGAGAAGGAGAGGCCTTCATCCAAGGGGTCGTGGCCCACGATATTTCTGCACGGATGCGTTACCTGAATTCGACCCTCGCGGAAGCAATCATTGCCACCATGGCCGAGGAACTCGACGCCCGGGCGGCAAGCGGCGGCATCATCGCAGTCAGCGCCGATGGCGGCCTGGTGGTCGCACACAATTCGCCTGCGATATTCGCAGCCTACCGCGACGGTGATCAAATGGTTACGCTGACGTGATGCCCCGTGACGGCAACCCGCGGGGAGCGAACACATCGGCTCCTCTCGATTCATCCTGACGGTTCGCGGCCCTCGGCGAGCTTGCGTGCCTTGCGCAGGGCTGCCGCTTCTGTAACCGAACTGCGCACGTGTCGACGGTAGTGATGCGAATAAATGGGAGAGGTAGGCATAAATCATGGCCGAACTGGACGGAATGGTCGCGGTTGTCACGGGTACGGCCCAGGGAATCGGGCAGGCAGTCGCCAAGAGTGTCCGCGACGCAGGTGCAGAAGTTCACGAGGTCGATAAAGACACGGTCGACTTGAGCGATTCGGCGGCGACCGCGGACTTCTTCGCCGGCGTCGGAGCGGTCGACATCCTGGTCAACGTGGCCGGTGGCGTCTGTGGTCAGACCCATACCCCGATCGACGAGGTCACCGACGAGGGTTGGAACGCGGTGCTGGACGCGAACTTGCGGACCACATTTAATTGCACCCGAGCAGCGTCCAAGACCATGAAGGAGCGCGGCTACGGCCGCATTGTCAATATTTCGTCCGGGGCCGGCCGCAGTGTCAGCCTGACCGGGATTCAAGCCTATACCTCGGCGAAAGCCGGGCAGATTGGCTTCACCAGGCAAACCGCCTTCGAGCTCGGCCAGTTCGGGATCACTGTCAACTGCATTGCGCCGGGATTTGTCCTGTCGAACCCGACGACTCAGAAGCAATGGGAAAGTTATGGCGAAGCGGGCCAGCAGGCGTTGTTGGGGAATATCGCAACCCGCAGGACCGGTACGCCCGAGGACATCGCTCGCGGTGTCAGGTTCTTTATTGCCCCTGACGCCGGATGGGTGAGCGGACAGATCCTGTCCATCGACGGCGGACACTCTCTCTTCTAAGAGGAGGTATGTCTGTATCGACACGCAAAGGAGCCTGATGGGCGACTCTCCGACACCAGCGGCCACGAGCGCGACACCTGCCAGTGATGAGTTGGCAGGACTCGGTGAGCGCTACTTCCAGACGCAGCACACTTACGATCCGTTCAACGCGACCCTACTAGGATTGAACGAGTTCGATCACCTGGTGGGCGACCCGGGCCGAGACGCCACCGAGTCCGCAGCCGACACGTTCGCCGAGATCGCGGACGAACTGTCTGCACTTGATCCGACCTCACTCAGTGACCGAGACCAGGTCGACTACAGCGTCCTTGCGGTATTGCTCCGCGGCGCTGAGGGCGATGCGCGGCATTCACTCTGGGCTACCAACGCCTCAGCAAAAAGCTATGTCAGCCGCCAAGGGCTCGTATTCCAAGCCATACCGGCCATGACGATCACCGATGCCGACAGCGCGGACCGCTATTTGTCGCGGATGTCTCGCGTGGGGGAGCTGCTCCGGTCGCTCGGCCAGCGCTATCTCGTCGAGGCACAGGACGGCCGTGTCCCCACCGCACTGGGCGTCGGTCACGCCATTGGCCAGCTCGAGGGATATTTGGAGCTGGAACCGGCCGAGGACGCCCTGCTGAAACCGACCGTCGGGTGCGCAGACGCCGGCGTCCGGGATCGGGCGCAGGCGATGGTAGAACAGTACATTCGGCCGGCGATGGCTGACCTTGCGCGGCTGATGCGGACTGAGTTGTTGCCGGTCGGGCGTCCGAATGATCGAGTCGGTATCAAATACGTTCCTGGAGGCGACGCGGGATACCAGTCCGCGCTCGCCCGGCACACGACAACGGCGTTAACCGCAGAGGAGATTCACCAGATCGGGCTGGACGCGTTGGCGGAACTTGCCCCCCGGTGGAGTGAGGTGGGGCAGCGTGCCATCGGTGACAGCAACTTCTCGACCTTAGCGGCTCGTATGCGTGCCGATCCCGCACTGCGCTGCGAGTCCAGGGCGCAGATTGTCGAGATCGCCGAGACGGCCCTTCGTCGAGCACAAGCCGTGCAGGGCAAGTACTTTCCCGACTACGAGATACCCAACTGCATCATCGAAGAGATCAACCCTATCGATGCAACCAACGCGGCCCTCGCCTACTATAGGCCGCCGGCGGTTGACGGCAGCCGGCCGGGCGCCCACTGCCTCCTTACCTCCGAGCCGGAAACGCGGTTCAGGTTCGAGTACGAGTGCCTTGCGTTCCACGAATCTGTGCCAGGTCACCATCTCCAATTGGCGACCGCCCAGCTTCTGAACATTCCAAGATACCGGCGCTACCTGGATGCCGAGGCCTGCAGTTTCAACGAAGGGTGGGGCCTCTACTGCGAACAGTTCGCGGACGAGGTCGGCCTTTACAGCAGCGACATCGATCTGCTCGGCATGTTGTCCTTCGCGGCCCTGCGCGCCTGCCGCCTCGTAGTGGATACGGGTATCCACCACTTCGGCTGGTCTCGGGAACGGGCCATCGATTTCATGTGGCAGAACACAGTGACGACCGAAGCGAACGTCCGCAATGAGATCGACCGTTATGTCGCCTGGCCGGGCCAGGCGGTTTCGTACCTGATCGGCAAGCGAGAGATACTCCGCTTGCGGGCGCAGGCCGAGGCAATACTGGGTGAGCAATTTTCGATCAGGGATTTCCACAGTGCCGTGCTGGAAAACGGCGCCGTGCCGTTGCCGGTCCTTGGATCGCATATTTCCCGCTGGGAAGCCGGCGTCGTGCGGAAGTAGCCGATCCCAGTACCAAAGTCGGTAGGAGCAGAGCCACAACGAGCGCAAGGGGGAACGAGCATGGATGTCGTCATCAACGGCTGCCGCCTGAACGTTGACGTCATGGGACCGGAGGATGGTCCCGTGTTGATTGCGCACCACGGTGGCGGCGGGATCGGTTCGCTGGACGAGCCGAAAGGGACCTTTGGTCCGCTGTCGGACAGGTTCCGCGTCATCGTCTTCGATGCTCGTGGCTGCGGCAAGAGCGAGGGCATCCCACCTTACTCGCATGAACAATGGGCGGCCGATGTCGACGGCTTGCGACAATGGGCCGGAGTGGACAAGATCGTGGTGGCGGGCGGATCCTATGGGGGATTCATCTCTCTCGAGTATGCGGTCGCATATCCCGAACACACTGCAGCGGTCATGCTTCGGGACACGTCTGCCGATGGCAGCAACCTGGAGCTGGCATTTGAGTATGCCCGGAACCAGGATCGTGTCGAGATCAATTGGGACAACTTCAACCGTTATTGGTCGGGGAACATCCGCGACGATGAGGATCTGAAGGCGCGCTGGGCAGAGATCATTCCGCTCTACGACTACGAGTATGACGCTGAGCGCTCGGCTGCCGAAGTCGAGGCACGCATCTATCGGCACGAAGCTCACAATTGGTGCTTCCAGCACAACTGGAATAGCTACGATCTCAAGGAAAAGCTTCCGGCCGTGACGGCGCCGACCTTGGTGACCGTCGGCCGCCATGACTGGGTGACGCCGGTGAGCGCATCGGAGACAATCGCGAAGCTGATGCCGAACGCTGAACTGGTCGTCTTTGAGAAGTCCGGCCACTCGCCACAAAAGGAGGAAAGAGACACGTTCCAGCGAGTACTCCGCGACTTCGTCGACCGCGTGGTGCCGGCCCCGAAGTAACCAGCCCGAGGGTCAGGACTTCGGGGAATCGAGAGAAGAGTATGGACTTCGTAATTATTGGTGCCGGGGCCATTGGCGGCACCATCGGCGCGCATATGTCCCGCAGCGGGCATGACATTCTGCTCTGCGATGTCGATGCCAACCATGTGGCCGAGATCAACGAAAATGGTCTCAAGATCGATGGACCGGTCAACCAGTTCGTGGTCCAGATCCCGGCGGTGACGCCTGATCAGCTCCCCGGCACGATTGATCACGCCATAGTCGCGGTGAAGAGCCATCATACGCAGTCGGCAGCTGATCTTGTTCGTTCTCGACTGTCAAGTGACGGCTATGTGCTGACCGTCCAGAACGGACTCACCGCCGATGTTCTGGTCGAGGCGGTCGGCGAGGAACGCGTGGTCTCGAGTTTCGTGAACTTTGGGGCCGATGTGATGGGGCCTGGGCACGTCATGCAGGGAAACATCGGGACGTTCCGCGTCGGTGAACTGGTGCCTGGCTCGATCACGCCGCGTGTGGAGCAGCTGGCTGACGCGTTGCCCTATGCTGAGGCAACTGACAATGTGTTGGGCTACCTCTGGGGCAAGGAAGCCTACGGTGCGATGCTGTGGGCGGGCGCGGTATCTGATCTGTCGATCGCCGAGTCCCTCGAGCGCCCGAAGTACCGGCCGCTGATGATTGCTGTGGCTCAGGAGGTGCTGGCACAGTCGCCGGTCAAGGTCGAGAGCTTCGACGGCTTCGAACCGGACGATGTGGAGGGCTCACTCGATCGCCTGGCAGTGTTCAACCGCAGGAGCGCCAAGAGCCATAGCGGGATATTCCGTGATCTCGTGGTGCGGAAGCGGAAGACCGAAATCGACCAGGTGCTCCACGACATCAATGGCCCGATCTTCAATAAGATCGCCGAACTTATCCACGATATCGAACAAGGCCGACGCGTGTGCGAGGTGAGAAATCTCGATGAGCTCGCAGAGTTCGTGTCGAATCGTTCGAGCAGCTGAGCAGCGGTGGAGCGGGTCACAGGCATGAAGATTGTTGACGTTATCGCAGTGCCGATTCGTTCCGGCTTCTTCTCCGATGATCAAGCGGCGATCAGGGCTGGAGCGATCCATGATGGCTTTGGCTACCGGGGCGCACCGCTCACGGAGGGATTCGGGGCTATTCGTCAGCCGGGTGAAGCATTGTCGGTGATGCTCCTGCTCGACGACGGATCCGTCGCCTACGGTGATTGTGCCGCGGTTCAGTACAGCGGTGCCGGCGGCCGAGACCCGGTCTTCTCGGCTCAGCGGGCCAAGCTCGAGGTCGACACCTATGTGGCCCCGCTACTGACGGGAGTCACCTTGGCCACGTTTCGGAGCTCAGCCGAGGAGATCGACAGGTTCGAGAGTGCTCAGGGTCGGTTGAGCCAAGCGGTCCGCTACGGCGTGACCCAGGCGCTGCTCGCTGCTGTCTCGGCCGCGCGAGGGGTGACCATGGCGGAAGTGATCTGGGACGAGTACGACACGGGTTCGCCGCTTCAGGCTGTCCCGCTCTACGCCCAGACCGGTGACGACCGGATGATCAACGCCGACAAAATGATCATAAAGGGCGTTGACGTCATTCCCCATGCCTTGATCAACAATGTCGAGACCGGGCTCGGGCATCGGGGCGAACTGCTCGAGGAGTACCTCCGCTGGCTGGTGCTGCGGATCTCGGAGCTGAGGCCGGGGGGCGACTATCGGCCGCGGCTACATGTCGACACTTACGGCACCATTGGGATCGCCTTCGACAATGATGTGGAGAAGATCGCCGGATACCTGAAGCACCTGGGTGAGGTATGCGCACCGTTCGAGTTGGCGGTCGAGCACCCCATCGATGCCGGCAGTACGGACGCCCAGGTCAAGGCCTACGCCGGGCTACGCGGCGAGCTGGCTCGGATCGGGGCGTCGGTCCGTATCGCGGTTGATGAGTGGTGCAACACGCTTGAGGACATCCGTAGATTCGTCGACGCAGAAGCGTCGGACATCATTCATGTGAAGATGCCCGACCTGGGCGGGATCAACAACACGATTGAGGCCTTGCTCTTGGTTCGGGCCGCGGGCCTGGAGGCGTTATGCGGCGGAAGTTGCAACGAGACCGATCGATCCGCCCAGATTTCGGCGCACGTCGCGATGGCGTGTGAAGCGAGCCAGATCCTGGCCAAGCCAGGTATGGGGGTGGATGAGGGCCTGATGATCGTCGGAAACGAGATGGCCCGGACTGTGGCCCTGATCGCAGCGAGAGTGCGATGAATTTTTGGATACGGCACGAGGAATTGGGGCGCAGTGCGGATATTTGATCAGAACTGGATGCAGGTCGAGGAGTATTTGAAGACCGACGACAGGATCGTCCTGCCAGTCGGCTCTACCGAGCAGCACGGCTATCTTTCGCTCGGAACTGACGCGATCCTCGCCGAGCGGGTCGCCGCTGAGGCGGCCGAACCGCTGGGTGTTCCGGTATTGCCGGTGCTGCCTTTCGGCATGGCCCCGTACTTCACGGAGTATCCCGGCAGCATGAGCTTGCGGATGAGCACCTATATTGAGGTGATCCGTGATTTGCTTGACTGCATCGCCGGTCAGGGCTTTCGGCGTATCGCCATCGTCAATGGACATGGCGGCAATTCACCGGTGACTGGCCTGATCCGCGAGTGGAGCAGTGTTCCTCGAACCGAGTCGGTGGAGGTTTTGTTCCATAGCTGGTACAACGCGCCCGAGACGGCTAAGGCAGCCAGCATCTTTGACCCGGTACAACTCCATGGCGCCTGGGTGGAGAACTTCCCGTGGACCCGGATCAAGGACGTGGCGATTCCGCAAGAGCCCATACCGGCCTTGCCTCGACAACTTACCGGCAGCCTGTCCCGCGACGAGATGCGTGCGATCTCACCGGATGGCAGCCATGGTGGCGCCTACCAGCGATCCGATGCCGACATGCTGACGGTGTGGAACGCCGGTGTGCTTGAAGTTCGGAACCTGATCGAAAGCGGATGGAGCCAACGGTGAGCGATCAGCAGCTATCGGCGGACGAACTGGACCTGCCTACCACTGATCAACTGTTGCCTGAGCTGGCTGAATATGTTGCTATTCCAAGTAATAGCCGGAGCGCCTCGCCTGAAACCATGCGCGATGCCGCTCAGTGGCTTGCTGGTCAACTGGCCCAGATCGATGCGAGGGTGGTTGAAACCGACGGATTTCCGGTTGTGCGTGGGGACTGGTTGGGGGCTCCCGGTGCTCCGACGGTTCTGATCTACGGGCACTACGACGTGCAGCCGACCGGAAATCTGGACGAATGGGAATCGCCGCCCTTCAAAATGACCATCGATGGGGACGTGATCCGGGGACGCGGCGTCACCGATGACAAGGGCCCGGTCTTTATGGTTGTCAAAGTGCTCCAGGCCTTCCTGGCGCAGCGCGGGGGGTTGCCGCTCAATATCAAGCTCTTGTTCGAGGGCGAAGAGGAAGTCGGTAGTCCGTCGCTGCCGGACTACGTGAGGGCGCATGCTGACGAACTGGCTGCGGACCTGGTGATCTCGGCTGATGGCGCGATGTGGCGACCCACTGAGCCGTCCCTGTCCATAGCCTCGAAGGGGCTGGTCTCCCTCAGTGTGGTCGTGACCGGCCCCGCGGGTGACCTGCACTCCGGACGGTTCGGAGGCACGGTGCACAACCCAACCCATGCGCTCAGCAAAATCTTGGCCAGCCTGCACGGCGATGACGGCCGGGTCGCTGTGCCGGGATTCTACGACGGAGCCGACGATGTCAGCGCAGAACGTCGTGCCGAGATCGATACTGTTCGCTTCGACGAAGAGGAGTACCGTCACACGGTCGGCGTCCCGGGGCTGTTCGGGGAGGCCGGATACACCACGCTGCAGCGGCTCTGGGAGCGCCCGACGCTGGAGATCAACGGGCTGGAGGCTGGTGGGAAGTACACCGTCATTCCTCATATCGCGACCGGACACATCTCGTGTCGTTTGGTCGGCACTCAGGATCCGGATCGGGTTGTAGAGGCGATCAGCAAGCACATCGATACGCTCGATCTGCCCGGAGTCGACGTCGAGATCCGAGCGGACAAGGGCCGCGTGCCGGCGTACCGGATTTCGGCCGATCATCCGGCGATCTTGGCGGCGACAGAGGCGTTGAATCATGTCTATCCGGACGAGGATGTGCTGCTGGCCGTGATCGCTGGCACGCTGCCGGCCACTACCCTCTTCGAAGAGGCACTCGGCGCGAAGACGCTATTTTTTTCGT
>JAODNO010000456.1 GCA_025465235.1 Pseudonocardia sp.
GCGGTAGTTCAGGCCGACACAGATGATCTTCTCGGGTGACGGCACCAGCGGTGCGTAGTCCAGGCCGTCGAGCGGATGCGACGGGCCGGCCGCCGCCGCCGCGTGCTCGGCCCAGTCGGGCCGTTCCAGCAGCGCACGCACGTCGGCCTCGCCCGTCTCGACGGCCGCATTCGCGTCCACCCGGACTGCCCGGTTTCCGGTCGCCGTGCGGATCGTCGCCAGCCTCATCGCGTCTCCTCACCAATCGTCACGGCCGCAGTCTTGTCGAGCACCGGACCGGGCACACGATCGGGGGCGGCCTCCGCCACCGCGGAGGCCGCTCTCCTGCTCAGAGGGTGGCGTAGAGCGCTTTCTCGAAGTCGGCGTACACCGTCAAAGCCTCCTCCGGAACGAACGGCAGGAACTGGCTGTAAATCGCCCCGGTGACACCGGTGGTGCGGTCCACCCAGAAATGGGTGTTGAGCAGCCCCGCCCACGCTCCGCTGCCGGCCCGGCGCATCCCCGGGACGTCCGCGGTGTTGAGCAGCAGCCCGTATCCCCACTTGTAGCCGGGGCCGGGGTAGAAACCGAAGGTCGAGGCGGGGTCGGCGGTGTCGATCGCCGCCGGGAAGTCGAGGTGGCCGATCTGGTTCGTGAACGCTGCGTCCACCGTCGACCGGTCGAGGATCGTGGTGCCCTCGAAGGTGCCTCCGCGGAGGAGCGCCTGCTGGAACTTCAGGTAGTCGCGAGGGGTGGAGTGCAGCCCGTGGCCGCCCGCGTAGTACTCCGGCGAGGCGGGGAGGACCTCGCCGATGTCGGCCCACCTGCCGTCCTCGCCCTTGACGTGCAGCGCCGAGAGGTTGGCCCGCTGCTTGTCCGTGGGCGCGAAGGACGTCTCGTCCATCCCGAGCGGGCCGGTGATGCCGTCCTTGATCGCGAGGTCGAGCGTCATCCCGCTGGCCGCCTCGATGACCTTGCCGAGCCAGTCGGTGTTGATCCCGTACTCATATTTCGTGCCGGGATCGGCCACCATCGGCGCGCTGAAGACCACGTTCGAGCCCGACAGCACGTTCGGCGTGCCGGTCACCGACTGCCAGCGCGTGATGTCCTCGTTCCAGAACCAGTAGCTGAGCCCGGCCGTGTGGGTGATCAGCTGCTTCACGGTGGCGCGCCGGGCCGGCGGACGCAGCCGGGGCACATCGCCGTCGAAGCCCTCCAGTACCTGGACATCGGCGAACTCGGGGCGGTAGGTGTCGACGGGCGCGTCGAGGTCGAGCGTGCCCTTCTCCACCTGCTGCAGCGCGGCCACCGTGGCCGCCATCTTCGTCATGGACATGATCCGGAAGTGGGTGTCGGGCGACACCGGGTCGTCACCGCCCGCCACCCTGGATCCGGCCGCTCCCTCGTAGATCACCCCGTTGCGGTCGGCCGCGATCGCCACCACGTTGGGCATCGTTCCGCTGTCGACCGCGTTCTGCAGCACCGCGTCGATGGTCGGGCTCACCGGCAACTCCTCGCCGTAGAGAAATATCGTCACGATCACTCTGGCCCGGACCGCTCCCGTGGTCACGCACCGGCGTGATCCACCTACCCGGACGGCGAGGAGTTTCCTGCCCTCAGATCTCCCCGCCTTCGACCGCGCCCGCCGACGCCGAGCGCACCGGCAGCGTCGCGAAGACGGCGGGCGGTTCGCGCCACGGTTCGGCAGGACGGCCGGTGCGGGCGTCCTGGACGGCCCGCCACACCCGTTCCGGGGTGCACGGGATGTCGACGTGACGCACCCCGATCGAACGCAGGGCGTCGACCACCGCGTTCTGCACCGCTGGCGTCGCGCCGACCGTGGCGGACTCGCCGATCCCCTTGGCCCCGAGCGGGTTCATCGGCGTGGGCGTCTCGGTGTTGGCGGCCTCGTACGTGATCAGGTCGGCCGCGCTCGGCATCCGGTAGTCGGCCAGCGTCCCGGTGAGCGGCTGGCCCTCCGGGTCGTAGACGACCTCCTCGTACAGCGCCTGCGCGATGCCCTGGGCGAGCCCGCCGTGCTGCTGACCGTTCACGAGCAGCGGGTTGAGGATGCGGCCGCAGTCGTCCACCGCCACATGGCGCAGCGGCGTGACCCGGCCGGTCTCGGTGTCGACCTCGACGACGGACACGTGGGCACCGAAGGGGAACGTGGCGCCCTCCTGCTTGAAGTCGAGCGCGGCCGCGAGCTCCGCTCCCTCGGCCTCGGCGGAGCCGGCCACCTGCGCCCAGGTCAACGTCACCGAGGGCACGCCTGCCACGCCGAACTCACCGTTCTCGGTGAGCTGCACGTCGTCGACAGCGGCCTCCAGCATGGCCGCGGCCCGCCGCCTCGCTTGCTCCAGCACGTCCTCGGCCGCCGCGCGGACCGCGTTGCCACCCATCTGCAGCGACCTCGAGCCGCCCGTCCCGCCTCCCCGCGGCACCACCGCTGTGTCGGACTGTACGAATCGGATCTTGTCCATGGGGATGCCGAGGCGGTCGCTGGCGAGCATGGCGAACGCCGTCGGGTGGCCCTGCCCGTGTCCGGACGTACCCGCGGAGATCGTGGCGGAGCCGTCGGCGTGCACGGTCACCGAACCGAACTCGGTGCCGCCGCCGCCCGCCGTGATCTCCACGTAGACGCTCACTCCGATGCCGAGCTGCACAGGGCTGCCCGACTCCCGGCGGTTGGCCTGCTCCTCCCGGACCTTCTCGTAGTCGACCATCCGCAGCGCCTCCCGCAGCGGCAGGTCGTAGTCACCGATGTCGTAGTGGGCGCCAGGGATCGTCGTGTACGGAAAGTCCGCAGGCTGGATGAAGTTGCGTCGACGGATCTCCACCGGATCGAGATCCAGCTCGGCCGCGGCGACGTCCATCATCCGCTCCAGGTAAGCGGTGGCCTCCGGACGGCCCGCACCGCGGAACGCGCCGACCGGCGTGGTGTTGGTGAGAGCCACGGCGGCGTCGAACCCGATCTTGGGGATCCGGTACACGCCCTGGCTCAACAGGTAGGTCGGGCCCAACGCGAGTGCGCCGCCGAAGCCGGCGTAGGCGCCGCTGTCGGCCACCACGCGGGCCCGCAGGCCGGTGATCACGCCGTCCCGCGTGAGGCCCAGCTCGTAGAAGCCGACCTGCGCCCGGCCGTGCGGCATCGAGACGAGGTTCTCCGAGCGGGTCTCCACCCAGGTGACCGGACGGCCCAGCGCCCGCGCCGCCCCGATGGCCACCGTGTGCTCGGCGAGCAGGCCTGCCTTGCCGCCGAACCCGCCGCCGACGTGCGGCGCGATCACACGGACGCGGTCCTGTTCGAGGCCGAAGAGGCCGGCGGTCTGGGCGCGGAAGGCGTGCGGCATCTGGGTGGACACCCAGATCGTCAGCTCGTCTCCCGCCCCCTCCTCGCCCCAGGGGCCCGGGAGGACGGCGATCGCGTTGCCCTCCATGGGCATCACGGCGAGCCGCTGGTTGACCATGCGAGCGCGGACGACCACCTCGGCGTCGTCGAGCGGATCGGTGTCGGAACGGATGCCGGCGGCGAGGTTGCTGCCGAGCTCCGGGAACTGCGGCTCGGAGCCCGGGTCCAGGGCGGCCTCGGCGTCGACCACGGCCGGCAGCGGGTCGTACTCGACCTCCACGAGCTCGACTGCGTCGACGGCGGCCGCCTTCGTCTCGCCGACCACGACCGCGACGGCCTCGCCGACGAATCGCACCCGGTCGGTGGCCAGCGGTGGCCGCGGCAGGTCAGGGTTGACGATCATCAAGCCGTGGTGCGCAGCGAGGCCGAGGTCGGCCGCGGTGAAGACGGCGACGACGCCGGGAGATGCCTGGGCCTCGGACGTGTCGATCCCGATGATCCGGGCGTGGGCCAATGGAGAGCGGACGAAGGAGAGGTGCAGGACCCCGTCGAGGGCGAGGTTCCCGACGTAGGTGCTCGCCCCGGTGATCAGTTCGAGGTCTTCCACTCGGCGAACGGAGGTGCCGAGAATCGATCCAGCCATAAGGTCAACACTACGGAACGTTGCTTCGCAACGCTCAGAAGTTGACGTGCCGCGCCGGGCAGGGGAAGGTCTCACCGCGACGTTGCACGGCCGGCTTGTCGGCTCGCGCATTCCCCGGGGGGTCGGACTGGTCGGGGGCCGGTCCGACCTCCCGATCCATTCGTGGCCGCGGCGCTGTTAGGTTCGTTGTGTGCCCGAGTTCCGCCACGTGGACGTGCTTCCCCTGGGTCCCGACGACACCGACTACCGCCGCCTCGACATCCCTCCGGGACGCCTGGTCGAGACGCCGTCGCTGCCGGGCCGGACCTTCCTCGAGATCAACCCGGCGACGATCACCGCACTGGTGCGCGAGGCTGTGCACGACATCCAGCACATGCTGCGACCGTCGCACCTCGCCCAGCTGCGCTCGATCATCGACGACCCCGAGGCGTCACCGAACGACCGGTTCGTCGCCACCGACCTGCTGCGCAACGCGTGCGTCTCGGCGGGCGGTGTGCTGCCGATGTGCCAGGACACCGGCACCGCGATCGTCATCGGCAAGCGCACCGAGACGGTCCTGACCGGCGGCAACGACGAGGAAGCCGTGTCGCGCGGCATCTTCGAGGCCTACGACGAGCTCAATCTGCGGTACTCGCAGATGGCGCCCACGTCGTTCTGGGACGAGAGGAACACCGGCACCAACCTGCCCGCGCAGGTCGAGCTGTACAGCGCGCCCGGGCAGGCCCCGAAGTACGAGTTCCTGGTGATGGCCAAGGGCGGCGGCTCGGCAAACAAGACCTTCCTCTACCAGGAGACCAAGGCACTGCTGAACCCGAAGAAGCTCGCCACGTTCCTGGACGAGAAGCTGCGCTCGCTCGGCACGGCGGCCTGCCCGCCGTACCACCTCGCGATCGTCGTCGGCGGGATGTCGGCCGAGTACACCCTGAAGGTCGCGAAGCTCGCCTCGGCCCGTTACCTCGACGCCCTCCCCGATGCCGGCTCGGACGCGGGCCACGCGTTCCGCGACCGCGACCTGGAGCAGCAGGTCCTGGAGCTCACCCGCGAGTTCGGCATCGGCGCCCAGTTCGGCGGCAAGTACTTCTGTCACGACGTGCGGGTGGTGCGGCTGCCCCGGCACGGCGCGTCACTGCCGGTCGGCATTGCGGTGTCCTGCTCCGCCGATCGCCAGGCCCGCGCCAAGATCACCCCTGACGGGGTGTTCCTGGAGCAGTTGGAGCGCGACCCGGCTCGCTTCCTCCCGGAGGTCACGGAGTCCGACGACCTGTCCGAGGAGGTGGTGCGCGTCGACCTCAACCGACCGATGGACGAGATTCGTGCGCAGCTGTCCTCGCTCCCGGTGAAGACGCGTGTCTCGCTCAGCGGGCCGCTCGTCGTGGCCCGCGACATCGCCCACGCCAAGATCGCGGAGCGCCTGGAGGCAGGCGAGAGCATGCCGGACTACCTGCGCGACCACCCCGTCTACTACGCAGGACCCGCGAAGACACCCGAGGGCTACGCATCCGGGTCGTTCGGACCCACCACGGCCGGCCGGATGGACTCCTATGTGGAGCAGTTCCAGGCCGCAGGCGGGTCGCTGGTGATGCTGGCGAAGGGCAACCGGTCGAAGCAGGTCACCACCTCCTGCGCCACCTACGGCGGGTTCTACCTGGGCTCCATCGGCGGCCCTGCGGCCCGCTTGGCACAGGACTGCATCCGCAAGGTCGACGTGCTGGAGTACCCCGAGCTCGGCATGGAGGCGGTCTGGAAGATCGAGGTGGAGGACTTCCCGGCATTCGTCGTGGTGGACGACAAGGGCAACGACTTCTTCGCCGGGGTCAGCCAGCCCACGCTGCAGGTGACGTTCCGGAGGTAGCAGCGTCGACGGCTGCCCTGTCGGCCCTCACCGCATGCGGCGCGGGCCGCCGTCGTGCCGCGTGGGCGGGGGCCCGAGCACCACGCTCGCCCCCGTGACGAACGCGCCCTCGGCCGAGGCGAGAACCGGGTCGAGGCTGAGCGACCGGACCTCTGGCAGGTCCTCGGCGATCTTGCCGACGCGCAGCACCAGGTTCTCCAAGGCGTCCAGCCGCACCGGTTCGGTGCCGCGGTAACCGGCCAGCAACGGGGCGGCCCTCGGTGCGCGGACCAGCGCGGCCGCGTCCTGATCGGACACCGGGACCACCCGGAACGCCCGGTCACCCAGCAGCTCCGTGGCCATTCCCGACAACCCGAACGACAACAGCGAACCGAACGACGGGTCGTCCACGACCTCCAGGACGCACGACACCCCCTTGGGTGCCATCCGCTGCACGTAAACCTCGTCCTGACCGGTGAGCCGCGCGATATCCGCATGTGCCTGGCGCACGCCGGCGGAGGCGACGACGTCGAGCCGCACCCCCACGAGGTCGGTGCGGTGTCGCCAGCGGACGCCGACCGCCTTGAGCGCGACCGGGTAGCCGAGCTCCTCGGCCGCTGCGACGGCGGCGTCGGCTCCGGTGACCCGGCGGAACTCGATGACCGGTATCCCGAAGCAGGCGAGGAGCTCGACCGCCTGTGCGTCAGTGAGCTCGTGCCGTTCCGCGGCGCCGAACCGCAGAACGAGCTCTCGGGCCCGATCGGTGTCGATGCCGGCCGGGCTGACGAACTCCCCGACCGGACGCGTGCGCCAGCGGGCGTAGCGGCTGACCCGCGCGAGCGCGGCCGTTGCCCGTTCCGGGCTCGGGTAGCTGGGTACGGAGCCGGGACCCGGCGAGCCGTCCTCGCACGGCACGGCCAGCTCGGCCGGCACACCCTCGGCCGCGAGGAAGACCGCGACGACCGGTTTGTCAGCACCCGCGACGGCCTCGCGCAGCGCCCGCGCATAGGCCGCGCCGGGTACGGCGACCGGTGGAACGAACACGGTGATGAGCGCATCGGCCTTCCCGTGCCCGTCAGCCCCGGCACCGTCGTCGATCGCCTTCGCCACCGCCGCGGCGAACTCCTCCGGCGCGGCGGCCGTGCCGACGTCGACCGGCGGCCCGGCGAGCTCCATCCCCTCGTCGAGCAACGCGTCGCTGACGAGCACGCCCAGCGCGGTCGAGTTACCGACCACGGCCACCCGTGGCCCGGCCGGCAGCGGCTGGTACGCCAGCAGGAGCGCGGTGTCGAACAGCTCCGACAGCGTTTCGACGCGGATGACGCCTGCCTGCTCGAACAGGGCCTTGACGCTGTCGTCGTCGATCGGCGCAGAGTTGGCCGCGAGCGCAGTCGTCGAGCCCGAGTGCCGACCGCTCTTCACCGCCACGATCGGCTTCGTCCGGGCGAGGCGGCGCGCGAGCCGGGCGAACTTGCGCGGGTTGCCGAACGTCTCCAGGTACAGCAGCACCACGTCGGTGGCCGGGTCGGTCTGCCAGTACTGCAGCAGGTCATTGCCGGAGAGGTCGGCGCGGTTGCCGGCGGAGACGAACGTGGACAGGCCGAGCCCCCGCTCCTTCGCGGCTGCGAGGATCGCGATGCCGAGGGCGCCGGACTGCGAGAAGAACCCCACCCGACCGCGACCCGGCACATCGGGAGCGAGGGTGGCGTTGAGCCGCACCTCGGGGTCGGTGTTGGCCACCCCGAGGGCGTTGGGGCCGATCACCCGCATCCCGTGGACGCGCGCCTCGGCCACGAGCCGCCGCTCGGCGACGGTGCCGCCCTCCCCCGCGTCGGCGAACCCCGCGCTGATCACCACCAGCGCCTTGACCCCCTTCTCCAGACAGGAGTCCATGACATCGTCGATCCCCGACGCCGGTACGGCGACGACCGCGAGGTCGACCTCGTCGGGGATCTCCGTGACCGAGCTGTAGGCACGCACCCCACGGACCGAGCGGGCCTCGGGGTTGACCGGGAACACCGGCCCGGTGAAGTTGCCGCGGAGCAGGTTGGCCAGAACGGCGTGCCCGATCTTGGCGGGATCGGTGGACGCGCCGATCACCGCGACCGACGTGGGATGCAGGACGTTGTGCACGCTGCGCGCCTCGGCCCGCTGCTCGCGGGCGTCACGGACGGCCAGCGAACGCTCCGTGGGGTCGATGTCGAACTCGAGGTGCAGCACACCCTCGGCAAACTCCCGGCTGATCTGGTAGCCGGCGTCCCGGAAGACCCGCACCATCTGGTGGTTCTCGATGAGCACCTCGGCCTCGAACCGGCGCAGCCCGTTCTCCCGGGCAGCGGCGGCGAGGTGCTCGAGCAGGATCGAGCCGAGGCCGCGCCCCTGGTGCGAGTCGCGGACGACGAACGCCACCTCGGCCGAGTCGGGGCCTGCGGTTCCGGTGGTGCCCCCTGGGCCGCCGTCGCCGGGCAGCCCCTCGTAGCGACCGACGGCGATGATCTCGTCGCCGAGCAGGCAGATGAACGCCACCCGCGAGCGATGGTCGACAGTCGTGAACCGCTCGAGGTCACGCGGCGAGATCCGCGGATACGGGCCGAAGAACCGCAGGTACCGGGTGCGCTCGGACAGGCTCTCGTGGAACCGCAGCAGTGCGTCGGCGTCGCTGGGCAGGATCGGGCGCAGGTGCACGATCCCTCCGTCGGACGCCACGACATCGGCCTCCCAGTGCCTCGGGTAGCCCGGGCCTGCGTCGGAGGAGCCGGCTGCGGTGGGGGGCTGCTCACCGGCAGGGGGAGCCGTGGCGGGCGAGGGGTTCATGTCAGTCCCGTGGGTCGTCCGGATCGAGGCCGTGCAGCGGGAACACCGCGCGCCTTGTCTCCAGCACCGCGGCGTCGACGCGGTCGGCGCCCTCCGTCCACGGCTCGTATCCGGTCTCTCGGCCATCGGTCATCGAGGTCGGCAGCTGCTGCCCCGTGAGCCCGGCGGCGTGGGCCACCCACCCTGCGGGCAGCGGCCGGTTCGGCTCGACATCCCGGTCGAGCACCGTGGCGACGAGGTGCGTCCAGGAGCGCGGGACAACCCGGAACAGGCCGTAGCCGCCGCCCCCGACGGCCAGCCACTTTCCGCCTGCGGCGTGCTCGGCGAGCTCCCGCAGAGCCCGGTAGATCGCGCGGTGGCCGTCGACGGACAGCCCGAGGTTCGCCAGCGGGTCCTCGTAGTGGGTGTCGACCCCGCACTGGGTGACGAGGACCTGCGGGCGGAACGCTGTGACCAGCGACGGCACCACCGCGTGGAACGCGCGCAGCCATCCGCTGTCGCCCGTGCCCGGCGGCAGCGGCACGTTGACCGCGTACCCGGCGCCGTCGCCTTCGCCGTGCTCGCTGGACCATCCCGTGCCGGGCCACAGTGTCATCGGATGCTGATGCATGGAGACGGTGAGGACCCGCGGGTCGCGGTAGAACGCTTCCTGCACGCCGTCGCCATGGTGGACGTCGACGTCGACGTAGGCGATCCGGTCGAACCCGTGGTCGAGCAGCCAGGAGATCGCGACGGCACAGTCGTTGTAGACGCAGAACCCGGACGCGCGGTCGGCCATGGCGTGGTGCAGCCCACCGGCGATGTTGACGGCACGGTCGGCTCGGCCCTCGGCGATCTCCCTGGCCCCGAGCAACGAGCCACCGCACACCAGAGCGCTGGCCTCGTGCATCCCGAAGAAGATCGGGTTGTCCTCGGTGCCGAGCCCGTGGCCCACCCCGAACGGCGCCTCGGGCGCGGACTTCACCGCCGAGAGGTACGACGGCACGTGCACCCGCTGCACCTCCTCGTCCGGCGCCTGCTCGGGACACAGCGGCTCGATGCCCTCGAGCACGCCGAGCCCAGCGGCGAGGCGCATCGTCAGATCGAGGCGGACCGGGTCGAGCGGGTGGTCGTCGCCGAGGTCGTAGCGGAGGAATTCGGGGGTCCACACCACCGCGGCTCGCGGAGTCATGGGCGCGACCGTAAGGGATCGCCGGGTGCCGCGCGCCTCAGGGCGCTGCGCCGGTGGCCACCGGCCGCGCCGGATCGGCCGACCAGTTGGACCAGGATCCGACGTACAACGCGATCGGACGCGCAGGCGGCCGCAGCCGGGCATGCTCGACGGCGAGCACCAGCGCCGCGGCGGTGACCCCGGAGCCGCAGTAGGCGCCGGCGCCGCCCGGACCGTCGTCGACCCCGAGTGCCGAGAACCGCTCCGCCACCACCTCGGGTGCCGGCCAGCGCCCGTCGGGACCGGCGAGATCGACGGCCGGTGCGTTGAGCGCTCCGGGGATGTGCCCTGCCTTGGCGTCGACCGGTTCGGTCTCCCCTCGGTAGCGCGGCCCCACCCGCGCGTCGAGCAACACGCCGCGACGAGCAAGTGCTGCGGCACCGTCGGCGTCCAGAACCGGCATGCCGCCCGGTCGCACAGTGACGTCACCGGCCTCAGGGCGCGACGGTTCATCGGTGACCGGCAGGCCCGCGCCGACCCACGCGGCGAAGCCGCCGTCGAGCACGGCGACCCGGTCGGCAGGTAGCCCCGCCCAGCGCAGCAGCCACCACGCGCGCGCGGCCACCGTGCCGTTGCCGTCGTCATGTGCGACCACCCGGGACCCGTCGTGCACACCCGCTCGCCGGAGTGCGGCCTGCAGCCGGTCGTGCGACGGCAGCGGGTGCCGGCCACCTGCACCGGGTGGATCGGCCAGCTCGGTGTCGAGGTCGAGGTACACGGCGCCGGGGAGGTGTGCGGCGTCATGATCGGCTTTGCCCGGCGGCCCACCGAGCCGGTAGCGCACGTCCAGCACGACCGGCCGCTCCGACGAGCGCGGAGCGTCCAGCAGTGCGGCGAGATCCGACGGAGCGATCAAGGGAGTCATCGGTGCGACCACCCCTCCATGATGCCCAGGCATTCTGCCAAGGATGGTGGGGCTCAGTGACGTGTTGCCCGGATAGGATAGGGGCTTGACGAAAGGGCTGAGCGCGTGAATGAGCTCATCGATACCACTGAGATGTACCTCCGGACGATCTACGAACTCGAGGAGGAGGGTGTCGTACCGCTGCGCGCGCGGATCGCCGAACGCCTCGGTCAGAGCGGTCCGACGGTGAGCCAGACGGTGGCCCGGATGGAGCGCGACGGCCTGGTGGTGGTGGCCGGTGACCGGCACCTCGAGCTCACCGACCCCGGCCGTGCGCGAGCGGTGTCGGTGATGCGCAAGCACCGCCTGGCCGAGCGACTGCTCTCCGATGTCATCGGGCTCGAGTGGGAGTTCGTGCACGCCGAGGCCTGCCGGTGGGAGCACGTCATGAGCGATGCCGTGGAGCGCAAGCTCGTGCGGCTGCTCGACAACCCCACCATCTCTCCCTACGGCAACCCGATCCCCGGTCTCGACGAGCTGTCGCAGCTTCCCGACGCCGCGCCGGTGGGCGTCTCGGCCCCGCCCACGCTCGAAGTGGGGCTGCAGCGGCTCGACGAGTTCGCCCGGCGCGGTGGGGGCCGCGTGGAGGTGCGCCGTATCGCTGAGCACGTGCAGGTGGACGCCGACCTGATGGCGGAGCTCAAGGAGGCGGGCATCGTGCCGGGACGCGACGTGGACGTGCGGGCCATCTCCCGCTTCGGTGACGCCGTTCCCGTGGCCGCGGACGGGGCCGACGCCTCTGTGGCACCACTCATCGCGCATGCCGTGCTGGTGCGGGCGCGCTGACCCAACCGCTCCCCGTCGTCCGGCAGACGGGAGCGTCGTGAGACGGTGGGCGCCGCCGACGCGCTCCCTTGCCGAGCAGCGCGCGGTGCCGGCACGCGCTCGCTCGGCGTGGTGCCCCGCCACCGACCACGTCCCAGGAGGACCTTCGTGAAGCTGCTCGTCACCGGCGGAGCCGGCTACGTCGGCAGTGTCTGCGCCGCCCATCTCGTGGACTCGGGCCACGACGTGACGGTGCTCGACGACCTGTCCACCGGGCACCAGGACGCGGTGCCCGAGGGCGCCCGCTTCATCGAGGCCGAGCTGTCCGCCGCAGCCGACGACGTGCTGGCCGAGGGTTTCGACGGGGTACTCCATTTCGCCGCCCGTTCCTTGGTGGGCGAGTCGGTGCAGAGGCCGGAGCTGTACTGGTCGGGCAACGTCGTGACCTCCTTCCGGCTGCTCGAGGCCATGCGCCGGCACGGAACGCCCCGGCTGGTGTTCTCCTCGACCGCGGCCACGTACGGGGAGCCCGAGCAGGTACCGATCCCGGAGGACGCGCCCACCCGCCCCACCAACCCCTACGGGGCGAGCAAGCTCGCCATCGACCACGCGATCAGGTCGTACGCCATCGCCCACGGCTTGGCCGCCACGAGCCTCCGTTATTTCAACGTGGCCGGCGCGCACGGGCGTTTCGGCGAGCGGCACACCGTGGAGACCCACCTCATCCCCCTCGTGCTGCAGGTGGCGTCGGGCGCGCGTGAGGTCGTGCAGGTGTTCGGGGACGACTGGCCCACCGCCGACGGAACGTGCGTGCGCGATTACATCCACGTGGATGACCTGGCGGCCGCCCACCTGCTGGCGCTCGAGCACGCCCAGCCGGGACGCCACGACATCTACAACCTCGGCAGCGGTGCGGGCTTCTCCGTGCGTGAGGTGATCGAAGCCTGCCGGGCCGTGACCGGTCACCCGATCCCGACCACCATTGCACCGCGCCGGAGCGGTGATCCGGCCGTGCTCATCGCCTCCAGCGAGGCCGCCACGGCTGAGCTGGGCTGGCGTCCGCAGCACACCGACATCGCCGAGATCGTGGGCGATGCGTGGCGCTTCACGCAGAGCAGGCAGCCCGTCTGAGCCGCCGTTGCGGCTGAGCGTGATCATGCGCTACGCCGGTTCCTGCGGACGGTGCGCCGCGGGCGCGGGAATGGTCCCGTTCCGGGGTCGAGCTGGACTCGCTCCCGCAGCAACACCCTGATCTCCTCGGGCCGCATCCCGAGCAGCACCGGGCGCAGAATCCCGGCCAGCCGGTGGCCCGGCCAGGCCTGTTCGGCCCGGTCGAGTGCCACGTTGGCGAGGGCGCCGTCGCCCCTCAGCATGGCCGACAATGCCAGCAGCACGGCGGGTTCGGCCGCCTCCGGGTCGGGGGTCTCCCGCACCAACGCCGTCCACAGCTGTTCCGCGGCCACCGGGGCAGGCCCGATACACCTCAGCAGAGCCGCGTCGCGGACGGCCGGGACCGCGAGCGCCGCGGCGAGCGCGAGCACCCGGGCGTCGTCCAGGACCAGCCGGCCCCTACCTGCGTCCAGGACCGCGCTGTCGATCGCGGCGATGGCGTCGGAGCTTCCAGTGCCGACCCCGGCGTCCGGATCGGACCGGTCCAGCGCATCGTCCACCGCGCGGATCAGCAGCGCCTCCCGCCTGCGGATGCGCTCCGGGTCGGCCGGGGCGACCAACTGCTCCAGCTCCTCCCTGTCGCCGCGCACCACCCGGCCCCCGGCCACCGCCGCCGCCGTGAACGGGGTGGCAGAACCGTCCGGCACCACCCCGGCGCATCCGCACGGGTCGTAACACGCCCAGCGGGCACCGGCGCTCGTGCCCTCCGTCCAGAGCACGGTGTGGACGTCGACGGACCGCGCCTCCAGGGCGTTGACCACGAGATCGACCAGCTCGGAGTGCGGCGGACCAGTGCCTGCGCTGTCGGCGACCACAAGAACCGCGGCACCGGTAGGGGCGTCGAGGAGCAGACTCTGGACGGCGTCGGCGCCGACGGGCCCGGCGTGCTCCGGCGACGGCAGGTCGACCCGGAGAGTCAGGCCCAGCCTGCGGCCGGACGCACCCCCGGTGGCGATGAGAACGAGCGACCTGCGGGGGTGGAAACCGAGCAGCACAGGGACCGCTGCCACCAGCTCACCCGGCTCACGGACGCGCAGGACGGACGGTTCGGGGGGCGTGGGCGGGTCGACGGAGGTGTACCGGGGGAGGTCGGGAGTTGCCATGCGGGAAGCGTCGGTGGCAGCGGCTCCCGTGCGCCATCGGTGCCCCGTTCGGCTGTGGACCACCCGAGCGGCAAGCGCTCGAGATCCACCTCGGGAGTAGCGTTGTGGACGGTTGTGGTGCCGCAACGCGAAATTGTCGTCGCTGACTGTTAATCTCTCGCGCTTGCCGGGAGGCGCCTCCGCCCGCAAACCTGGCCCCGCGGCAGGCGATCGCCGGGACGTGATCCGGTGGCACTCTCCCCAGTGAGTAGGAGGACGTCCGGTGTACGACTACGACCTGCTGGTGATCGGGTCCGGGCCGGGTGGCCAGAAGGCGGCGATCGCGGCCGCGAAGCTGGGCAAGCGGGTGTGCGTGGCGGAGCGGCGCAACATGATGGGCGGCGTCTGCGTCAACACGGGCACCATCCCGTCGAAGACGCTCCGCGAGGCCGTCCTCTACCTCACCGGGTTCGCCCAGCGGGACATGTACGGCGCCAGCTACCGGGTCAAGTCGGAGATCACGATCGGCGATCTGCTGGCGCGCACGGCGCACGTCGTAGGTCGCGAGGTCGAGGTGATCCGCAACCAGCTGCTGCGCAACCACGTCGACATCCTCGGCGGCACAGCGCGGTTCGAGGACGCGCACACCGTCACCGTCGAAGGAGAGGCGCGCGGCGACCACAACACCGTCACGGCCGAGAACATCGTCATCGCCACCGGGACGAAGCCGGCGAGGCCACCGACGGTCGAGTTCGACGAGGATCACGTCATCGACTCCGACGCCGTCCTGACGCTGCAGCGCGTCCCCGCTTCGCTGGTCGTCGTCGGCGCGGGCGTGATCGGCATCGAGTTCGCGTCGATGTTCGCCGCCCTCGGCACGCGGGTCACCGTCGTGGAGAAGCGCCCGCAGATGCTCGAGTTCTGCGACCCCGAGGTCGTGGAATCACTGAAATTCCACCTGCGCGACCAGTCCGTCACGTTCCGGTTCGGCGAAGAGGTGGAAAAAGTCGAGGTCACCCCGAAAGGCACCGTCACGAGCCTCGCCAGCGGCAAACGCATTGCGGCGGACATGGTGATGTACTCCGCGGGGCGGCAGGGGGTCACCGACGCGCTCGACCTCGAGAAGGCCGGGCTGTCGGCCGACAAGCGCGGCCGGATCACGGTGGACGGGCAGTACCGCACGAGCGTGCCGCACATCTTCGCGGTGGGCGATGTGATCGGCTTTCCGGCGCTGGCCGCCACCAGCATGGACCAGGGCCGGCTGGCGGCCTACCACGCGTTCGGCGAGCCGGTGAGGGAGCTGCAGGAGTTGCAGCCGATCGGCATCTACACCGTCCCCGAGATCTCCTACTGCGGGAAGACCGAGGCGGAGCTGACGCAGTCGGCCGTGCCGTACGAGGTCGGGATGTCGCGCTATCGGGAGCTCGCGCGCGGGGCGATCGTTGGCGACTCCTACGGCATGCTCAAGCTGCTGGTGTCGACGGACGACCACAAGTTGCTCGGCGTGCACGTGTTCGGCACCAACGCCACCGACCTCGTCCACATCGGACAAGCGATCATGGGCTGCGGCGGCACCGTCGACTATCTCGTCGACACGGTCCTCAACTACCCCACGCTGTCGGAGGCGTACAAGGTGGCGGCGCTCGACGTCACGAACAAGATGCGCGCGCTGAGCGCGTTCGGCAACGGGGACCAGTAGCGGTTAGTAGCGGATGCCGTGCTGGTCGAGCCACGGGCGCGGGTTGATCGTCGCGCCACCCGGGGTGTGAACCTCGATGTGCAGGTGCGGCCCCGTCGACTCACCGCGGTTGCCGACCTCGGCGATCTCCTGGCCGGCGGACACCTTCTGGCCCACCTTCACCAGCGAGCGGTTGATGTGGCCGTAGACGGTGATCGTGCCGTCGGCGTGCTGGAGCCGGACCCAGAGACCGAAGCCGGTGGCGGGGCCGGAGCTGATCACCGTGCCGGCGAGCGGGGCGCGGATCGGGGTGCCGATGGGGGCGGCGATGTCGACGCCCTCATGGAACGAGCCCCAACGCCCGCCGAAGCCCGATGTGACCGGTCCGACGATCATCTGGACGGCCCCACCCACGGCTGCGGCGGCGGCTGCCGTCGGGGCGGCCTCCTTGGCGGGCGTGGCCTCGGCGGCCTTGACCTGCGCGGCAGCGCGGGCAGCGTCGGCCGCCGCGGCGGCCTCCGCCGCCCCACGCTGCAGGTCGGCGGCCTTGACGAGCGAAGCGGCGTCGGCGACGAGGGGCTCGGGCGCGACCGGGCCGACGGCGGTGAGCGGCTCGACGGTCAGCGGGGCAGTGACCGTGGCGGCCTGCACCTGCGGCCGGGGGCCGAGGATCTCGTTGACGCCGAGACGCAGTACGTTTGCGCCGTCGGCCGCAGCCGGCAGTGCCTTGGCGAGCGCGTACTGGCCCGTCGCGGCCACTGCGCTGCCTGCGACGAGCGTTGCGATCAAACGGATGGGCAGCGACGGGGTCAGCTGCGGGAGCGGGATCGACCGGTGGGCGCCACCGACCCCCGCTGTCGCCATGACGGCCGACAGCGGGGGCCCGAGGTGTGCGCGCCGGCCCTGGGGGGAGCGGTGCCGTGCCACGACCTTTCCTTCCGGATCGGGCGGCCCGGCCGGACGTCCCGCTCGGGGGTGCGGGGCGGACCGCCGAGGGGGGGTTGCGGTCCGTGTCCGGTCTGTAACCGGGCCGTTATCGATCCGGCGTGAACGTTAATCCGGGATGACCTGACGTTGACCCTCCCGGCGATGTCACTGAGACCGCCGGGCAGCGCGGCGCGGCGAGCGGCAGCAGCGGCATTTCGGGCGCGACACGCCGATCAAACGGCCTCCGTTCAGCGCAAAAACGCCCCCGATCTTCCGCCTGCGACGGCCCGGGTGGGACTGAGTGGCCGATCCGCTCGTTGCGGTACCGGCGAACGGAGCAGCGATGACTGCCGGTCGCCGCGCGTTCCGCGCCGGACGGACGCGGAGCCGTGATCAGGAACGACCCGAGCGCGGCCCGTCAAGTAGGGGGCAGGGCCCGAATGGGCGATTCGCCCGGTCCGGCGCGGCGCGCTGAGCCTGCCTCCGGAGGCTGTACCCGCCACCAACTTTTCCAACCGGAGCGCGAGCGACAGCATTCCGACCCCGCAGCGCTGCGGATCGAGCGCCAGCACCCGAGCAGCGAGCAGGGCGAGGTCGACATCCACCGGCCGAGCTCGGTGGAGCGGGCCGGCGCCAGGCGCGTACGCGACGATCTTGCGTGGCGTTTCCTGCGAGCGCGAGGATCAGCGGGGTCACAGCGGTTCGAGGTCGACACACAGCCAGTTCCTCCCCCCGGGACCGCCCGATGATCCCCAGCCGGAAACGCGCACATCCAGGTACCGTTCGGGCAACCCGGCACGCGAGGGGAGCAAGTTGTTCCGCAGGTCCGACCGGAGGGACGAGTCCCCCGACGAGCGCGCCCTCGCCGCGCGCACCGCCGCGACCCAGGGTTTCCTCGCGCTCGACGACGAGCAGCGCGCGGCCGCCGACGCGGTCCGGGCCGCCGACGAGCTCGGCACCGGCCGGGGCCTCGCCGAGGCGTGGGCCGAAGTGGCGGCCGTCGGAGATGCAGCAACCGAGGCGTACCTCGCAGCGACCAGCGACCACCTCCTCGACGGCACCCGCCCTGCCGGTTCACGGGCGGCCGACGAGAGGGCGCTGCGCGAGATCGACCGCGCCCGCGAGGTGATCCGCCGGTTCCGTGCCTCGCACTCCCGTGCCCTCGACGAGGCCGCGTACGCACTCAGCAGCCTGCCCCGCACCATCCAGGAGGCACGGACTGCGCTGGTCGAGGCGCGCGCCGCCGTGGAGCGGGCCGACGCGGCCGGTGTCCGGTCGCGACGGGCGGCGGAGCGGCTCGCCGAGGCCGAGCGCGCCGGCGGTCAGCTCGACGGCCCCGGCGCAGGGCTGCGGGAGCGGAGGCAGACCGCCCAGCAGACACTCGACCTGGCCCGATCGGCGGCGACGCTCGCGGCCGACGCGCCGAAGACCGCGGAGTCCGTCCGCACAGCGCTGACCAGCATCGCCACCCGCAGGTCGGCCGCTGCCACGAAGGCAGGCCGGATCGAGCCGTCGATGTCCGCGCTGCGCCGCGAGTTCTCCGAGCCCTGCTCGCGGGACCTGACCGGGGCGGAGGCCCTCGCCCGCGAGGCGATCGCCGACGCAGACCGCGCGATCGCGCAGGCTCGGCGAATGGTCGAGGACGGCGACTGGGATGGCGCCGCGGACCAGGTCAGCGCGGCCCGTTCGGCGCTGAGCCGCGCGGAGGACGGGCATGACCTCGTCACCAACCGGCTGACCTCCTTGCGCGATGTCCGGGCCGATCCCGCCCGGCAGGCCGCCGACGCCCGGTTCGTGCTGCGCGACGCCCAGAGGCTCGTGGTCGACCGGGGGCTCGTCGAGGAGTTCGGCGCGATCCTCGACGCCCAGTCGGTGCGGCTGACGAACGCCCAGGAGCGGCTGACCGGGGTGCACCCGGACTACTGGCTCTACCTGACGGAGCTCCGCGGCGTCCGCGACCGGGCCAAGGACGTGGTCGCCCGCGCGCGGACAACGGCATCGCGGCGCTGACGAGCGGGATCGCATCGCGGACGGGACGCCGCTACGGGCCGTGCCGGCCCCCGAGACCCGGCACGGCCCGCATCCCCCTCGCCCTCCCCGAGCCCTGGTCCTACTCCCTCGGGGGCTCAGCCGGCATGTCGCACGCGAGGGTCGCCTTCTGCCCCGGCTGCCGGTCGGGACTGATCATCAGCACCTTGACCCGCTTCGCGTGCGGAGGCGCATGAACCGCGTCGTCGGCCGGACCCACATGGACGGCCCCTGGTGAGTCCGGACCGATCCAGATCCGGTCCGCCCCCGCCTTGCCCGCCCGCACCGCCTCCAGTCTCGCCTGTTCCTCCTCGGTGGGCGGTCGGACGGTGGTGTTGCCGTCCTCGCAGAGGACGATCACGGGTTCCCCGGACGGCTCACCGGGATCGAGGGTGCTCGCACTGGCGGCTCCGGTCAGGGCGGTCATCAGGCCGGCCGCCGCCAGTACGGAACCGGCGATGGTACGGATGCGCATGGTTCTCCTTTCGGTCGATCGAACGTGCACAGCCTCGCGCCGCCGCCCTGAACCGGGACTGAAGATCGCTGAACGCCTGTTCAGGTTGGCCTCAGGCAGCAGAGCCACACTGATCGGCGTGCGCCTGCTGCTGGTCGAGGACGAGAAACGACTGACCGACCTGCTGGCAGGCGGACTGGCCGGAGAAGGATTTGCGGTCGACGTCGCCCCCGACGGCCGGGACGGGCTCTGGATGGCCACGGAGAACGACTACGACGTGATCGTGCTCGACGTCATGCTTCCCCGGATGAACGGCTACGCGGTCTGCGGGAAGCTCCGCGTCGCCGAGATCTGGACCCCGATCCTCATGCTCACCGCAAAGGATGGGGAGCACGACGAGGCCGAGGCGCTCGACGCCGGCGCGGACGACTACCTGTCGAAACCTTTCTCCTACCTCGTGCTGCTGGCCCGGCTGCGCGCACTGGTGCGCCGCGGCGGCCCCGTCCGACCGGTGTCGATCACGGTGGGCGACCTGACCCTCGATCCCGCCGGGCTGCGCTGCCGGCGAGGAGAGGTGGAGATCGCACTGACGCCGAAGGAGTTCGGCGTGCTGCACGGCCTGGCACGACGGCCGGGCGACGTGGTCTCCAAGCGGGAGCTCCTGGCGCAGGCCTGGGACTTCGCGTTCGACGGTGACCCGAACATCGTCGAGGTCTACGTCAGCGCCCTCCGTCGTAAGATCGACGCGCCGTTCGGCCGCACCTCGCTGGTCACGGTCCGCGGTGCCGGGTACCGGCTCGAGGCGTCCCGATGACCAGTCGGTTCGTTCCACGGTTCTCCGTGCGCCTGCGGGCGACGCTCGCGGCCACCGCCATCGTCGCCGTCGCGCTCGGCGTCTCATCAGCGGCGCTCGTGGGCGTCCTCCGGGGCAGCCTGCAGGACAGCGCGGCCGACGAGGCCGCCCGGCGGGCTGCGATCACCGCCGACATGTTGGTCACCGGCAGTCCTCCGGTGACGGTCGGGACCGGCGAACCGGGCTCGCCCGGCACTGCCGTCGAGGCCGTCGATCCGGATGTGGTGATCATCGGGAAGCCTGCGGTTGCGCCGGGCAAGGTTCTCGTCATGCGCAAGCAGTGGGCCCCGTCCGGTACCTACGCGGTGGCCACCCAGCCGGTGGACACCGCGGTCGGGAAGGTCCTCGTGCAGGCGAGGGCCTCCCTGCAGCCGGCCGCTGCCGCGTTGGCCACCCTGCAGGCTGTGCTCCTGCCCGGCATCCCCGCGCTGCTCCTGCTGGTTGCACTACTCACCTGGCTCGCGGTCGGTCGGGCGCTGGCGCCGGTCTCGGCGATCCGTCGGGAGCTTGCGGACATCACCACGAGCGACCTGCACCGCCGGGTACCGGTGCCACCGGCCCGCGACGAGATCGCCCGCCTCGCCGCGACCACGAACCGGACGCTGGACCGGTTCGAGCACGCCGTCGGGCGCCACCGGCGGTTCGTGGCCGACGCCGCCCACGAGCTGCGCAGC
The DNA here is from genome assembly GCA_025465235.1 of Pseudonocardia sp. Classification (GTDB taxonomy): domain Bacteria; phylum Actinomycetota; class Actinomycetes; order Mycobacteriales; family Pseudonocardiaceae; genus Pseudonocardia. Next base: position 20,365 of record JAODNO010000456.1, read on the forward strand.
CCGCTCGCCGTGCTGCGCACCCGCCTGGAGATCGCCCCACCACAGGCGCTCACCACCGAGGCGCTCTCGGATGTCGACCGGATCCAGCGCCTCACCTCCGACCTGCTGTTGCTCGCCCGGCTCGACGCCGACGAACCACCGGAGCACGAGGAGGTGGATCTGGGTCAGGTGGCCGCGGAGGAGGCCGCACGCGCCCGCCCGCGCACGGACGTCAGGGTCGTCCTGGACATCAGTAGCGAGATCGTGGTCCACGGTTCAGGTGACCAGCTGCGTCGCGTGGTCGCCAACCTCGTGGACAACGCCGTGCGACACGCCGAGACCGCAGTCCTCGTCCGTCTGGTGCGTCAGGGTGGCGACGCGGTGCTCGAGGTGGACGACGACGGACCGGGTATCCCGGTCGAGCATCGGGAGGCGGTGTTCGACCGCTTCACCCGGCTCGACGAGGCCAGGGACCGGGACGCGGGAGGATCGGGGCTGGGACTCGCGATCGTCCGCGACGTGGTAGCCCGGCACGGCGGCAGCGTGGTGGTCGTCGACGGCCCTCTCGGAGCGCGACTGCGCGCCCGCGTCCCGATCGGGTAAGCCGCGCGCCGGACGGGTTCCCTGCCACCGAGCCCTTCCCGGGCACAGCGGCTGGTGCCGGCCCGGTCTATATCGTCAGCACGAGCTTTCCGGTGGTGCGCCCGAGCTCGCCTGCGCGGTGGGCGTGGGACGCCCGTTCCAGGGGGAAGGTCTCGGCGACCAGCACCCGCAGCCGCCGGTCGTCGACGAGCCGGGCCAGATCGTCGAGTCCGTCGCCGTCGGGCTCCACGAGCATCCCGGTGGCGCGCAGGCCCCGCTCCGCCGCGGCGGCCATCGCCTCGGCCGCCGCGGCCGAGGGCAGGCAGATCAGGCGGCCGTCGGGGTGCAGCACGTCGAGCGAGCGTACGGCCACCTCGCCGCCGATCAGGTCGTACACGAGGTCGACGGGCTCGACCACCTTCTCGAACGCCTCGGCGCGGTAGTCCACCGCCTCGTCGATGCCCAGGTCGTTGAGCAGGTGGTGCTTGCCGACCGACGCTGTGCCGATCACGTAGGCGCCTCTGGCCTTGGCGATCTGCACGGCCAGGTGGCCCACCCCGCCTGCGGCGGCGTGGATGAGCACCCGCTGGCCCGGCTGCACGCCGGCGATGTCGACCAGGCACTGCCATGCGGTGAGGCCGGCGAGCGGGAGCGCCGCGGCCTCCACCTCCGACAGCCCCGCCGGGCGGTGAGCGAAGTGCCGAGACGGAGCGGTGACGAACTCGGCGTAGGCGCCCGCCTGTCTCGGGAACCAGGGCATCCCGAACACGGCGTCTCCCACCGAGAACCGGGTGACGCCTGCGCCCACTGCGTCGACCGTGCCCGCAACGTCCCACCCGACCGTGAACGGCGGCGGCCCGATGACGGCGGCCATGCCCGCGCCCGCGCGCGTCTTCCAGTCCACCGGGTTCACCCCGGCCGCGGCGACCCGCACGCGGATCTCGGTGGGCAACGGCTCGGGTACCTCCGCCTCACCGACCTCGAGCACCTCGGGGCCACCGGTGGACAACTGCGTGATCACGCGCATCGTTCGCACGTGCGATGCCTACCATCGCGACACGGCCGACACCGGGCGGGGCGGCGAGAATACCCACACACCGGTCAAGTGCACCCGTTACGGTGCGGCCGTGGTCCGACTTCCCGAGAGTGCCCGGGCACTGATCGAGTCCGGGTCGCTCGCCCACTGCGTCACGATCAATCCGGACGGCGGCCCCCACGTGAGCGCCGTGTGGATCGGGCTCGACGGCGACGAGATCGTGATGGCTCACCTGCCGGAGCACCGGAAGGTACGCAACCTGCGCCGCGATCC
>JAODNO010000481.1 GCA_025465235.1 Pseudonocardia sp.
GCCTCTGCCCAGCTGGCCGATGCCGTCTCCCGGATTACGGAGGAGCTGCGGGCGGGAAGCCACCCGGCTACCGCACTGGGCGGGGTGCGCGCCGACGGACCGCTAGCCCGAGAGGTCTTGGGTCCCGCGGCCGCTGCCGCGCGGCTCGGTGACGGCGTGGCCTCCGCCCTGCGTCGGGGCGCGGCCGGGCGGCCGGAAATCGGCGCCGACGTCGAGCGGATCGCCGTGGCGTGGTCGCTCGCGGAGCGGCACGGGGTTCCGCTCGCCGAACTGCTCGCCCGCGCCCACGACGACATCCGATGGCGAGTCAGGTTCGGGGCAACTGTTCGGGCGCAGCTCGCCGGCCCGCGCGCCACCGCAAGCGTGCTCACCGCATTGCCTCTGCTGGGGATCGCGCTCGGGCAGCTCGTCGGTGCCGACCCCATCGCAGTGCTGCGTAGTGGCGTTCTCGGCCAGGTCATGCTGGTGGTCGGCGTCGCCCTGGCGGCTGCCGGAGTGACATGGTCGGAACAGATCCTCCGTTCCGCGGTGCCGTGATGGGTGCCGCGATGACTGCATCGATCACGGTGCCGGCCGCTGCCGCCGACGCCGTCCCGGGCGCCGCCACGGTCGCCGCAATCGTGGTGCTGGCCACTGCCCTGCTCGTGTCGACCGGACGGCCCGGCTCCGGGCGGCTCCGGGCGCTCGACGGTCCCGCGCCGGGGCCGGTTGACCTGATGGCGGCTCCTCCCCTGCGCCGATCCTGGGTGGCTGTCGGGGCTGTCGCCGCCGGCGTACTCGGGTGGTCGTTCGCCGGTGCCGCGGCAGGCTCGGTGCTGGCGGCGGTAGCCGGCGCAGCGGGGGTCGTGATGGCTCGCCGCGCAGTCGCCCGCACCGGTCCCGTCGCCGAGCAGGACAGCGACATGGCCGGTGGTTGGGAATTGTTGGCCGTCTGCTTGGAGGCGGGGCTCCCCGTCTCGGTCGCGGTCTCCGCGGCGGCCGAGCCACTCGGCGGGTCCACGGGCGCCCGACTGCGGCGCGTCTCCGGCCTGCTCGAGCTCGGTGCCGATCCGGCCGACGCATGGTTCGCGGCCGAGGACGTGCCGGTGCTCGCAACGTTCGCCCGGGCCGCGGGCCGGTCGGCCGCCACCGGTGCCGCCCTGGCCCAGGTGGCCAGGGCCGAGAGCACCCGCCTTCGCGCCGACCTCCTCGACTCCGCCCAGGCCAGGGCACAGCGCGCGGCTGTGTACATCACCGGGCCGCTCGGGCTCTGTTTCCTGCCGGCATTCCTTGTCCTCGGTATCGCCCCGGTCGTCATCGGCCTGGCGGGCGAGGCACTCGCGCAGTGGTGACCACCGCGCATCCCCACGAAGGAGATCCCATGTCCCACCACATCCACCCCGCACCGCGCACGGCGTCGGCGCGGCTGCGCCTGCTCCGTCGCGACGACTCCGGCATGAGCACCGTGGAATACGCAATCGGCACCGTGGCCGCTGCCGCATTCGCGGCCGTCCTCTATGCAGTGGTCAGTGGCGAGTCCATCGTCACCGCGCTCACCGCGCTCGTACAGCGCGCGCTGTCGGTGACGTTCTGATGGCCGCCCGCACACCGGTCGCACGGACGGCCCGTCGGTTGCAGGGCACGTGCGAGTCCCGGGACCGGTGTGCGGGCAGGCAGCGGGCCGCGGCGGACCTTGGTGCCGTCACCGTCGAGGCGGCGCTCGCCCTGTGCAGTCTCACGGTCTTCCTGGCGGTGGCCGTGGCTGCCGTCGTCGCGGTCGCGGCTTCGATCCGGTGCATCGACGCCGCCCGCGAGCTCGCCCGCCTCGCCGCCCGCGGCGAACCCGACCGCGGCCGGGTCGTGGCCGCCGCCCTCGCACCGGCCGGGGCGCGCCTCGAGCTCGTGCGTCGGGACGACCTCGTGGTTGCGGAGGTCTCGCGGGAACTGGTGCACCCGCTCCCACTGCGGGTCAGCGGGCGTGCCGTCGCCGCCCTCGAGCCCGGAGCCACCCTGCCGTGACACCGCGACGAGCACGACCCGTCCACGGCGACGACGGCATCGCCACCGTCTGGGCCGCCGCCGGTGTCGCCGCGATCATGGCGACGCTATTGCTCGGGCTCCACCTCGGCGCGGCCGTCACAGCCCGCCACCGTGCAGAGGCCGCTGCCGACCTCGCCGCTCTCGCTGCGGCGGGCGACGCCGTTCACGGCATCGGCGCCGCGTGCCTTAAGGCGAAGGCGATCGCCGAGGAGATGGGGGGCGAGGTCGGCCGATGTCTGCTGCTCGAGTGGGACGCACTGGTCGAGGTCCACGTCCGGGTACCACTGGCCCTTCCCGGCGCAGGGAAGGCAATCGGCCGGGCCCGCGCAGGACCGTGGGAGCCCGCCCCGCCAGCGGCTCTCGGCATGAGCATCGCCAGGCCAGGCCGCCCGGCGAGCCGTCACCCGCGGCACGCCTGCGTGAGCCGTTCCGGACGCGTCATCGTTCGCACGCGACGACTTGCCCATCCAGCGGAAGGGGTCGCGACGAACGGTCGACCCAGTTCGGCAGATGGGCGTTGGGTGTGAGAACCCCCGAGTTGGCCATGCCACGCCCACCGTCCGGCGACTCGGCGCACTAGTGCAACGTTCGTCGTGGCAGCAGAACCGATGGGCGACGGCCACTGGCGAGGCACAGGCCGGGAGCGCCTACTTGACGTGGTTCCGAACGGCTCCCGCCACCGGCACCACAAGCTCGCTCCCCAGGCTGCGGTGGGGCCGGCGCGTCCCCCCCGACGCCCACCCCGTAACCGGCTCCACCGCGCTCCGGCCGCCGTCGGCCGGCCCGGCCCCCGATGTGGCCGGCCGACGGCGGCTATTCTGGCGGTCTCTCCTCGCACAGCACGGATGGCGTTTCCCGATCCGGCACCGGTCCCTGCGCAAGCGCGTCCAGCACCACGCCCAGCACGGTTACGGCGCCCGCCTTGTCGAGCGGCACGTTGCCGTTGCCGCACTTGGGCGACTGCACGCAGGACGGGCAGCCCGTGCGGCACTCGCAGTCGCGGATGGCCGCCCGAGTGGCCTCCAACCACGCCGCGAGAACGTCGTGCCCACGCTCGGCGAACCCCGCGCCCCCGGGATGGCCGTCGTGCACGAACACCGTGGGCCGGCCTGTCTGCGGGTGCAGCCCCGTCGACATCCCGCCGATGTCCCACCGGTCGCAGATCGCGAACAGCGGGAGCAGGCCGATCGCCGCGTGCTCCGCGGCGTGCAGCGCCCCGGGAATCCGGACGGGCGGCACCCCGGCCGCGATCAGCGCCGCCTCGTCGATGTCGTACCAGATGCCGCGGGTGCGCAGGGTCTGCTCGGGAAGATCGAGCGGCACGGTCTCCAACACGGTTCCGTTGGGGGCGCGCCGCTGGTAGGCCACCACCTGGGAGGTCACGGTCACCTCACCGAACGACACCCGCACGTCGCCGAGGTCGCGGTGGGTGAGCACGCGCGCCACCTCGACGTCGGCGGTGGACCGGGCGTCGGTACGCCAGTCGGGGTCAGCGGCGCACACCAGTGCGACGCCGGCCTCGAGGTCCAGCTCCTCCACCAGGTAGCTCTCGCCGCGGTGCAGGTACACGGCGCCGGGATGAGCGGTTGCCGGGGCCGAGGCCCCGTCCACGGTGCCCAGCATCCGGCCCGTCGCAGCCTCCACCACCGCCACCTGCCCCAGGCCCGATCCGCGGATGTCCACCGACCCCGCCGGCCGCTCCCGCGTCGACGGCCAGAACCAGCCGGTGGGCCTGCGGCGCAGCACGCCGTCGGCGACGAGCTCGTCCAGCACGGCCGCCGCCGCTGCGCCGCCGAACATCTCCGTGACGTCGTGCTCGGTGATCGGGAGCTCCGCCGCGGCGCACACGAGCTGCGGGCCGAGGACGTACGGGTTGTGCGGGTCCAGCACGCAGCCCTCCACCGGAGCACCGAGCAGCGCCTGCGGGTGGTGCACGAGATAGGTGTCCATCGGGTCGTCGCGGGCGACCAGGACCACCAGCGCCTCGTCGCGGGCGCGTCCCGCGCGGCCCGACTGCTGCCAGAAGGACGCCCGCGTGCCCGGGAAGCCGGCCACCACCACCGCGTCGAGCCCGGCGATGTCGACGCCGAGCTCGAGAGCGTTGGTGGTGGCGACTCCGAGCAGCTCACCATTCAGCAGCGCCATCTCCAGGGCACGCCGCTCCTCGGGCAGATAGCCACCCCGGTATGCGGCCACCCGTTCGGCCAGCGCGGGGTCGACCTCGGCGAGCATCCGCTGCGCACTCAGGGCGGTTACCTCGGCGCCACGACGGGACCGCACGAAGGCGAGCGTTCGCGCCCCCTCCACGACGAGGTCCGCGAGCATCCGCGCGGCCTCGGCGCCTGCCGCCCGGCGCACGGGCGCCCCGTTCTCCCCCACCAGCTCCGGCAGCAGCGGTGGTTCCCACAACGCGACCGTGCGCCCCGCCCCTGGTGATCCGTCGTCGGTCACCGCGACGACATCGCGGCCGGTGAGCCGGGATGCGAAGGCAGCGGGCTCGGCCACGGTCGCTGATGCCAGCACGAGCGTGGGCCGCGACCCGTAGCGGGCACAGATGCGCAGGAGCCGGCGCAGCAGCAGAGCCACATGCGAGCCGAACACCCCGCGATAGGTGTGGCACTCGTCCACCACGACG
>JAODNO010000498.1 GCA_025465235.1 Pseudonocardia sp.
GACACCGCGACCGCGACCCGGCGGCGGATGCTCGCCCAGCGCGTCGCGCAGGTCTTCGCCGACAGCCGGGGTACCTACGGCTGCCGTCGCGTCGCGGCCGAGCTCAACCGGCGGGGGGATCCGGCCAGCGTCGGGCTGGTCGCGGACCTGATGCGCGAACTGGGGCTGCGGGCGTGCCAGCCCCGCTCCTACAAACGCACCACGGTGCCGGGCGAGGCGCCGGTGAGCAGCCCGGACCTGATCGCCCGGGAGTTCACCGCAGCCGAGCCCGGGCAGCGCCTCGTCGGTGGCATCACCTACGTGCGCACCGGTGAGGGATGGCTCTACCTGGCCACGGTGATTGATCTCGCGACACGGATGGTCGTGGGCTGGCAGCTGGCCGATCACATGCGCACCAGCCTGGTCACCGATGCCCTCGCCATGGCGGTCACCGCCGGCCACGCCACCCGGCGTGGTCTTTCACAGCGACCGCGGCTGAGCAGTACACCTCCGCCGAGTTCGCCCGATTCTGTGCGGACAACCGGATAAAGCCAAGCGTCGGGCGCACCGGAGTGTGCTGGGACAATGCCGCCGCCAAGTCCTTCTTCGCCACCCTGAAGAACGAGATGTACTACCGGCAACGGTTCGATGCCCGCGCGAAGGCGCGATTCGCCGTCGCCGAGTACATCGAGGCATTCCCGTGATCGACGTCTACCACAAGTACGGCCGGCTCTGAGGAAACGTCGGCCCCTGGCCCGCGTCGCCGAGGTCCGCCCCGTCTGCGGCCGGGCGCTACTGCAGCGCGAGTGTGCGGATGACCTGGCGGGCCGCGTCCCCGCCTTCCTCCACTGCGATCCGGACGGCGGTCGGCACGTCGAGATCGTCGAGGAGGGCGGCGCGCACACCGATGACCGCGGCCGCGGACGCGCCGCGGCTGCCTGCCGCGATGTACAGATCCTCCAGCAGCCGTGACGCGTCCCGCAGCGCGTTCGGCCGGTAGTCCCAGGCCTCGTTCCACCGCCTGTCCAGCAGCATGAGACGTACAGCGGCACCCGATGTGCCGCGCAGGAGATCGCTCACCAGCACGAGGTTCCCGGTGGACTTGGCCATCTTGAGTCCGTCGAGGCCGACGGTGCCCACCCGGACCTGTCGCCGGGCGAACGGCGTGGCGCCTACGGCGGCCCGAGCCATCGCGACCTGGTACGCATGGTGCGGAAACGCCAGGTCGGCGCCCCCTGCGAGCACATCCACCACACCGCCGAGCGTGGCGAGCGCCATCGCCGCGCACTCCGCATGCCAGCCAGGACGCCCTGGTCCCCACGGGCTCGGCCACGCCGGATCGCCGGTGGCGGCCGGATGCCAGACAGCGACGTCGAACGGGTCGTCCCGCAGGACGTCGTCCGGTCGGTCCCCGTACTCCGACGACAGCGCCAACGCGTCGTCCCTCGACAGGCCCACCGTGCCCGGCACGTCGGCGCCGCGGAAGAACACGTGCCCGTCGCGTTCGTATGCCGCACCGGCCGCCAGGAGCGCCGATGCCAGCCTGACCACGTGCTCGATGTGATGACGTGCATGCGGTGCATGCGTCGGGGGCCGGACGTGGAGCGCGGCCATGTCCCGGTCGAAGAAGTACTCCTGCGTCAGGCCGAACTCGTCGTAGGGGCGGCCGCGTTCGGCTGCCGCGCGCGTCAGCACGTCGTCCACGTCGGTGACGTTGCGCGTGAGAATGGTGTCGACGCCCGTCATGCGGATCACGCGCGCGACCACGTCGGCCCACACGAACGTCGATGCGTGGCCCAGGTGCGTCACGTCGTAGGGGGTGATCCCGCAGACGTAGATCCGGCCAGGGATCGTCAGCGGCAGCGGCTCACCGGCCAGTCGCAGCACGTCGGGCGGACTCGTCCGCAGGCGGGAATCCTCGACGGCGTAGCCCGAACCACCTGCAAGATCCACCGATTTGGCCATCGCCCCATCGTGGCACGGTGCGCCCGGATCGACGAGCCACCAGGCGGGCTCGCTACTCCCGTGGAGTGCGTCACGTGCGACCCGGACCGCGAGCGCGATCACGGCTTGCGGCCGAGTTGCTCCTCCCAGGTGCTGCTCTCGGTCAGCCGCGTCGCGCCTCGATCAGCCAGGCCGCCGAGTCGTACAGCACACCGCGATCGGTCTGGTGATCAGTCATGTCGGCCCGCAGGGCGTCGAGTGCGCGGGCCCTGGCGTCGGCGTCGAGGTCGTGCAGCATCCCGGCTTGCTGGCCGGCGACGAACCGGCAGGCGTCGTCGGGGTCGGGGCCGAAGTACATGGGCTCGGTGAGGCCGTGCAGCCGCACGTCCATGAACCCGGCCGACGTCAGCACACGACGCACGCGGTCGGGATCGCTCAGGGCAAAGGGGCTCGGTGCCTCCGGCGGAGGCACGGGTAGATCACGACCGGCAGCCAGGGCTGCGCGGAACGCGCGGAGCCACTCGTTCTTTTCCAACGGCTGCCAGGCCAGGAGGACGAGGCGCCCGCCGTGGCGCACGGCACGGGCGATGTTGGCGAACGCGGCTGGGGCATCGCCGAAGAACATCGCCCCGCTCCGGCTGATGGCGATGTCGAAGGACCGGTCGGGAAAGGCATGGTTCTGGGCGTCGGCCTGCTGGAACGTCACGTTCTCGACCTGTTCCCGCTCCGCCAGCCGGCGCGCGAGCTCGATCATGCGCGAGGACAGATCCACCCCGAGCGCCGACCCGGCCGACGCGCATCGCGCAGCGTCACGGGTCGTCTGCCCGGCACCGCACCCGACGTCGAGCACGTTCTCGGTGGCATGGATTCCGGCGGCCGCGAGGAGATGACCGTGGTAGGCGGCGACTCCCTCGTCGAAGCGCTCGGCGTGGGCAGCCCAGAAGTCACCCGTGTCGCCGTCCCAGGCACGTAGCTGCTCGACGTTGGACGGGTCGGCCTGCATACCAGTGGTGTCCGCGGGTTCTGGTGTCACGTCCGCAGTCTGGAACACGGGCCCGACCGATCGACAGGGCAGTGCCTGCGCGCCGACCGATAGCGGTCACGCCCCGCGGGACAGCGGAGGGACCTTCGCGCTGGTCATCATCATCGTGATCCCGTCGTGCTCCCGGCTCACCCCGACGTCGTCCATACACGAGTGGATCATGAGCAGGCCCTGCCCGGGGAAGCTCGCCGGCTCGGGGCTCCACAGCTTGCCCCCCGCCACGGCGACGAGGACGCGCCTCCCGCCGTCCGGCTCGGCGTACTGCCGCCCCGCCACGCGCACCTCGGCCCCGATCTCCGACGGGTGAATCTGCTCGATGGCGTTCGACACCGCCTCGTTGACGGCCATCACGACATCGTCGACCTCCTCCTCCGGCCAGCAGAGGGCGGCCAGCCACCGGCGGAAGCGCTGGCGCACGACCGACAGCGACACCGGATCCG
>JAODNO010000523.1 GCA_025465235.1 Pseudonocardia sp.
CGGCCTGGAATCGACCGACACAGTCCGCAGCGCGACCTGGGGCACCCGATACCGGAAGAACCGGAAGAACTACTAACCGCTGCCCGACCAAGTACCGGCGCTGGAGGGACACGGCGAGCGCGACGAAAAGTATTCCTCCGACGGGTGGCCGAACGCAGCGGGCTCGACGTCGAGGCTGCCCGCAGAGCGACCGATGCCGTACTCGAGACGCTCGCCGCGCGCATCTCCGGCCGCGACGTCGACCACCTCATCGGCGAGCTGTCGATCGAGCTGCACCCTCCGTTGTGGCGCGGCAGGGAGAAGAGCCACGGGGCCTCGGGGCCGGTATCCCTCGACGAGTTCCTCGAGCTGGTCGCTGACCGCGAGGGTGTGTTGCGCGAGGAGGCCCGGGACCACACACGGGCAGTGCTTGCCACGCTGCGGGAAGCGATCCCGGACAAGGAGTTCTCCCGCCTCACGGCACACCTACCCAGCAGGTTCGAGCCACTGTTGCTGACGAGATAGCTGGTGCCGTAGCCCGACTGCGGCTCAACCGATGAAAATGAAGCGGCGTTCGTCGAAGGTTCGAAGCGAATCATCCCAGCTGACGGGGCCAGGTACTCCCCGCCCACCACGACAAGGGATCCACCCGGCCACCGCGGAGGCATCTCCCTGCTGTCCGCTGAATCACGGCCAGGTGGGCCACGAAGCCGCTGCGGGTGCACGACCTGGATCCGTCACGACCAAGGCGCCGGTTCAGGTCGCGAGCGCGGGCGCGAGACCGAACGTCGGCACCAGGCTCGGGTCGTTGACGCCGTGATGCGGGCGATCCGGGCGCCGATCAGGGTCAGGACCTGGACGCCGTACGCCTCGTACCGGCCGTCGCCCGCGCGCGTAGACAACGAGGGCGGGCTGGGTGTTGGCGCGGGTCAGCCCCGCTGACCAGGTACTCCAGAGCGCTGCCGGGGTCTGAGGCGAGTTCCAGGACGGCCTTGGCGACCTGGTCCGACGTGAGGATCGGCTGCAGGCCTTCGACGAAGGTGTCCCGGTCGACGCCCTGGCGCGCGGCGTAGGCCGCGACCCCGACCGAGCCGACGCCGCCGGCCGGTGTCAGCTGCGGAAGCAGCGTGACGAACCGAATGTCCAGCCCGGCCCGCTTCGACTCGTCGGCCGCGTACCTGCCGATGTACCGAGGGGCTGCCTTGGCGCTGGCGTATCTGCCGCTGAGCGGGGATCCGTCCAGGGCGGCTCCGCTGGACATCGCGACGACCACGCTGCCCGGCGCCAGCGGCTCCCGCAGCGCCGCCCGGGTCCAGGTGAAGACATGACGGGTGTCGACATGCCAGTTTACGGCTGAACGTTTCCCAGGTCTGCTCGTGGACGGGCGCCATGTGCGGCGCGACCCCGGCGTTGAGGACGATCAGACTGGGACGGTGTTCGCGGATCACGTCCTGCGCAAGCGCTTCGTGGGTGGCATAGGCGGCGACCGGTGTGAAGACCTCGCCGAGTTCGTCGCGTACCGCGCGCAGTTCCTGCTCGTCGCGGGCGATGCCGACGACGGTCTGGAAGGGATCGGACATCGGACACTCCGAAGTGGTGGTCGGGTTCGGTCCGCATCAAGACCAGCCGCCGGAGGAAAACCCGTCGCCGCAGCCGAAATCAGGGCAGTGATGTGGGTAACAGCTCGGCACCCGGCCCACGCAGTGACCTCGCACCAGGGGAGAGCGACCCCGGGGTGAGTGCGGGTAGGTCCACCTCGATCAGCTCGGGCTGAGTGACGCGCATAGCGCCACGGCGTCGTCCAGTGCCGAAGGCACGTCTTGCTCGGCGATATCGATCAAGCCTTGTCGAGATCGCTGACGAGCTGCATCATCCCTATCAGCTGGGCCCGCGCGCCCGGCGACATGACGCAGAGTCCGCATTCTCACACGCGAACCCGGCAGGAGACGGGAGAGACTCGACTCCATCTGTCCGTATCCGGGCAGCGATGTCGGTTCGACAACGTCGCAACGCGAGAGAGAGTGCAGGGATGAACGGACTCAGGAGCACCGGCGGAACCGAGGCGCTGGCGTGACCTGCCCTCGATGCGGCCTCAGGAAGGTGCCAGGTCCGATGTGGAAGCCGGTGTTCGATCACGACCAGCTGATGCTGTTGCTCAACCTCTGCACCTACTGCGAGGACGTGGAGGACTGGCAGGCGCAGTGCTCAAGCCGGTCGCCTCTGGTGGCCGACACGTCAACCACGGAGTGGATCTCATGACTGAGCCGGCGAGTTGCTATGACCAGGGCCGGGGCGGCCCGTCGCACGCGCACCCCGCGGCCGACGGCCCGATCTGCCCCATCCATGCCGATAATCCTGTTGGCGCGAGGAGTTGAGTGCTCTCTTCGAGCGGCGGGCGACAGGCCGCGCTCGGACGCGGCCGGTGGAATACACAGTGGCGTGTGCCAGGTGTGCGCGATCCGGCGGCCCCCGCAGGGCGGGGCGTGGTCGTGCGTCGCTGATCGTCCCCCAGGTGAGGGATGCGTCGCACCCCTGCCGCCGTGAGGTGGCAGGATCGGCGTCGGGACGGGGCATCAAGGAGGAAACATGCCTGAAGGCACTGTGAAATGGTTCAACGGGGAAAAGGGCTTCGGCTTCATCGCCCCCGACGACGGCGGGAAGGACGTTTTTGTCCACTATTCGGCTATCCAGGGCAGCGGGTTCAAGTCGTTGGAGGAGGGCCAGCGGGTGTCCTTCGAGACCAGCCAGGGTCAGAAGGGACCGCAGGCGGACAACGTCCGCGTGATCTGACCATCGCGCCCCGCCCGCTAGTGTCGCGGTGATTAGGTAGCTTACCTGGCGGTCGGTTCTCGGGATCATGGTTCGTGAGCGGGCCGGGTCTCCCAGCCATGGTGATCGGTTGCAGGACGCCTTCCGGGCTCCGGCACGCCCAAGCGGCAGGCCCGCGTGGTCCCGTGACGGCGGTGAGAGCCGCCGAAGACGGGTACACACACGCTTCCCCTTGAGACCACCCAGCGGGAGGAACCGCCGTGAAATTCGGAATCTCGACCTTCATCACCGATCAGGGAATCCGACCCACCGCTCTCGGGCCGGCGGTGGAGGACCGGAGCTTCGACTCACTGTTCATCGCCGAGCACACCCACATCCCTGCGGACCGCCGCTCGCCCTACCCCGCAGGTGGTGAGCTGCCGGACATTTACTACCGGACCCTGGACCCCTTCGTCGCGCTGAGCGCCGCCGCCGCGGTCACCGAGCGGCTGCTGCTGGCAACCGGCGTCGCGCTGGTGGCCCAGCGGGACCCGATCATCACGGCGAAGGAGGTGGCCTCCCTCGACCTCGTCTCCGGCGGCCGTGTCATCGTCGGCGTGGGCGTCGGCTGGAACCGCGAGGAGATGGAGAACCACGGCACCGATCCGTCCACCCGCGGGCAGCTCGTCGATGAGCGTCTGATGGCGATGCGGACGCTGTGGACCGAGGAGAAGGCCGAGTTCCACGGGCGCTTCGTCGACTTCGGCCCTGTGTACTCGTGGCCAAAGCCGGTGCAGCGCCCGCACCCGCCGATCTACGTGGGCGGTGGCCCGGCAGCGTTCCCCCGTGTCGCGGCGCTCGGGGACGCCTGGCTCGCCAACAGCCTGCCGCCGGGCGAGCTCGCCCCGCTGATCGAGCAGCTGCGCGCCACGGCCGGGCGCGATGTGCCGGTGACGGTGTACGCGGCGCCGAGCACCCCGGAGGCGGTCGAGGGCTATATGCGGCTCGGCGTGGAGCGGGTGCTGTTCTACCTGCCGACGAAACCGGAGAAGGAATCGCTGGAGTGGCTGGACAGGCTCGCCGAGGTGGCCGCCCGGTTCCACTGAGCCGCCGGGACACTGTGTGCCGCCCCGTACACAGCGTCGACAAGCGGTCGGCCGTGCTGACGTCGGCCGGGACCCTCGAGGAGCGCCCCGAGCTGATCCGCGAACAGCACGGCGCAAGGACGAGGGACCGCCGCCGGCCCTCCGGGCCCGGTACGCCGGCGGGCCCGGAACCAGAGGCCGGCAGCGAAGAGGATCTCGTTCACTTGGACTGGGGCACCGAGGTCATCTGCTTGGCATCCTCGGGGTTCTGGTCCGCGGAAGTGGCACCTGCTGCCGGTGCGGGCCCCGGCTCGGCCTTGCGTCGCCGGGCCAGAGCCGACGCGATGAACCCGCGGCCTCTGGCGCTGCTGGCGGTGTACAACGCCGCGGCCGCGACCAGCACACTGCCCTGGACCACATTCTGGTAGTTCGAGCCGATGTTGAGGACGTTGAACCCATTGCTGAGGGTGAACAGGATCAGCGTGCCTACCACCGACTTCGCGACGTAACCCGATCCCCCGAACAGCGATGTCACGCCCAGAACGGCTGCCTCGATGACGGTGAGTTCGGTACCGGTCAGCAGGGTGGGATCGACGGAGTTGAACTTGCCCGCGTAAAGCACACAGACGACGGCGGCCACGAAGACGTTCAGCACGAAGGCGGTCATCTTGGAGCGATCGACATTGATTCCCGAAAGCCGCGCGGCTTCGGGATTGCCACCTACCGCATAGAGGTTTCTGCCGACGACCGTGTAGCGCAGCACCAGGCTGGTGATCACGGTGAGGCCGATCATGATCCACACCGGCAAGGTCTCATTCAGCAACAGGGGCCGGAACGCGCCGATGGCCAGGAAGGCCGCCCCGCCGCAGATCAGCATCACGTTGCCCGCCGTGAGCATTCGCCTCCTCGCGCGGACCGTGGGCACGGCACCCGCCGCGATCAGCAGCATGCCCGCGACGATGGCGACGCCCACCGGCAGCGTCCACCTCGCGGTCTCGGCCTGCTCGAACACCGTGTTGGTCGCGGTGATGCTCTGGCCGTTGAGGAGTGCCTGGACCACACCCCGGACCGCGGTGAGCGTGCCGAGCGTGACGATGAAGGCGTTGACGCCGACCTTCTGCACGAGGACGCCGTTGATCAGCCCGACCAGCACACCCGTGAGCAGAGCGGCGAGCAGGGCGATCACGGCGCCATACTGATCGATCAACTTCAGCGCGACCGTGCCGGCCAATGCGGCGGTCGACGCAACGGAAAGGTCGAAGTTGCCCGTGATCAGCACCACGGTCATGAAGATCGCGAGAATCCCGGTCAGGGACGCCTGATCGAGAATGTTGCTGACGTTGACGCTGCTGAGAGAACGGAGGCGTGACAGAGCCGACGAGGTGATCGTCAGCACCAGGACGAGAGCGATCAACGCATACACCACGCCGGCGGCGCGGGGTGCCAGGGCGCGGCGCCAGCCGCTGTTGCTGCGCCGGCGGGCCGTCGCGCTACCTGAGGTCATGACATTCGTGCCTTTCCTACAGTCCGCTGGCCAACGCGGTCAGCTCATGCAGATCGGTGCCGGCCACGGGACGTTCGGAGATGATCTGTCCACGCCGGACGACGAGGATTCGGTCGCACACGCCGAGCAGTTCCTCGAATTCGGACGAGACGATGAGCACGCCATGGCCGGCGCGGGCCAGCCTGCGGATGAGTTGGATGATGTCCGCCTTGGCGCCGACATCGACACCCGCCGACGGCTCGTCGAGCAGGAACACGCGCGCCGGGCCGTAGAGCCACTTGGCGAACACGACCTTCTGCGCATTGCCGCCACTGAGCTCACCGACCGGCGCGTCCGCGGACGGTGTCTTGATGCCCAGCTCTGCGATCGCCTGCTCGGCGACATGCTGCTCGCGTCGACGTTCGGGCAGCAGCCGCCGACGCGACATGCTCGACAAGTACGGCAGCGAGATGTTGCGCCAGATCTCCCACTCCCGCAGCAGGCCTTGCCGCGCACGGTCTTCCGGCACGAGCGCCAGGCCTGCCCTGACCGCGGCCCGCGGCGACCGGTGCCGGATACGCTGCGAGCCGACCCGGACCGTGCCGCCGGCGGAA
>JAODNO010000585.1 GCA_025465235.1 Pseudonocardia sp.
ATACGAGTGCCAGAGCACTCGTATCCGCGCACGGCCGGCCGTCAGGACGGGAGGCGGGAGAGGGCCGCTGCGGCCGCGGTGCGCCAGGCGTCGTCGGACGGCGCGCGGCGCCCGACGAGGATCGTCACAAGGTAGCGCGGGCTCGCGAGCTGCAGCGTCGTCCCGGTCGCGGTGTCGATCACGGCCGCGGCCTCGCCGACGCCCGGCAGCTCCCGTCGGCCGGTCGGGCCAGCCCGCACGTAGTCCGCAGGCGTATCCGCGAGAACGGTGTAGACGTTGATCATCGCGAGCGGGTCGTTGCCGGTGGTGGCCACGCAGCTGGAGCTGCGCGAACCGTCGCTCCGTTCGACGGAGCCCTGCACGGGCGGGCGTACCGCCGTGCCGACCAGGTCGCCGAACTCCGCGGCGTTGAGCAGGCACTCGTTGGTGAGCGCGTCGACGTCGAGCCCGCTGCGGGGCCCGACGGGCACGGTGGGCGCCGGGTGCGGGGGAGAAGCGGCCCCCGAGGAAGGGGCGGGCCGCCCGATCGGCGTCGCCGCCACGCCGTTGCCCGGCACCACCGCGGTGCAGCCTGCCACCGCGACGGCGAGGACGACCGCCGCCGCTCCCAGCCATGCACGTAGCACCCGGAGACGGTAGCCGGACGCCCCGTCGCCGCGGGGCGGTTCGGAACTATCCGGCCGTCCCGCCGGCTTCCGCCCCGTCGTCGACGTGTCCCAACCAGCTCTCCGCCGCTGTCGACGCGGCATCGGGTCCGACCGCCGGTGCGGCCGGTGCCTCGCCGGTGAGGATCGCCTTGGTCAGCACCTCGCCGCCGATGCCCCAGCCGCCGTCGACGACCTCGTCGACCAGCACCATGGTGGTGGCTCGGGCACGCTCGCCGAACAGCCGCGCGTACATGTCGGTGACCTGGGTGACCAGGTCGTGCTTCTGGGCCTCGTCGACCAGGCCGGCCGGGACCTTAAGGTTGGCGAATGGCATGACTTCTCCTTCGTTGTGATGGGAGGCCGTCGGGTTCGACAGGCTTAAGAGGCTGCCGTCGGTGACGTCGAGCTCGACGGGTCGCAGGTCGATGCCGGAGGTGCCCCCGCGTGCTCGGCGAGTGCCTCCTCGGCGGGGGCGTTGCGCCCGGCCGTCTCGCGGATGCGGGCGTGCACCGCATGCCCGGCGGAGGCCAGGGCGCGAGCGCTCAGGTCGCCGATGCCGCTGGAGGCGCCCGCCACGAGGACGGACTGGGTGTGGACATGCATGTTCCTCCGCTTGTGGGATGGGTCAGACGAGGCCGCCGTTGGCGCGCAGGACCTGGCCGTGGACCCAACGGCCGTCGGGGCCGGCGAGGAACGAGACCACCCTCGCGATGTCCTCCGGTGTTCCGAGGCGCTCCATCGGCGGCTCGGCGGCGAGGCGGGCCAGCAGCTGCTCGTCCTTGCCCTCCAGGAACAGGTCGGTCGCGGTCGGGCCGGGGGCGACGGCGTTGACGGTCAAGTCCCGGCCCCGGAACTCCTTGGCCAGGATGACGGCGAGCGCCTCGACCGCGCTCTTGCTGGACGTGTAGGCGCCGTAGTCGGGCAGCGGTCGGCCGACGACCGACGTCGAGAACAGGATCAGCGCGCCGCCGGGCCGCAGCCGGCGGGCTGCCTGCTGGCTGACGACGAAGGCGCCTCGGATGTTGGTGCGGTGCATCGCGTCCAGGTCGGCGAGGTCGAGGTCGGCCAGCGGGGCCAGCTTCATGCGTCCCGCGGCATTGACGACCACGTCCACGCCACCGTAGGTCGACTCCGCCTCGTCGAAGAGCGCCGAGACGGCCTGCTCGTCGGCGACGTCGGCCTGCACGGCGATCGCCTGCCCGCCGGCGGCAGTGACCTCGGCGACCGCTGCCTGCGCCTCACCGGTCGCACCGGCGTAGTTGATGACGACGGCGAACCCGTCGGCGGCAAACCGGCGCACGGTGGCCCGGCCGATGCCGCGGGACCCACCGGTGACGACGGCGACCCGTCTGTTCTCGCTCACGTCCATTCCCATCTCTCCAGAGCGGCCGTCCGATGCGGTCGGCGCTGGGCCCACCGTGGGCGCGCGGGGCGGGCGGAACCAGGCGCTGCTCACCCGGGGGGTGGCACCCCCTGGCTGCGGCGCGCACGCACGCGGAGACTCGGCGCATGGACGCACGGGAGTTCGGCGCCTTCCTCGCCTCGCGCCGGGCCCGCATCCGGCCGGCCGACGTCGGGCTGCCGACGGGGCCGCGACGGCGGGTCCCAGGGCTGCGGCGTGACGAGGTGGCCACCCTGGCCGGGGCGTCGGTGGACTACTACACCGAGCTGGAGCGGGGCCGCGGCGCCCACCCGTCGGTGCAGATGCTGGCCGCCCTCGCCCGCGCGCTGCGGCTGAGCAGCGACGAACGGGACCACCTGTTCCACCTCGCCGGCCAGCCGGCGCCTGCGACGGGCGGCAGCGCCGACCACGTGCAGCCGGCGATGCTGGCGCTGCTGGACCGACTGGAGACCACGCCCGCTCGGATCATCACCGACCTGGACGTGACGCTGGCGCAGAACCGGCTGGGGCACGCGCTGCTCGGCGACCCGGCACGGGGCAGCGGTCCGGCGGCCAGCTTCGTCTACCGCTGGTTCACCGACCCGGCCAGCCGTGGGCTGTACCCGGTCGAGGACCACCCGCAGCACGCGCGCGACTTCGTCGCTGACCTGCGCGCCGCCGTGGCCCGCCGCGGCCGGGACGTGGAGGCAGCCGAACTCGTCGCGCGGCTGCGGGCCGCCAGCGCGGAGTTCGCGGCGCTGTGGGACAGCGGCGACATCGCTGTCCGGCGGTTGGTCCGCAAGCGGATCGTGCACCCGGCGCTCGGCGTCATCGAGCTGGACTGCCAGCGGCTGGTGAGCGAGGACGGCCGTCAGCGGCTGCTCCTCTTCACCGCCCCACCCGGCAGCCCGGCTATCGGGCAGCTGGAGCTGCTGTCGGTCGTCGGGCAGCAGGAACTCGCCCCTGACGTCCCTACCGACACCGCGACGGCCGCCTACTAGACCCACGGTGGGCCGTGTCCGGGCCTGGGCTTTCGGTCACCGATCGGGATACGTCGTCACGCCGCACCCGCGCGATGATCTCGCTTGCCCGCCGGACACGCCCGAGCACCGATCCCGCTACGGGCGGCGCCCGTTGTGGACACGCTCGGCCGACGCGGGGTCGGCTCCTGATCCCCCCGCCGACGATCAGGCAGTGGCCGCGGCCACCTCGCGGCGTGCCACCTCGGCCCGGACGATCGGCGCGACCTCGGTGCCCAGCAGCTCGATGGCCCGCAACACGTCGCGGTGCGGCACGCTGCCGATGGCGAGCTGAATCATCGTGCGGTGGTGCCCGAAGAGCTCGTGCTGGAAGAGGATCTTCTCGGCCACCTGAGCGGGTGAGCCCACCACGTAGGCGCCGCTCAGGGCGACCTGGGCGTCGAACGCGCCGCGGTTCGTCGGCCCCCAGCCGCGCTCCCGCCCGATCCGGTTCATGACCTCCGAGTGCGCCGGGTAGTAGATGTCCCCGGCCACCCGCGAGCTCGCGGCGACGAAGCCGTGGACGTTGAGGCTGAACGGCTGTGGTTCGTGCCCGGACCGCGCCAGGGCCTCCCGGTACAGCTGCGCCAGCGGCGCGAACCGTTCCGGCTCACCGCCGATGATCGCCAGTGCAAGCGGGAGCCCGAGGGCGCCCGCGCGCACGACAGAACGCGGGTTCCCGCCGACGGCCACCCAGACCGGCAGCGGATCCTGCACGGGCCGCGGGTGCACCGGCTGGTCGTGTAGCGGCGTCCGGAGCCGGCCCGACCACGTCACCCGCTCCGCGTCGCGCAGGGCGAGCAGCAGGTCGAGCTTCTCGGCGAACAGCTCGTCGTAGTCCCCGAGGTCGTAGCCGAAAAGCGGGAACGACTCGGTGAACGATCCGCGCCCTGCCATGATCTCGGCCCGGCCCTCCGACAGGAGGTCGAGCGTCGCGAACTGCTCGAAGACCCGCACCGGATCGTCGGAGCTCAGCACGGTGACGGCGCTGGTCAGCCGGATCCGCGAGCTACGCTCGGCGCCGGCGGCCAGGATCATCGCGGGTGCCGATGCGGCGTAGTCGGGACGGTGGTGCTCGCCGACGCCGAACGCGTCCAGACCCACCTCGTCGGCCAACGCGATCTCCTCGACCACCTCGCGTAGCCGCTGGGCGGGTCCGACTCCGCCGGGGTCGAGGCTGACGTCAGCGAAGGTATAGGCACCGATCTCCACGCCCGCCCCAACCCTTGCTCCGGATCCCTCATTCCCCGAGGTGCTTGAGCGCCTCCCGGCGGGACAACGGCGAGAGCTGTGGATGGTCGGTGACGAAGCCGCGCACCCAGGCCGGGTCGACCCGAGCATGCTGGCGCAGCGCCCACCCGATCCCCTTGCGCAGGAAGAAGTCCGAATCGCCGAGGTTGGCCTCGACGGCGTCGCGCAGGAGCGCGAGATCGGTCGCCGCGCCCGATCCGAGCTGGCAGATCACCGCGGTGCGACGCAGCCAGCGGTCCGGGTCGGTGGACCAGAGCCGCAGCACGGGCGTCAGCGCTACCGGGTGCGCCCGCAGCAGCGGGCCGATCCGCCTGCTCGCGATCTCGTCGGTGAAGTCCCACCACGCCCCCGCGACGATCCATTCCCGGAGCAGCGGCACCCACGACGGGTCGGGCCACTGCCGGTATCGGCGGTGGTCGACGAGGGCGAGCGCGAGGTAGCGCTCCTCGCGGAAGCGCGCCCCGCCCCACAGCTCCCGCACGGCGTCCCGCAGTGCAGGGGCGTCGGGGAACGGGCACTCGTCAACCAGCGTGCGGAGCAGCCGTTCCCGCGCAGGCTTCGCGACACCTCGGAACGGCATCGCGGACTTCATGTACCGCTGCATCGCCGCCGCGGCGACCGGATCGGCCAGCTCAGCGAGGCCCGCGCGGGCACGATCGACGATCGGACACACGCCGGGAACCGTACGGCGGCTCACCCACCGATCGCCGTGCCGGTACACGCCCTGCACGCGGCGTGCGGCCGGCCGGACAGGTGTCTGGGCGCGCGCCCCGAGCCGCGCCGGGTCAGTCACGTCAGTCGTGTCCAGTCGCGCCGGTGGCCCGGCTGAAGGTACGGGCCCAGCTGCGGACGTGGTCGAGCAGCTCGGGAGGGGAGAGCACCGTGAAGTCCGCACCCAGCCCGCCCAGCGCCATCGTGGGCCAGTCCAGCGAGTCCGACTTCATCCGCAGCAGGCACCGGCCGCCCCCGGCGTCCTCGACGGTCCCCCAGCGCCCGACCTGCTCACGGACGACCGCCGCCGGGGCCTCGACCAGAACCTCGACGGCGTGCGGGGCCGGGACCTGGCCGATGCCCGCCCGCACGAACGCCGCCGCGTCCTCCGCGGGGAGCTCGCGCGGCCGGAACCGGGCGGCGGTGCTGCGCGGCCGGTCGAGGCGGTCGAGGCGGAAGCTGCGCCAGTCGTGCCGGGTGAGGTCGTAGGCCACGAGGTACCAGCGGCGCCCGAGTGGGACGAGCCGCAGCGGCTCCACGTGGCGTTCGGTCCGCTCGCCGCTCGCCGAGGTGTAGCCGAACTCGAGCCGCTCCGTGTCCCGGCAGGCCTGGGCGAGGACGGTGAGGTCGCCGGGGTCCACGCTCGGGCCGGAGCTCCCCCACCCCGCGGGCACCGTCATCGCGCGCAGGGCGTCCACCCGGTGCCGCAGCCGTGGTGGCATCACCTGCACCACCTTGGCCAGAGCTCGCACCGACGACTCCGCAATCCCCGCGACCCCGCCCTGGGCGGCCGTCTGCAGCCCGACGGCGAGGGCGACC
>JAODNO010000617.1 GCA_025465235.1 Pseudonocardia sp.
AGATCGAGCTGCTTCGCCGGTTGTTTACAGAACCTGTCGTCGACTTCTCGGGCCGCTTCCACCGGGTTGACAGAGCCGCACTCGTGCCGAAGCCGGCGCGGCCCATCCCGATCTGGCTTGGTGGATCTAGCGAAGTCGCCTTCGACCGGGCCGCCCGGCTCGCGAACGGCTTCATCTTCATCGGTGGCGGCACCACCGACCACGTCGTCGCCGCCTGGAAACGGCTGCGTGATCGTGTGGGCGGCCTCGGCAGGTCGGTCGAAGACTTCGGCGGGGAGTATGTGGCGCTTCCTCGGGGCGGCGTAGGCGACCTCACAGCGGAGATCGACGCCTGGCGGGAGGCAGGTGGTACCCATGTCTCGGTGGTCACGATGGGCCTCGGCTTAGAGTCGGTCGACCGCCACATCGGTTACCTCGCCTCGGTCGCAGACGCGCTCAGCTTGTCGTGACGAGTGCCGGACCGGCGTTACCCATCAGTCTGACGGGCCTCGCCGTTCAACGGCCGCAATCTTAAGGCGCTCCTCCCCTGTCGGGTTCCAGAACTCGGCTGTCGGGGTTGACCTGCGGTTTTAGGCTGCCCGTTCGTATTCGTTGATCGGGCCTCCAAGGTTGGGGCGGCGTCTCATCCGCTGCTGGTCAAGGTCCGGGGCGGGATGATCGGGGCGCGGCGGGAGAAGTCGCTGCGCCCGACGCGGCCGCCGACCGTTGTAGTGGGCGCTGTATTCGGCGAGGACAGTCCGCAGGTGCCGTTCACCGAAGATCAGGATGCGGTCGGTGAGTTCGGTTCGGGCTGTCAGCGCGAATCTCTCGGCAGAGCAGTTCGCTCGCGGGCAGCGAGGAGGAGTCTTGGAATCTTCACGGCTTCGATGCGCCGGCCAGGACAGCGTGGAACGACGCGGTGACCTGACCGTGTGGGTGCCGAAAACAGTGTCGTGCGGCCTTGACCAGGGTGTCTACGTGTTGCCCGGCCGGTGGCTCGACCCTCGGGCCGTTGGCATGATCGGTTGTCGTCGCGTTCCGACTCTCGTACCTCATGCTGGCCCGCATCCAGAACTGGCCGGCGTTGAGCGCCCGGTCCGACGCCGCGGAGGACGTGGAGATCCTTGTCCTGCGCCACGAGGTCGCGGTGCTTCCCCCGCCAGACTCCACGCCCGCCATTGACGTGGGAGGACCGTGCCCTGCTTAACGCACTGAGCAGACTGCCGCCCACCCGGCTGCGCCGGACTCGGATCGTCTCACCCAGAACCCCGCTGCGGTGGCACGCCCACCTCGTCGCCCGCCGCTGGACCTACGCACGACCGCCAGGACGTCCACCCGCGGCCCAAGCGATCCGAATCCTCGTGCTGCAGATGACACGCGAGAACCCGACGTGGGGACATCGGCGCATCCAGGGCGAGCTCACCGCACTCGGCCGCCCGGTCGCGGCCCCGACCATATGGAAGATCTCGAAGGCCGCCGAAATCGATCCCGCTCCCCTACGGTCCGGACCGACCTGCAAACAGCTCCTCACCGCGCAGGCCCACACCATCCTCGCCGTCGACTTCGCCCACATCGACACCGTCTTCCTCCGCCGCCACCACGTCCTTACCCAGATCGAACACACCACCCGCCGCGTGCACATCACCGGGATCACCGCCCACCCCACCCGAACCTGGGTCACTCAACAGGCCAGGAACCTGCCGATGAATCTCGGCGACGGCGCCCCCCAGTTCCGATTCCTCATCCGTCACCGCGACCGCACGTCCACCTCGGCCTTCGACACCGTGTTCGCCGACACCGAGATCCGGACCATCCGCACACCCGCGCGGGCACCGAGAGCGAACACGTACGCGGAGCGCTGGATCGGCACTCTGCACCGCGAATGCCTCAACCACCTTTTGATCACCGGACCACGCCACCTCGCGTTGGTCCTACGTGAGAACGTCGAGCACTACAACCCACCGACCCCACCGATCGCTACATCAACACCCACCAGCGGGCAGGACCACTCCCCCACCCCCCGACCGCGCGACCCGACCACTGCGGCGAGACCGCCTCGGCGGCCTTCTCCACGAATACCTGCACGTCGCATGACATGACGGCGTTCTCGGCACCCACAGGGCGGCGACGTCGTCACCCAGGCGGTGGACGTCGCGTGGACCGCGCAACACCAGTTCGGTGAGGCGCTGTTGGGCGAGCACCTGAGTCAGCTGCTCGTCATTGGCTGGTCGGTAACCCTCAGCATGATCATCCTTCGCACCGCCGTCCTGCCGCGCCGGCTCGGTGGCACCGGGCTCGTGGTCAGCACCATCTACCTGCTCAACCAGGGCGACATCCTCGCTACTGCGGTGCCCGGCTTCCCGGTCTGGGACCTCGCCGGTCTGCTCGGCAGCACCGGCTGGGGACTGTGGGTCGCTGCCCTGGGCGTCACGGTCGTCGTGCGCCGCGTTCGCACCCCGAGTTCCGCCCCGATCAACGCTGAAGTGCCGCTCGCCGGCCCACCCGTTCCGACCCAACCGACCGTTTCCGGCTGAGGAGCTGAGCAACCGTGACTCGCCCGAGAACACTCCGACAGTCCTTCCTGCGCGGCTGGTTGATCTGGACCGCGGCTTCCTGGCGTTCCCCATCGCCGGCTTGGCCGGCACCGCGGTGGCCGGGCGCGTCAACACCCCGATCGCGGCACACATCGGCGGGGCAGTACCGGCAGGTTCTGAAGCCGCCACCGGAAACCGCCCGGAAAACCACAATGGGTGCGGGCCGCGCAGCACGCGCGATTCGCACCCATCGCCGAACTCGCTCAGAGAACGATGTCGGCCAGGCGCGAGATCTCGTCGAGATCGGCGATGCCCGGGCCGAGGACAAGTTCGTCGGCACCGATCTCCTCGAACGCCTTGACGGTCTGCTTGATGGCCTCGACCCCGCCCGACAGGTTGTTCGCGACCAGGTTGGCGAAGTCGTCGCCGGCCACGCTGTAGTAGTCCCAGACGTTCGAGCGGCCCTTGTCGACGTCGCCGACGGCGTAGTAGGCGATCGCGACGAGCCTCGGCGCCTCGGTGCGCCCCGCCTCCGTCCACGCGTTCCGGGCCGCGTCGAAGGACTGGGCAACCATCTCGGCCGGCATCGAACCCCCGATGAAGCCGTCGCTCCCGGGCCGCGCGCTTGAACGCGGGGTCGCGCATCGCTCCGAAGAGCAGCGGGATCTGCCGGGTGCCCTCCGGAACGGCCGGGTTCCGGCCGCC
The DNA here is from genome assembly GCA_025465235.1 of Pseudonocardia sp. Taxonomy (GTDB): domain Bacteria; phylum Actinomycetota; class Actinomycetes; order Mycobacteriales; family Pseudonocardiaceae; genus Pseudonocardia. Next base: position 3,219 of record JAODNO010000617.1, read on the forward strand.
GCCAACAGGCTCACCCCTCCACACGCTGCGGTAGACCTGCAGGTCGTTGTCCATCCGCTTGCCGCGGCCCCGGGGCCCGTAGCCCTCCGCCACGAAGTCGTCCTCACGGATGCCGACACCGATCCCGAGCGTGAGCCGTCCGCCCGAGACGCCGTCGATGCCCGCGACCTCCTTCGCCAGCAGGTAGGCAGGCCAGGTATTGGCACAGTGAATACCACCACGGAGTCCGGCCTGGGCATTTCGCACCAATGCGATTGTGGGCGACAATTACCCGGACGAAGACCTGTACTACGGCAAAGGTGGCAACATGACCGGTGCCGGCGCCGCACGGGTGTTCCGGTAAACCCTTTCTAGGCTGCGGGCGGCTCACAGGTGTGCAACCTGAGAGTCCGAGCGCTCGAAGACGCAAATACGGCCGATCGACCCTGTGGAGGCCCGGCAGAGAATCGCTGTCGAGGCCGTGTAGGCGGCGCCGCGGCCCTTGAGCCACCCCGACCGTGGTCTCTGCGAGTACCGTCCACCCCGTGAGCTCTGTGTTGCAGACCGCGAAGGTGCTGGTCGCGGAGATGTTCGTCGTTGTCGTCGCCGCCCTGGCTCTTGCGGCGCGCGCGCACCGTCGTCGGCAGCTCGATGACGCCCGGGCGCAGGCCCGGCACTGGGTCGAACGGCTCGGCGGCGAGTTGCTGGTGCTCGACGGGGTGGCGGTCCGGTCGGCCGCGGTCGGCCCCGCGGGACTGGCCGAGGCCGCTGAGCGGTTCACCGCCGCCGGTGCCGAGCTCGGGGCCGCACGAACCCGGCTGCAATGCAGGATCGCTCAGGACTCGGCCGTCGAAGGCTTGCACCACGTCCGGACCGCGCGCAGGTCGCTGGGTCTCGATCCCGGCCCGCGGGTCCCCGGTCAAGGCGTCGGCGGCATCCTGCGCGCCGCGCTGGCCGACGGTAGCTGGTCCATCCCGAGGCTCGTCGACGATGTCCTCGCCGAGGCGCGTGGACGTGCCCGCCAGCTGCCCGCCGCTTCCACACAGCCGGCCGAGTGGATCCGCCAGCAACAACGGCGCTGGAAGCGCCCCGAGACAGTTCGCCGCTGATCGATACCGCACTCGATCGGTGCTCTCCCGGTGCAGGATCCCCCAACGGCAGCGTCCCGTGCGCATCACGTTCGTTCCGTAGCCTGAAGCGGGTACGCGCAGCGGCCTGAACCCAGCGGCACTCGGCGCGCACCGCAGATCCGATCAGGCGTTGAGCACCGCGACCGCCTCGACGATCATCGGATTGTCCGACTGGAGCTGGTTGAGCCAGCCGACGTTCTCCAACGGGTGCTGTTGATCAGAATCAGCGTCTGCTCGACGTCGGCGATGCCCGTGTAGAACTGGGCGATGACGGCCTGCAGGTCGATCACCAGCGAGCGCTTGGCGTCGGTGCTCGAGAGCTCCGGCGCTTCGAGGAACGCGACGGGCCGTCATCGCGCTTCAACCAGCACGTCTACGCCGAGGTACGCGCCGGCGGTAATCCCATCGCACTGATCTCGGGCCGAGACGTGGTCGAGGCGCTCCGTGGAGCCAGCTACGGAGACCATCCGTCCATCCAGGCGTGGCTTCGCCAATTCGTCTGACTCCCACTACTTAACTCGGTGGCCGAGCCGAACTTAACCCTTTGCCTACCAGGAATGGCGCCGACACCGATCGGAGCCACTACCTGCATCGACGTCCCCCACTGCAGCCACTCATTGCCCATGTTCCGCACCATGCGCTGGCAATTCGCACCACGGGTGGCCACACGGCCGCTCGGTCCCCTCGACATGGCAGCTTCCGGGCGACCGGCTCGCAAGCGATACAGTCCGCATCAGCCCGGGCGGACCCTGTGGGTGCCGAGAACGATGTCACCGCTCTGACCTCGGCTTTCGCTGCCCGTGCCGGACGCCGCACCGTCCGCAGGCGAGCGTGTGAGCATGATCGCTGCCATGGCGTTCCGTCTGATCTACCTGATGCTGGTGCGCGTGCTCAGCTGGCTCGTGCTATTCACCCGTCAGACGCCACCAAGGACATCGAGATCCTCGTGCTCCGCCACGAGATCGCGGTCCTCCGGCAATGCGCACCGCCCAAGCTCTCCCTGGGCCGACCGAGCCCTGCTCAGCGCTGTGCCCTCGCTGGGCCACCTCGCACCCCGGATGATCACCAACGGAGCGGTCGACCGTGCCGTCCACGGATGGATCGCCGACGACTGCAGCCGGTCCACCGTCAAGAACAGCATCGCCGTGCTGGTGCGCGTGATGGAGCAAGCGGTCCGCGACCGTGGTGCCCGTACGTGGCCCGGCAAGTCGCGGTCAAGGCCAAGCACGGACTGTGGGTCACCTCGGCCGAACATGACCTCATCGTTCACCAGACGTGGCTGATCGGCGCCCGGCTCGGCATGACGGCGCAGCTCCGGCGCCGGTAGGGTCAGGCAACCGCCAGCTCAACGCCGCGCTGCGCCGCATCGCGCTCACCCACACCTACCACCATTCAGCGCACGGTGATCCCGACGTGCAGCCCGGCGGGCGTGCTGATCATCTTGGTGCCGTCGCCGTCCTGGACGACGGAGAGCACACCGCCAGCGAGCTGGATCC
>JAODNO010000630.1 GCA_025465235.1 Pseudonocardia sp.
CCGCCACGTGCTGTTCACGATCGGCGACGCAGAGGTACGCACCGACCAGGTCATCGTCCTGCTCGCTGCGGTGATCGTGATGATCCTGCTCGACCAGCTGGTGGCCCGCACGCGGATCGGCCGCGGCATCCGCGCCACCGCACAGGATCCGGAAGCGGCCGTGCTGATGGGCGTCAACATCGACACCATCGTCCGCCTGACGTTCCTGCTCGGTGGTGCGATGGCGGGTGTGGCCGGCGTGCTCTACGCGATGGAGTTCGAGAACCTGCGGTTCAACATCGGCTTCATCCTCGGCATCAAGGCGTTCACAGCCGCGGTCCTCGGTGGGATCGGCAACATCCGCGGGGCGCTGCTCGGCGGCATCGCGCTCGGGCTGATCGAGAACTGGGGGGCGATCTTCTTCGGCTCCCAATGGAAGGACGTCATCGCCTTCGTCATCCTGGTCGTGGTGCTGCTGTTCCGGCCGACCGGCATCCTCGGTGAATCCCTGCAGAAGGCTCGCGCATGAACACGCACAGAAAGGCCGGTGCCACCGGCAATCCGCTCACCGCGCTCCGGGCGGCCACGGGCGACGTGTCCGACCGCGTCCGGGACTGGTGGGCCGATGCCTCGCGCTGGCAGCGGTGGGGGATCTACGCGCTGGTCCTGCTGCTGGCGATCGTCGCGCCGCATCCCATCATCGCCTCGTTCATGTCCCCGTACACCGACTGGACGTCCCTGCTGTTCAACCCGATCGGCACCTACGTCCTGCTGGCGATCGGCCTCAACATCGTGGTCGGGCATGCCGGGCTCCTCGACCTGGGCTTCGTCGCGTTCTACGGCATCGGCGCCTACACGCTCGCCTACCTCGGCACCACCGTCGGATGGGCGTTCTGGCCCACGGTGATCATGGGGGTCTTCCTGGCCGCGATGTCCGGGGTGATCCTCGGGGCCCCGACCCTGCGCCTGCGTGGTGACTACCTCGCGATCGTCACCCTCGGGTTCGGGGAGATCGTCCGGATCACCGCGGTCAACACCGCCGCGCTGGGCGGTGCGAGGGGCATCACGCCCATTCCGCATCCGCCGAACCTGTTCGGCGTGGAGTTCCTGCTCGACCCCCTCCCGTACTACTACCTGATCCTCGCGGTGATCGTCCTGGCCGTCATCTTCTCCCTACGGCTGCAACGCAGCCGGGTCGGCCGGGCCTGGACGGCGATCCGGGAGGACGAGGACGCTGCCGAGCTGATGGGCGTCCCGACGTTCCGCTTCAAGCTGCTCGCCTTCGCGATCGGCGCGATGGTCGGCGGACTCGCCGGCACGGTGTTCGCCAGCAAGGTCATCTTCCTCGCGCCGACGAACTTCCCGTTCATCCTGTCTGCGACGATCCTCGCCGCGGTGCTGCTCGGCGGGGCGGGCAACCTCCCTGGCGTGATCATCGGGGCGTTCCTCATCGCGTGGTTGCCCGAGCGGTTCCGTGGTTTCGCCGACTACCGCATCCTGGTGTTCGGTGCCGCGCTCGTGCTGATGATGGCGCTGCGACCGCAGGGTCTGCTGCCCTCGCGACAGCGCAGCGCGGAGATCAAGGAAGGCACGGGCGGTATGGGCAGCTTGGGTGCCGAAGTGCCGCGGCCGGACTCGGATCCGGACGCTGCCGCGGTGGAGGTGGCGCGATGACCTCGGCTGCCGAGCAGACGACCAACGGCGCCACCAGCCGGGCACGCACCGTCCTCGAGCTGGACGGCGTCACGATGCGGTTCGGTGGCGTCGTCGCCCTACGGGACGCCCGGTTGCAGGTCCGGGAGGGCGAGATCTTCGCCCTGATCGGCCCGAACGGGGCCGGGAAGACCACGGTCTTCAACATCGTGACGGGTGTGTTCCACCCCACGGAGGGCTCCGTTCGCTTCGAGGGCACCCAGATCAGCGGCATGAAGCGGTTCCGCATCACGAAATCGGGTATCGCGCGTACGTTCCAGAACATCCGCCTGTTCCACAACATGACGGCGGTGGAGAACGTGATGGTGGGTGCGGACGCCCATCACCGCACCGGCGCGATCGGCGCGGCGTTGGGCCTGAGCAGGCACCGCCGCGAGGAGCGCGAGGGCCGGGAGAAGGCCCGAGAGCTGCTCGACTTCGTCGGGATCTCCGCGCGGGGCGGCGAGGCCGCGAAGAACTTGCCCTACGGCGACCAGCGGCGTCTGGAGATCGCTCGCGCGCTCGCCACAGAACCCCGCCTGTTGCTGCTCGACGAGCCTGCCGCGGGTATGAACCCCGCGGAGAAGCAGTCGTTGCAGCTACTCATCCGCAAGATCCGGGACAGCGGGCGCACGGTGCTGCTGATCGAACACGACATGGGTCTGGTGATGGACATCAGCGACCGGATCGCGGTGCTGGACTTCGGGGAACTGATCGCCGAAGGACTGCCCCGCGAGGTGCAGCGCAACCCGAAGGTCATCGAGGCCTACCTGGGGGCTCCCAGTGCTTCTTGAGGTCACCGATGTCGTGGTGCACTACGGCAAGATCGCGGCGCTGAAGGAGATCACGCTCAGCGTCGACCAGGGCGAGATCGTCGCGCTGATCGGAGCAAACGGCGCAGGCAAGACGACCACGCTCAAGACGATCTCCGGGCTGCGACCGCTGTCCGCCGGCCGGATCGTGTTCGAGGGCAACGACATCAGCCGGATGCCGGGGCACAAGCGCGTGACGGCGGGGATCGGGCAAGCTCCGGAGGGCCGCGGCGTGTTCCCCGGCATGACGGTGCAGGAGAACCTGCTCATGGGTGCCTACACGCGCAAGGGGAGTGTCGCGAAGGAGCTCGCGGAGGTCTACGAGCTGTTCCCGCGGCTGGCCGAGCGCAAGAACCAGAGCGGCGGCACCATGTCCGGCGGCGAGCAGCAGATGGTCGCCATCGGGCGGGCCCTCATGGCGAAGCCACGGGTGCTGCTGCTCGACGAGCCGTCGATGGGGCTGGCGCCGATCCTCGTCAACCAGATCTTCGACATCATCAGGGAGATCAACGACCGGGGCACCACCGTGCTGCTCGTCGAGCAGAACGCCCAGCAGGCACTGCACCTGGCGCACCGGGCGTACGTGCTGGAGACAGGGCGTGTGGTCAAGTCGGCGGAGGCGTCGCTGCTGCTCGACGACCCGGAGGTCCGCGCCGCGTACCTCGGCGGCGATCTCGACGTCGAGGGCGCCACGGGCTGAGTCACCGACCGTTCAGGACCCACCGGCGTCGATCGCGATGTCGACTCCGGTGCGGTCGCTGAAGTCGGCCAGCGAAGGCCCGCCGAACGCGCGCAGCGCTGTCGGTTCGGCGTCGGTCGGGATGTCGTAGTAGAGATCGAACTCGAAAAGATTGGCCGGACCGATGTCGATGCGGCCCGGCTGCCGCTTGACGAGCATCGCCTGGCTGTCGGGGACGTGCTCGGCGCCGTCCGAGGTGACGAGCAGTTGTCGGTTCGCGTCGAACGGCACGGAGTTGCGCCCTGAGTTGCTGACGACGAGCCGGACGCGGACGAACTGCCCCTTCGCCGGCAGCTCTGCGTGGCTGCCCAGGATCGTCGTCATCCCGCTGGTGAGGCCGATCAGTTCGAAGACGGTCTCGCCGTCCGTACTCGCCACCGGGACGAGTGGTTTCTCCTCGGGCCGGACCGGCCGGGGCGCCAGTGCGTACGTCGGCCGGCCGGGCTCCGGTGCCGGCGCACTCGCGCAGCCGGCAAGCGCCATCCCGAGCAGGACCACGATGCCGGCGATCGTCCGGGCGCCCGAGGCCATCTCAGCGCCGTCCTCTGCCCGTGCCGACGACCTCGTCTGCCTCGGCTGGCGCCGACCGCGGGGTGTGTACGCCCTCGGCCGCGAGCCGTGCAAGCCCACAACCCACGTCGGCCGTCGAGAGGAGGGGCGGATCGGCCTGCGAGCCGACAGGGGCGCACGACATGGACGGAGCGTAAGGGCTTGTGCCGTGGCGTCGACCGGTTCCGTAGCGATCATCGACTGCTCAGGAGGTCCGGGCCCGGGCGTCGCGCCGGCCCGGACGGTCAGCTGCCCGAGGGGCGCGTCTCCCTGTGGAGGCAGGTGAGCTTGGCCGTGCAGGTCCGCCTGCCCTCGGCGTCGGTGATCACGATCTCGGTCGTCGAGGTGCTGCGCCCGACGTGGATCGGGCGGGCCACCCCGGTGACCAGGCCCTCGGTCGCGGAGCGGTGGTGCGTGCAGGACAGCTCGAGCCCGACCGGGAACCGGTCGGGCAGCGCGTGCAGCGCCGACAGCGTGGAGCCCAGCGTCTCCGCGAGCACGGCGTTGGCACCGCCGTGCAGGAGCCCGAACGGCTGGCGGTTGCCGCTGACAGGCAGCGTGCCGACGACCTCGTCGAGACTCAGCTTGAGGATCTCGATGCCCATCAGCTCGGAGAGCTGCTCCGGTGCGTCGAACGTGGGCAGGTCGTCGGGATCAATCGGCACGAACCGCACTCTATGTCACACAGTCCCGGCCGACCCCGGCGCCGACCTGCGCTGACCCGGGCGAGCCGCACACCATGGCCTTGCGCGGGGCGCTGTCGTACGCGTGGTGCCGATCACGCCGGTCTGCGCCCGGGCGCTCGGGCTCCGGCCTGGTCCGCCCAGGCCACATTCACCACCTCCCGCACCCAGCGCTGCGCCGGTGCCGGCTGCTCGCCCCACCAGCGCGCGATGTCCGCCGGGGTGCCCGGCCCGTTGGCGGCGAGGAACCGCAGCAGGACCTCTCGGTTCGCGGCGGCAGGCTCGACGGGGGTGAAGGGCCGGCCCAGCCACGCCGCCGGACCGACGAATGTGACCGTACCGCCCGTGCTGGGCCCCGAACAGAGGAGCCCGCGCGCGGCGGCGGGCTGGAGCACCGCGCCCAGCCGGTGGACAGCGGGGCGGCGAGCGCAGGGTCGCCGAGCCGCGCGCAGACGGCGTCGGCCAGCTCGGCGCGCGTCATCGGCTCCGCTCCGAGCACCTCCCCGACGGCGTGGGTGACGGCATGCAGCTGCGTGGCGGTGACGCCGTGCTCCCGCTCCCAGGACGGTGGAAAGCGGCGGCGCGACTCCCGGTCGGTGAGCGTCGCCACCCAGACGTCGAGGTCCTCGGCGGGGAGCAGGTTCAGCGTGCCGCGCGTGGCCCAGGTGCGGACCAGCATGCGGTCGGTCCAGAGCGCCGCGTCGAGACCGGCACGTGCCGCCGTGCGGATGCCCGCGATGAGGACGGCGGACGACGCGACCTGGGCGTGCACGCCGCACAGCCGCTGCGCTGCCGCGACCGCATTGGGCGCCGGCTCGAGCACCAGCTGCCGGTGCAGCCGCCAGCGCGCCACCTGCTGCCACGTGACCTCCACGTCGCGCATCTCAGCACAGCCCTCCGACACGAACTCGCCGGTGGGAAGGGGCGACTCGCGGGCCTGAAGGGGGCGACTCGCGGGGGAGTCAGGGCTTGTTGCACACGAAGATCGCGGTGCCGGGGAAGAGGGCGCCCCGGAGCGGGGACCACTGGCCCCACACTGTCTCCCGGCCCTCCGGCCACTCCGGCTCGACGAGGGCGTCCAGGACAAGTCCTGCTGCCACTACATCGCGCACCCGGTCGCCGAGCGTCCGGTGGTGCTCGACATAGGTGGCGCGGCCCGTGTCGTCCACCTCCACGTAGGGCGTGCGGTCGAAGTAGGACTGTTGCACCGTGAGGCCGTCCGGCCCGGGGTCGTCGGAGAACATCCACCGCATCGGATGGTTCACCGCGAAGACCCACCGCCCGCCCGGCCTCAGTACCCGGGCCACCTCGCGCATCACCCGGTGTGGCTCGGCCACGAACGGCACCGCCCCGAACGCCGAGCACGCCACGTCGAAGGACGCGTCGGTGAACGGCAGCCGCTCTGCGCCGGCCTGGACCAGCGGCACCGGGATCCCGGTGGCGGCACCGAGCGCGGCGGCGTGCCGCAGCATCACCCCGGAAAGGTCCAGCGCTACGGGCAGGGCTCCGGCGCGCGCCAGCCACCGTGAACACGGGGCCGAGCCGCACCCGATCTCGAGCACCCGCAGACCGGTGACGTCCCCGAGCAGGTGCGCGTCGGCCTCCCGCAGGCCCTCCGGGCACCAGACGAAGTCGGCGTCGCCGATATCGCGACCGTGCTCGGCCAGGTAGTCCTCGGCGTCGGCGTCCCACCACATGCGGCTCGCCCGCTCGGACTCAGCCCCGTCGACGGCCCGTCGCGCCACCCCGGCCGTTCCCAGTACCTCCTCCGCACTCACGAGTCCTCCTCGCTCTTGTTCGCCTGCCGGGCTCGCGGGACTGTTCGGCCAACGGTTGGCGTTGTTCTGATGGTGAGGTCGCACGCTCCACCCACAACTGCATCGTGGCAGTTGAGAGGGGGCCACCCGCATTGCCGTACTGATCGGGTCGCGCGTAGCATGATGGGGGCGCGGTGGTCAACGTCGCGGGTTCCGTGTGCGCTTCGCCCGATCACGTCCCGCATGTTCTGCACCATCACGATCCATCGGCACCATCCACGAGCAAGGGTGACAGCACCACGTCACGAGACGTACACCACCTGGTCCGCACCACCAATCCATCCATCACCGGAGCACCCCACTACATGTCCACCGACACCACCGCCGCCCCGACCCACACGACCCCGCAGGTCGCCGTCAACGACATCGGGTCGGAGGAGGACTTCCTCGCCGCCATCGACCAGACGATCAAGTACTTCAACGATGGCGACATCGTCGAGGGCACCATCGTCAAGGTCGACCGTGACGAGGTCCTGCTCGACATCGGCTATAAGACCGAGGGCGTCATTCCCTCGCGGGAGCTTTCGATCAAGCACGACGTCGACCCTGCAGAGGTCGTGTCGGTCGGTGAGTTCGTCGAGGCCCTGGTCCTCCAGAAGGAGGACAAGGAGGGCCGGCTGATCCTGTCCAAGAAGCGCGCGCAGTACGAACGCGCCTGGGGCACGATCGAGGCTCTCAAGGAGGCCGACGAGCCGGTCGAGGGCACCGTCATCGAGGTCGTCAAGGGCGGCCTGATCCTGGACATCGGGCTCCGCGGCTTCCTCCCGGCCTCGCTGGTCGAGATGCGCCGCGTGCGCGACCTGCAGCCGTACGTGGGCCGCAAGATCGAAGCTAAGATCATCGAGCTGGACAAGAACCGCAACAACGTCGTTCTGTCCCGCCGGGCGTGGCTGGAGCAGACCCAGTCCGAGGTGCGCAGCGAGTTCCTCAACCAGCTGGCCCGCGGCCAGGTGCGCAAGGGCGTCGTCTCCTCGGTGGTCAACTTCGGCGCGTTCGTCGACCTCGGTGGGGTCGATGGCCTGGTGCACGTCTCCGAGCTGTCCTGGAAGCACATCGACCACCCGAGCGAGGTCGTCGAGGTCGGCAACGAGGTCACTGTCGAAGTGCTCGACGTCGACATGGACCGCGAGCGCGTGTCGCTGTCGCTGAAGTCGACGCAGGAAGACCCG
>JAODNO010000633.1 GCA_025465235.1 Pseudonocardia sp.
GGTCGAACGGGTCCGACAACTCGAAGGGGTCCGACAACTCGAACGGGTCCGACAACTCGAAGGGATCCAACAACTCGAAGGGATCCAACAACTCGAAGGGGTCCGACAAACCGGCGGCTCCGGTGAACAACGGCCTCGACGTACTCGGCACCGACTGCACGGGCAGCAAGCTCCCGCCCCACGACGGTTTCCAGCTCGCGCCCCGGTGCGTGAGCACCTCCTTCGGCGAGGTCGCTGCCGAGGACAAGAGCCCGTCACTGCTCATCACGGACGCACCCCGCAAGGTCCGCGTGAAGGAGACCTTCACGATCAAGGTGAGCACCCGCAACCTGGTGCGCGACCGGTTCCTCGGTGCCGCCGCGGGCGGTTACTACCTCGAGAGCTCCTTCCTCAACAAGGACGGCCTCCAGCGCGGGCACTTCCACACCGCCTGCCGGACGCTCGACGCCACGGACGTCGCGCCCGATGCGGCACCCGCACCGGAGTTCTTCCTGGCCACGCAGGACAACGGCGGCGGCGCGGAGCCGGACACCGTGACCATCACCGTCACCGGCCTTCCGACCGCCGGAACCGCTCAGTGCGCAGTATGGGCAGGCGACGGCTCCCACCGCATTCCGATGATGCAGCGGGCGGACCAGACCCCGGCCTTCGACGCGGTGCGCATCGAGGTGAGGTAATCCGGCGGTGCTCTCCGGCCTCAGGTGAGGCCGAGGTCGGCCAGTCCGAGCAGCGCCCGGTATGGAACGTCCTCGGCCTCGATCGCCTCGCGGGCGCCGGTGTCGCGATCCACCACTGTGGCCACACCGGCGACCGTGGCCCCCGCGGCGCGCACCGCCCGGACGGCGGTGAGCACGGACGCACCGGTCGTCGAGGTGTCCTCGACCACGAGGACGTGGCGGCCCCCGATGTCCGGCCCTTCGATGAGCCGCTGCATGCCGTGCTGCTTGGTGTCCTTCCGCACGACGAACGCATCGACCGGAGGGGTGTCGGGCAGGGCCGCGCGCTCTGCCGCCGCAGCGTGCAGGACCGCGTCGGCCACCGGGTCGGCGCCGAGGGTCAGGCCGCCGACGGCGGAGTAGTCCCAGTCGGCCGTAAGCACCCGCAGCAGCCTGCCGACCAGCGGCGCGGCGCGGTGTTCGAGGGTGACGCGGCGCAGGTCGATGTAGTAGTCGGCCTCGGCGCCCGACGACAGCGTGACGCGCCCGTGCACCACACCCAGGTCGCGGACCAACCCCGCGAGCTCGTCGCGCTCGGTGTCAGCGTTCATGCCGTCATCCTCACAAAGCGACTGCCGGGCGTTCATGTGCGGTCCCGCTCGACTGCGCCCATGAGCAGCCGGAGCAGCCGTCGCGGCAGCACGTCAAGCAGCGCGACGATCGCCTTGTACTGCGGGCTCGGCACCGACACCACCTTTCCCTTCGCCAGGTCGGCCAGGCACTCCTCGACGACGCGGTCCGCCGCGAGCCAGAGCGGTCCCCTCCGCCTGCCGACGTCGAGACCGGCACGCTCGTGGAACTCGGTGCGGACGAAACCGGGACAGAGCGCGATCACCCGCACCCCGGTGCCCGCGAGCGCACCCGCCACGGCCTCGGTATAGGCGGTGACCCAGGCCTTGTCGGCAACGTAGGCAGAGTCGCGGCCCGGGAGGAAGGCACTCACGCTCGACACGTTGATCACCGCACCGCGCCCCCTGCCGATCATGCTCGGCAGTGCGGCTGTGGTCAGTTGCAGCACCGACGTCACGTTGACGTCGTGCTGGCGCTGCAGCGCAGCGGCATCCGCCTCGATGAGGCCCTGAGACAGCACGAAGCCGGCGTTGTTGATCAGAAGCTCGACCGGTGCGACGTCCACGTCGGACAGCCGGGCGGCCACCCGCTCCCGCTCCTCCGTGACCGAAAGGTCGGCAGGCAGCACCTCGACGGCGACCCCCGCGGCCCGATACCGCGCCGCGGCGGCCTCCAGCCGATCCTTGTCACGAGCGACGAGCACGAGGTCCCGGCCATCGCGTGCGAGTCGGGACGCGAACGCGGCCCCGATGCCTGCGGTGGCTCCTGTGATCAGCGCGGTGGGCACGGCGCGAGCCTAGTGACGAGCCACCGGCGCGCCACCTCGCGGCCGGACGGGCGCGTCCGAGAAGGTCAGCGGTCCACGCCCGGCCCGACACCGAGCGACTGCTCGAGCACGGTGGCCACGTCCGCGAGGTCGGCCAGCAGCACCTGTACCCGCTCCGCGCTGGAGCCGAGCGGCGCCGTCGCGAGCACCCAGGACTCCTCCGCCCACAGCAGCTCCACGTCGTCCCCGACCCGGTCGCTCGCCTCCGCCAGGCGTGCCGTGAGCAGGGGTCGCACGGCCTCCGCGTCGGACACGAACGCGTACCGTTCGCCGACCGGCTCCAGCAGGTCGAGACCGGCGTCGTCGGGCAGCGGGGCCGACGGCAACCGCAGCTCGACGGCGGCGGGCAACTGGTCCTGAACCTGCACCGCCGCCAGCACCGAGTTGAGCCTGCCGGCCTGCTCGTGGTCGAACACGTAGGCGTGCCGCGGCCCGTAGGACGTGGGCACGTCGCCACTCATCAGATTGCGGGCCACACCAGGCCCGCCCTGGTGGATCGTGCCGTAGCGCCACCGGCTCGGAAGGACCGGATCGGTGTCCAGGTACTCCCAGCCGTGCGCGGCGGCCCAGCGCTTTCGATCCTTGGCGCCACCCGGGCCGCCACGGCGGTCGGCGAACAGCAGCGCGGCGCCGAACAGCAGCGCGATCACGGCGATGACGAACCACACCGTCGACGAGAGGCCCACGGGCGGAGCCTAGACCGATGGCGCCGAACGTGCGCAGATGCCACGAACCACCGCGAACCCCTGTGGGTGAATCGCGCAAGCCGGCGCCCCAGGACGCCGGCTCGCGTACCGATGGCATGGCTCAGGACATCGTGAGCGGCAGACCGCGGCCCACGATCAGGCCGCCCATGCCGCCGTCCGCCGTGGGGTCGAGGTCGACGCGCACGGTGTCGCCCTCGCGTACGTCGCCCGACAGCAGCTCCTTCGCGAGCTGATCGCCGATGGCGGACTGCACCAGCCTGCGCAGCGGACGCGCCCCGTAGACGGGGTCGAAGCCGTTCATGGCCAGCCACTCGCGCCCGGCGTCGGAGACCTCCAGCGTGAGCCTGCGCTTCGCGAGGCGACGGCGCAGCACGTCGAGCTGGATGTCGACGATGTGCGTGAGCTCCTCGGTGGACAGTGCGTGGAACACGACCACGTCGTCGAGCCGGTTGAGGAACTCCGGCTTGAAGTGCCGCTGCACGATCGACATCACGGCTTCGCGCCTGCCGCGGTCGTCGAGCGACGGGTCGGCGATCGCCTGCGAGCCGAGGTTCGAGGTGAGCACCAGGATGGTGTTGCGGAAGTCGACCGTGCGGCCCTGTCCGTCGGTCAGCCTGCCGTCGTCGAGCACCTGCAACAGCGTGTCGAAGACGTCCGGGTGCGCCTTCTCGACCTCGTCGAACAGCACCACGGTGTACGGGCGGCGCCGCACCGCTTCGGTGAGCTGCCCGCCCTGGTCGTAACCGACGTAGCCGGGTGGCGCGCCGACCAGCCGGGCGACGCTGTGCTTCTCCGAGTACTCGCTCATGTCGATCCGGACCATCGCCCGCTCGTCGTCGAACAGGAACTCCGCGAGCGCCTTGGCCAGCTCGGTCTTGCCCACACCCGTGGGACCGAGGAACAGGAACGATCCGGTGGGCCGGTTCTCGTCGGCGATGCCCGACCTGGCCCTGCGCACGGCGTCGGACACGGCGCGCACGGCCTCGGACTGGCCGACGACGCGCTTCGCGAGCTCGTCCTCCATACGCAGCAGCTTGGCCGTCTCGCCCTCGAGCATCCGGCCTGCCGGGATGCCGGTCCATGCGGAGACGACGTCGGCCACGTCGTCCGGGCCGACCTCCTCCTTCAACATCAGATCGGCGTCCGGAGCGGTGACGGCCGTGGCCTCGGCCAGCTGCTTCTCCAGCGTGGGAATCTTCCCGTAGCGCAGTTCGGCGGCCCGGCCGAGCTGGCCGTCGCGCTCGGCACGCTCCGACTCGCCACGCAGCGCCTCCAGCTGCTCCTTGAGCTCGCGTACCGACTCGATGGCGCCGCGCTCGTTCTGCCAACGGGCGGTGAGCGCGGAGAGCCGCTCGCGCTGCTCGGCCAGCTCGGCGCGCAGCGCCGCGAGCCGCTCGACCGATGGGGCGTCGGACTCCTTCTCCAGCGCCATCTCCTCGATCTCCAGCCGGCGCACGGCGCGCTCGACGGTGTCGATCTCGACGGGCCGGGAGTCGATCTCCATCCGGAGCCGCGACGCGGCCTCGTCGACAAGGTCGATCGCCTTGTCGGGGAGGAAACGGGCGGTGATGTACCGGTCGGACAGCGCGGCGGCTGCCACGAGCGCAGCGTCGGTGATCCGCACCCCGTGGTGCACCTCGTAGCGCTCCTTGAGCCCACGCAGGATGCCGACCGTGTCCTCCACCGACGGCTCCCCCACGAACACCTGCTGGAACCGGCGCTCCAGGGCCGGGTCCTTCTCGATGCGCTGGCGGTACTCGTCGAGCGTGGTGGCTCCGACCATCCGCAGCTCACCGCGGGCAAGCATCGGCTTGATCATGTTGCCTGCGTCCATCGCGCCCTCGCCGGTGGCACCCGCTCCGACGATCGTGTGCAGCTCGTCGATGAACGTGATGACCTGGCCCGCGGAGTCGGTGATCTCCTTGAGGACGGCCTTCAGCCGCTCTTCGAACTCACCGCGGTACTTCGCGCCTGCGACCATCGACCCGAGGTCCAGCGCCACGACGCGCTTGCCGCGCAGCGACTCCGGGACGTCGCCCGCCACGATCCGCTGGGCCAGCCCCTCGACGATCGCCGTCTTGCCGACGCCGGGCTCACCGATCAGCACGGGGTTGTTCTTCGTGCGCCGCGACAACACCTGCACGACGCGGCGGATCTCGGTGTCGCGACCGATCACGGGGTCGAGCTCGCCCTTGCGGGCCCGCTCGGTGAGGTCGACGCCGTACTTCTCCAGTGCCTGGTACGTGCCCTCGGGATCAGGGCTGGTGACCCGGGACGAACCGCGAACCTTCGCGAACGCCTCGCGCAGCGCCTCGGGGGTGGCGCCGTGGCGGCGCAACAGGTCGGCGACCTGGCTCTGCCCCACTCGGCGGGCCGCCGACGCGAGCCCGACGAGCAGATGCTCGGTGGAGACGTACTCGTCGCCCATCTCGGTGGCGAGCTGCTGCGCCGCGTTGATCGCGGCAATCGCGTCCCGGGACAGCTGCGGTGCGCTCACGGTGGCGCCCGCCGCGGAAGGGAGCCGGTTGACCAGCTGCGCGAGATCGGCGCGCACGGCCGCCACGTCCGCGCCGACCGCCGTGAGCAGCGGCACGGCGATCCCGTCGCCCTGCGCGAGCAGGGCCGCCATCAGGTGCGGGGGGCCGACATCGGGGTTGCCGGCGAGCGCAGCGGCCTGCACCGCGGCCGAGATGGCCTGCTGCGCCTTGGTGGTGGGGTTGAAGGAGTCCATCCCCTGTTCCTCCTGCATTGTCGCCTGGACACCATCGTGTCCGTCGATAGTCCCAACGTCAGGAAAGTTGAGCGTGTTCCGCTCAGCTCAGCTCTCTCCCGCGTCGAGGACCGAGACCCGCCCGCATCGTTGCTCAGGGACCTTGCGCGGCCGTTGCGCTCCCCGAAGGGTGCCCCGAATCACCGTGCGCCGAACGGTCGGCGGGGCCGGGACGAGCGGGTGGACGGACGGCTGTACCCCGCGAGCGCGATACAGGTGGGCAACGAGGGTCACCAGAGCCTCTCTCGGGCGTTAGGCTGCTTCACCCGGGACCCCCGTCCCTCTCCCCGATCACCGAGCAGGAAGAACCGCCCCTTTCATGACCGCTGAACAGTTGCTCACCGCCGACCTCCCCACGGTCGGTGAGTCCCGCAGCGAGCAGTCCGGGATGGTCGAGATCATCCGCTCCAGCTTCGCCATGGTCGAGCCGCGCGCCGACGAGCTCGGACGGCACTTCTACGCCACGCTGTTCCGGATCGCCCCGGAGACGCGGGACCTGTTTCCCGTCAACATGGAGGTACAGCGCAGCCGCCTGCTGAGGGCGCTCGTGCACGTCGTCCAGATGGTCGACCAGCCCGACGACCTCGTGCCCTTCCTCGAGCAGCTCGGCCGCGACCACCGCAAGTTCGGGGTGCTCGCCCAGCACTACGACGCCGTCGGGGCGGCGCTGCTCGGCGCCATCGGCCTGCATGCGGGCGCCGCCTGGACGCACGAAGTACAGAAGGCCTGGACCGACGCCTACGGAATCGTGTCCGGTGCCATGGTCACCGCCGCACTGGCGGAGCGCGGCCCGGCATCCTGGCTCGGCCGCGTGCTGGAGCACAAGCGGGTCGGGTGGGACCTCGCGATGATCACCGTGCAGGCCAGCGAGCCGATTCCGTACCGGGCAGGCCAGTACCTGAGCGTCGAGACCCCGCAACGGCCGCGCCTCTGGCGCTACCTTTCCCCGGCCAACGCACCGCGGGCGGATGGGGTGCTGGAGTTCCACGTCCGCGCGGTCGACGGCGGCTGGGTGAGCCGTGCCATCGTCGCCCACTCCCGGGTCGGCGACACCTGGCGGATCGGTCCGCCGATGGGCCGCATGCATGTGGAGCCCGGATCGGGGCGGGACCTCCTGATGGTCACCGGCGGCACCGGCATGGCGCCGATCAAGGCGCTGCTCGAGGACCTGGCGGGGCGGCCGGAGACACCCCACACGCAGGTGTTCGTCGGCGGGCGCAGCTGGGACGACCTGTACGACTTCCCCAGCCTGCGCAAGCTGTCCTACAGCAACACCTGGCTGGACGTCATCCCCGTCGTGGAGAAGGACGAGGGGGGCACCGGGGCCGAGCGCGGCACCCTGGCCGACGTCGTCACCCGGTACGGGGCATGGGCCGACCACGACGTGCTGGTCTGTGGGTCACCGGCCATGATCCGGTCGACCGTGTCCCGGATGCTCGTGGCGGGCACGCCCCTCGACCACATCCGGTACGACCCGTTCACGATGGATTAATCCGGCCGTCGGCGGGGGACGACCAGCGAGCGGGTCGTCCAGCGGACGGGGTGAGACGGGTCGTCACCCCCGCGGCTTCGGCCGCCACACCACCAAGGCCTGGCGGCGATCCACCGGCACGAGATCTCGTCGGTAGGACGCATGCACGCTCGCTGCCGCCTGTTCGACCGCGCTGTGCGCGGCGAGCAGCTCCCGTGTCATTTCGTCGAGACGGGCCCGGAGCTCGTCGACGAGCTCCTCCAGCTCGATGATCCGCTTGATGCCCGCGAGGTTCACGCCCTCCTCCTGGGAGAGTCGCTGCACCTCGCGGAGCAGGGCGATGTCGCGAACCGAGTAGCGCCGACCGCCGCCCGGGGACCGGCCGGGGCTCACGAGCCCCAGCCGGTCGTAG
>JAODNO010000638.1 GCA_025465235.1 Pseudonocardia sp.
GCTCGCAAGCTCGCGCTGCGTCGATGATTCGCTCGCAAGCTCGCGCTGCGTCGATGATTCGCTCGCAAGCTCGCGCTGCCTCGATGATTCGCTCGCAAGCTCGCGCTGCCTCGATGATTCGCTCGCAAGCTCGCTCATCGCCCTCCTCCGAAGCCCGCGATGTTCTGGTGCTCGGCATCCCGGTACGCAGCGCTGGTGGCGCGTACGCCCTCGGCCATCGCCGCAGCCTGCTCGGCCAGGCCCCCGACCACCGCCGATCCGGCCTGCGCCGCGTCGCTCGCCGCCAGGGCGAACACCTGCCCGACCAGCCCGTACGCCCTGAGGTCGAGCGGCCGAGCGGCGGCAGCCACGGTGCGCATCCGGGCCACCAGTTCGTCGACCTGGGCGGCGTGGGCGTGCAGCGCGGCGCCGTCGACCCGGAATCCGTCGGTCACCGCGCACCGTCCTCGACCGGCAGGTGCGACCGCAGCATCCGCATCGCCTCCGCGTCGTCGCCGACGAGCGGCGCGACCGCCTCGGTGGCCTGGCGCGCCGCCTCGCCCTGCGCCTGCCTCGCCGTGGCCAGCACGGCCGCGGCGAGTTGTACCCGGGTCATCCCCTCGCTGCGGTCCGACAGCGCCAGGCGCTGCAGGGCACCCGCCGGGTTGACGGTGACGGTGACCGCCCCGTCCCGGCTCGTCACGGTGGCGCAGAGGCCCGCCAGCGCCTTCTGCGCCTGCGCTGCCCTGGCCCCGAACTCCCGCAGACGCTCCTGGTAGGAGGTCAGCCACTGTTCTCCGTCCATGGCCGGGACGGTACGGAGCAGGACACCCGCCACGGGGCGGTTCGGGAGAACTCGCGATCATCAAGGCTCGTCGAGCCGGAACGCCGCCAGGCAGTGCCCGAGCGGCCGCAGCTTCACCAGCCGCTGTTCCGGCGTCGACGACGAGACGCCGGGCAGCGGCTGCCGAGGCAGATCCGCGAGCACCGCGACGATCTCGGCCGGTGGTCGGATCGCCACGCACCGCCGCGTCACGCGCCCGATCGTAGGTCGATCCTGCGGCACCGGGAACGCGACACGTGCACCTCAGCAGTGGCCGTCGGGAAGGGTGAGGGCGCTCCGCGCCGAGGACCAGTCGGCCAACGCGGCACGGACGTCCGGGTGTCTCTCGTCCCGCAGCGCCACAGCGTGGGCGTGGGCGAGCACGTCGTCGACGAGCACCCGCTGCCCGCTCTCGGCCGAGCGCACGGCCGCCTCGACCATGGCCAGGCTCAGGACGTTCTCGTGCACCTCGCCCATCGGAGCGACGCCGGTGCGCAGTGCCTCGACGAAGACCTGCAGTGACCCCGCGATGCCGGAGTGCGGCGAGCGCTCCCGGTCGGCGCGCTGGACGTCGCCATGGAGCACCGGTTCGTGATCGCCGTCCCAGAGCGCCGACCCCTTCTCGCCGCTGACCCGCCACGCCCCGTTCCACGACGTCTCGGCCCCCGGGCTGCACCAGCTGCCGGTGTAGGTGTAGCGGATGCCGCCCTCCATCTCGAAGACCGTGGTGGCGGCCGCGGCGCCGTCGTACCAGCTCCATGGCGGGTTGTGGGCCTCGCAGTACGCCGAGACGGGTTCTGCGCCGAGGACGAACCGGGCCGAGTCGAAGGCGTGGATCGCCATGTCGACCAGCAGCGGGTGCTCCATCCTCTCGCGGAAGCCGCCGAAGCGGGGCGCCCGGAAGAACTCGGTGGTCAGGGTGCCGATCGCGCCGAGGTCGGCGGCCATCACGCGGAACGCGAACAGCTGCGGGTTCCACCGCCTCGACTGGCTCACCATGAACAGCTCACCCGTGACCTCGGCCGCGGCGGCGAGCGACAGTGCCTTCGCCACCGTGTCGGCCACCGGCTTCTCGCCCAGCACCGCCAAACCCGCGAACAGGGCAGCGATGGTGACCGGGTGATGGGCCTCCGGCACCGTCGCGTCGACGACCGCCCGTGCGCCGGTTGCGGCGGCCAGCGTCACCGCGTCGGTGCCGACCGGAAGGCCGGGCCTGCCCAGCTCGTCGGCCGCCGACTGGGCGGCGGCCGGGTCGATGTCGGCGATCCCGGCCAGCTCGACGTCCGGTGCGGCCTCGATCGTGTCGCGCCAGGCGCGGCCCATGCTGCCCGCCCCGACCAGCACCACGCGCAACGGATCGTCTCGACGGATCGCGCTCCCGGTCACCCGATCGGCCCGGCGTAGGACCTCCCGGTGAAGAACTCACCGGTCTCGTAGCGCAGCAGTTCGGGGTGGGACCGTTCCGGCCGGTCCGTACGCGCCCACCGCACCCCGTTGGCGATGACCTTGCGCACGTCGCGGTGGTGGTAGGTCGGGTAGTCCTGGTCGCCGGGCCGGAAGTAGAAGATCTTCCCGTGCCCGCGGCGGAAGGTGCAGCCGCTGCGAAACACCTCGCCGCCGGTGAAGGAGCTGACGAACACGAGCTCGTCGGGAGCCGGGATGTCGAAGAACTCCCCGTACATCTCGTCCTCGTCGATGATCAGCGGGTGTGGCACCCCCTGGGCGATCGGGTGCGTCGGGTCGACCGTCCAGAGCAGCTCGCGGTCGTGCTCGCTGCGCCAGCGCAGGGTGCAGCTCGTGCCCATGAGCTTGACGAAGATCTTCGACCAGTGCCCGGAGTGCAGCACGACCAGGCCCATGCCGGAGAGCACGTGCCGGTGCACCCGCTCCACGACCTCGTCGGCCACCTCGCCGTGGGCCGCGTGTCCCCACCAGGTCAGCACGTCGGTCTGCGCGAGGACGTCCTCGGTGAGGCCGTGCTCGGGGTCGTCGAGGGTCGCGGTGCGCACGACGCACCCGTCGCCGAGGTTCTCGGCGATGCCCTCGGCGATCGTCGTGTGCATGCCCTGCGGGTAGATCTTCGCGACGTGCTCCTCGATCTGCTCGTGGCGGTTCTCCCCCCACACGGTCACGCGGATGGGGGTGGCGGAGGGAGTGGGGGAGGGCACGGTCACGGCGAGTTCTGCCTTTCGGGATCGGAGAAGCGGGTCATTTGACGGCGCCGCTGGTGACGCCTGCGGCGACGAAGCGCTGCGCCACCAGCAGCAGCACCACGGCCGGGACCGATGCGAGCACGGCGGTGGCCATCACCGAGCTCCAGTCGTTCACGTACGCCCCGATGTACTGGTAGAGCCCGAGCGTCACGGGGCGGACGTCCTCTGTGGTGGTGAGCGTGAGAGCGAAGAGGAAGTCGCTCCAGGTGAACAGGAACGTGAAGAGCGCGGCCGTGATCAGGGCGTTGCGGCTCATCGGCAGCACGACCGAGACGAACGTTCGGATCTGGCCTGCCCCGTCCACCCGTGCGGCCTCGATCACCTCGGCCGGGATACTGCCGAGGAACGCGCGCATGATCAGGATCGCGAACGGGATGCCGTGGCTCGAGTCGGCGAGAATCAGCCCGGGGATCGAGTTCAGCAGCCCCAGATCGTTATAGGCGCTGTACAGGGCGTTGGCCACCACGATGCCCGGGATCATCTGGCTGATCAGGATGGCGAACAGCACCGCCCCCGCTCCGCGAACCCGGAATTGCGCGAGGGCGTACGCCGCGGGGGTGGCGACGAGCAGGCTGAACAACACGCTTCCCGCGGCGACGACGAGGCTCGTCACCAGGTGCCCACCCTGCTCGCGCACAGCGGTGGCATAGCCGTCGAAGCTCAGGTGGACCGGGAACCACGGCGTACCGACGGCCGAGCCGCTGGGCTGAAGCGAGACGTTCACCATCCAGTAGACCGGGAAAAGCATCACGGCCAGGATCAGCACCCCGACCACGGTGTTGCCCCACGAGCGCCGGACCGGCCGGCGTGCGATCACCGCCATGACAGCCTCACCCCTGCACGGCGCGCCGGTTGGCGCGCAGGTAGAAGAGCGCGAACACCAGCGAGATGACGATCAGGACGTTGCCGAGCGCGGCGCCCTGTCCGAACTCGAACTGCTGGAAGGACAGGTGGTAGGACTGCGTGGCGATGGTCTGCGTCGCGTTCGCCGGGCCGCCGCCGGTGAGCCCGAGTATGATGTCCAGCACCTTGATCGTGTAGACGACGCCGAGCACGAGCACGACGTTGACGACCGGGCGCAGCAGCGGCCAGGTCACGTGCCGGAAGGCCCGCCAGCCGGTCGCTCCGTCCAGGGCGGCCGCCTCGTAGAGCTCCTCGGGGACGTCCTGCAGGCCGCCGTAGAGGATCGTCGTGTTGAACGGGATACCGATCCAGATGTTGACGACGATCACCGCGATCAGGGCGAGCGAGGTGCTCGTCAGCCACCCGGGGTTGTCCTGCACCAGCCCCACGCCGCCGAGGAAGCGGTTGAGCACCCCGTTGTCCTGGTCGAGGATCCACCGCCACACGGCGCCGGAGACGATCAGCGGGATCAGCCAGGGGAGGAGCAGCAGCGAGCGCAGCACCCCGCTGAGCGGGAAGCGCCGGTGGAAGAACACCGCGATGGCCAGGCCGATCACGAACTGGCCCGCGATCGACCCGACCGTGAACAGTGCCGTGTTGAGCAGGGCCTGGCCGAACACCGGCGCGGTCAGGACGGCCACGTAGTTGTCGAGCCCGACCCACGGCGCCTCACCCGTGTAGAAGGTCTTCGTCGTGTACTCCTGGAACGCCATCACGACGTTCTGCACGATCGGGAAGCCGAAGAAGAGCAGCAGGTACGCGACGGCGGGGAGCAGGAACCCCAGTTGCAGCAGGCGCTCCCGTCCCCGCGGTTCCCACCAGGCGGTGCGCGCACGGCGCCGCCCGCCGGCCCCGGCATCGGGCCGGGACGGCGCAACGGCCGGGGTCGGGGGCGGCACGGGCG
>JAODNO010000683.1 GCA_025465235.1 Pseudonocardia sp.
CGTCCCCCGAGGCGGATGCTCCCCGAGGCGACCCGCCCCCCGGCCGGCAGCAGGCCCATGATCGACATCCCCGTCATGCTCTTGCCGCAGCCCGACTCCCCCACGAGTCCGACAGTCTCGCCCGCGGCCACGTCGAAGGAGATGCCGTCGACCGGGCGGACGACGTCGTGCCCGCGGCGGATCTCGGTACGGAGGTCCCGGACCTCGAGAAGGCTCATGGGTGACTCCCACTCATCTCAGGAATTGGGCGTAAGGGCGACCGCGAGGACCCGCTACTCAGTGGATGACGGTCTTCTGCTGTCGCGCGGTCGTGGACCTGTGGGGGTCCAGGAGGCTGCCGACGGAGTCGCCCAGATAGTTGCTGAGCAGGATCGCCCCGGTGATCGCCAGGCCGGGGAACGTGGAGATCCACCAGGCCGAATCCAGGTACTTGCCGCCCGAGGCCAGGTCGACGCCCCAGTCAGGGGCCGGCAGGCTGACCCCGAACCCGAGGAAGCTCAGCGTGCCGGCTGTCAGCAGCGCCCAGCCCAGCGCGCTGCTGACCAGGACCGCGATCTCGGTGGTCAGATTGGGCAGCAGGTGGCGGAACACATTGTGCGTCTGCGAGCCGCCGAACACCCGTGCCGCCGACACGTAGTCGGTCGTGCGCAGCCGCCGGACCGACCCGTAGACCACCCGAGCGAACGCGGGCGCATACGCAACACCCACGGCGACCACCACGCTGGTCGGCCCGCTCCCGGCGATGGCGACCACCATCAGGGCGATCAGCAGCGCAGGCAGGGCCAGGATGACGTCCAGGACACGCATGATCAGGCCGCTCACGAAGGGCGGAGCCAAGCCGCCGAGCAGGCCCATGGTGACCCCGGCGACCGTGGAGATCAGGATGCCGATCAGGCTCGCGACGATGATCGGGCGCGCTCCCCAGACGGTGCGGGTGAAGACGTCCCGTCCGAGCTCGTCGGTGCCGAACCAATGGTCGGGACTTGGCGCGGTCAGTGCCGTGCTCACCGGCGTGGTGGGGTCCCCGGAGGCCAGGAGCTGGGGCACCAGCACGAGCCCAGCGATGAGAAGCAGCGGCACTATCAGCGCGAGGCGGCCCGCCCACGCCCTGACCCTGGGACCGCGGCGCCGCCCAGCCTGCGGCTTTGCGGGCTCCGCGACGCGGATGGGCACCGATGGGTCGGGCTGGGCCGCCTGCAGTCGGACGTCCTCTGCGTTCTCCTGTGCCGTCATGTTGAAACCGGCTTTCGCGTCCGGGGGTCGATCACGCCGATGGCCAGGTCGACGACCAGGTTGATGAGGACGTATGCGACGCCGATGAACAGCACCGCCCCTTGGACCACAGGGATGTTCTTCGCTGCGATCGAGTTCACCAGATAGCTGCCGAGCCCGGGCCGGCCGAAGATCACCTCGATGACCGCGGCACCGGTGAGGATGTTGCCGATCTGCAAGCCGAGCATGGTCACCGTGGGGATGACCGAATTCCGCAGTGCGTGGTTGAACAGGACACGCGACCCACCGGCCCCCTTCGCCCGCGCCGTCCGCACGTACTCGGCGTGGTACTCCTCGATGAGGCGGCCGCGGATGAGCCGGGTGAGCACCGCCGCGTAACCCCATCCCAGTGCCACGGCCGGCAGGATCAGGTACGTGAGGCCTTGGCTGCCCACCGCCGGCAGCCACTGGAGCTGCACCGCGAACACGAGGGTGAGGATCAGGGCAAGCCAGAAATACGGGATGGCCACCCCGGACACCGAGACCAGGCGCCCGATCCGGTCACCGATCGAACCCGGCGCCACCCCGCCCATGATCCCCGCAGGCACACCGATGAGGACCGCCACCACCAACGCGGCGCCGCTGAGTGCGAAGGTGTCGGGCGCCCGGCTCCAGAGTTCGTCGGCCACATTCCGGCCGGTGACGAAGGACGTGCCGAGATCACCGTGGAGCAAGCCCCAGATATAGCGGCCGTACTGGACGTACAACGGCTGGTCCAGGCCGAGCCGGGCCTCTAGCGCCGCCACCTGGTCGGGAGTGGGGTTCGAACCGAAGAGCATCGCCTGGGCTGGGTTCCCGGGGATCAGGTGAATGATCAGGAACGAGACGATCGAGATGCCCACCAGCACAGGGATCGCGATGAGCACCCGCCGGAGCACGAATCCGACCATCGGCTACACCTCTCTTCTGTACGCGATCAGGGGACTCCGGCTGCCCGGATGCGCGGATCAGGCCAGTGCCGCCGTGTGGAAGTAGGCGTATCCGGTCGGTCCGAACTGGAGACCCTTGAGGTTGGCCACCGTCGAGAACACTCCGCTGACGTTGTACAGAGGCAGGAAGATGGCCTCGTCCATCAGTTGGCTGGTGATGGCCTGGTACTGCTTGTTCCGCTCGGCATCGTCACCGACTGTGTTGGCCTCGCTGATCGCCTTGTCCACCGCCGGATTGCAGTAATGCGCCCAGTTGAAGCCGGACGCGATCGCGTCGCATGCGGTGAGCCCGTGCAGGAGGTACGGGTCCACGTCGTAGTAGAAGATCGCCGCGAGGTTGTGTGCGCCCTGGTTATAGGACGCCGCCGCTGTGAGGAACGGCTGGGCGGTGGTGTTACTGCTGAAGCCGACCGCCTTCAACTGCTCGACGATGTACTGGGTCGGCAGATCGAACCCATTCGCCGACTGGATGAGGATGTCGAGGTGGAGGGGGGTGCCGTTCTTCGTGCGGGTGCCGTCGGGACCGGCCTTCCACCCGGCCCCGTCGAGGAGGTCCTTGGCCTTCTGGGGGTCGAAGGGATAGCGCTGTGATGCCTGTTGGCTGTAGCCCGGGGTGGTGGGTGTCAGGACATTGTGAGCTGACTCGTATGCGCCGGCGAGAACGGTCTTGTTCAACGTGTCCTGGTCGACTGCATGCAGGATCGCCTGCCGGACCGCGAGTTCGTTGGTCGGGGCCTTGTTGACGTTGATCGGGTAGCCGTACGGCTGGCCGGTGGAGGGCACGTTGAAGTGCGTGAACGCCTTGTCCTTCTTGATGTCGGCGATGTTGTTCGGCGCCAGGTTCATCGCCATGCCGAGTTGGCCGGCACGCAGCGCACTGTTCCGCGTGTTGGTGTCGGGCAGGATGCGGAAGGTCAGCTTCTTCAGCTTGGCGGCGCCCTGGGCGCCGAACGCTGCCGGCGCCCACTTGTAGTTCGGGTTCTGCTCCAGCGAGACGCTGTCCTGGGTGGCGTAGCTGACGAACTTGAACGGGCCGGTGCCGACCGGGTTGTTGCCGAACCCCGTGGGCCCGAACTGCTTGAGCGCCGCCGGCGATGCGATGGCGAAGAGGACGGTCGTCATCTCGTGCACGAAGGCGGCGTTGGCCTGGGTGAACACGACCTGAGCGGTGAACTCGTCGACAACCACCGTCTCCTTGTACGGCCCCAGCGAGCCCACGGCCGACCGAGACTTGGTGGCCGGGTCGACGATGTGGTCGAACGTAGCCTTCACTGCCTCGGCGTTGAACTTCGTCCCGTCGTGGAACGTGACGTCCTGGCGCAGCTTGAACGTGTAGGTCGTAGCGTCGGGCGAGACCGTGTAGCCGGTGGCCAGCCCTGGTGAGAACTGCATTTTCCCGTTGCTGTCGGGCAGCCACCAGATCAGCGGGTCGAAGATCGCCGATGCGATGAGCGAGGACAGCGCGAGCCCCGTGGCGTTGGGGTCCAGGGTGTCGGGTTCCTGGTAGACACCCACGATCAGCTCGTCACCGATCACCTTCGCCGACGCCCCGGAACTGCCGCACGCGGAGAGGAACGTTCCGCCCGCAGCGGTGGCGAGTGCGGCGCCGGTCAACGCCAGGAAGCGCCGCCGGGGGAGGCTCAGGGGTGCGGCGCCCCCGGAGAGGTGGAGCCGGCTGCGAACCCGGTCGTTGCCTGTCATGACTCGCTCATCTCTTCTCTCGTGACTCGCTGGGGCCGACGCCGTCCAGCTCCTGCTCTCCGACTCGACACCGGACGACCTCCCGGGTCAGCCGTTCCGGGTCGGTCGTTCCGGCAGGTCGCCCTCCCGGGTCTGCAGCACGCTGCTTCAGGAGATCGGTGGACTCGGACCGCGCTCGGGGACGCGGTCCGAGTCCTCCCGAAACCCGCGCGGGGTGTGCGGGCTCGTCCCAACCGACCAACCATCCGGGGCGTGGTCGGTGAGTCTCAGATCACTACCAAGCATTGTCTTATATCTGACTCATGTCAACGACTGTCTCGATGCCGTCGCGATACGTTCAAGTAACGCTGGTGTTGCTCCCGCGGGCCATTCGGATTGCGACCATGACGCAGCACTTAGGCCTCAATTAAGGAGCCGGCTAGGCGGCGGAGGTCCCCGCCGGCACCGGGGCGGCATCACGCCGCAGGGCCTGGACGGCGAGCTGGGCGTGTAGCAGCGCTCCATCCGGCAGGACCGCCTCGTCGAACTCGACGCGGGGGCTGTGGTTGTCGGCCACCGGGGTCCCAGGCGGGGCGACACTCGCGCCGAGCATGAGATAGCAGCCGGGCACCTCGGCGATGACCCGGGAGAAGTCCTCCGCGCCCGCCATTGGTGCGCGCATGAGCTCGTAACGGTCGTCCCCGAAGGCCGAGCGGACGACCGAGGCGACGAAGTCGGCGTGGTCGGGGTGGTTCACGGTGGCCGGGTACTCGGGCCGGAAGAGCACGTCCACCTCCACCCCGTAAGCGGCCCCGATGCTGCGGCAGAGCTGCACGGCCTCCACGGCAACCCGGTCCTGCGTCTCGGCCGAGAAGGTTCGGATGGTGGCGTCGAAGGTCGCCGAGTCGGGGATGATCACGCGTGACGTGCCCGCGTGGAACGAGCCCACCGTGATGACCACGGGATCGAACACGTTGAACCGGCGAGTCACGAGAGTCTGCAGGTCACCGACCAGTTGGGCCGCCACCGCGATGGGATCCTTGGCGTTGTGCGGCGCGGAGCCGTGGCCGCCGGCCCCCCGCACCGTGACCTCGAGCTGGGCATTGGCCGCCATGAGGGTGCCCGGCCGGGTTGTGAAGAGCCGGCTCGGCACCGAGGCCAACACGTGCATCCCGTAGGCCGAGGCCACCCGTTGACCAGACGCGTCAAGGACCCCCTCGCGCAGCATGTGCCCGGCGCCGTCCCACCCCTCCTCGCCCGGTTGGAACATCAGGACGACGTCGCCCTCCAGGGAATCCCGGTGAGCGGCCAGCAACCGCGCCGCTCCCACCAGCATGGCCGTGTGGAGGTCGTGACCACAGGCGTGCATCGCCCCGTCGACGCTGCTCGCGTACTCGAGGTTCGTGCCCTCGGTCATCGGCAGCCCGTCCATGTCCGCGCGGAGCAGGACCGACGGCCCGCCCGGCCGGCCCCGGAGGACGGCGGTCACGCTGGTCGTCGAGGACCCGACGCTGATCTCCAGGCCGAGACCGTCCAGTGCACGCAGGACCGTCTCCTGGGTGACGGGCAGCTGCAGCCCGACCTCAGGGTGCCGGTGCAAGGTGCGGCGCAGCTCCACGAGTTCCGGGGCGAGGGCCTGCGCGTCCTCACGGATTGCGACGTCGAGGGACATGACTACCTCCAGGGTGGGGGGAGCGAAGAGCGGACGGCGGGCGGGAAGGGACCCGCGCGCCACGTGGGAGGGATACGACGCCGGCGGCTCAGGTCGGCCACGCGGCCGTTACCCCACCGTCGACGGTGATGGCCTGGCCGGTGACGTAACGCGCGGCGCCGGAGAGGAGAAAGGCGACGACGTCCGCGACGTCGTCGGGGTTGCCGACGCGCCCGAGTGGGATCCTCTCCCGCGACCGCTCGAGACCGGCCACCCCGCCGGAGTTGACCGGGTCCAACGACTGCGGGGACTCGATGACGCCGGGCAGCACCGCGTTGACCCGGATGCCCCGGGCCGCTAGCTCCAGCGCGGCACTCCGGACGAAGCCGAGGACCCCTGCCTTGGCAGCGGTGTACGGCGTGTGCCCGGCCCACCCGACTGCACCCCCCGCGATGCTGGACACGCACACCACGGCAGCGCCGGGTCCGAGGTGTCCCGACGCCGCGCGGACCGTGCGCATTACCCCGGTGAGGTCGACGTCGACCACCCGGTGCCAGAGGTCGTCAGTGAGGGTGTCGAGCGGGGCGAGCTGGAGCCAGCCGGCGTTCGCGACCACGCCGCCCATGCCTCCGAACCGCTCGACCGTGTCCCGGCAGGCCGCGTCCATCATCGCGCTGTCCCGCACGTCGGCAGCGACCGCGAACGCCTCGCCGCCCGCCGCCCGGATCCTGTCGAGCGTCTCCCCCGCATCGTGTATGTCGCCCGCAAAGGTTCCCACGGCCACGGGCACCCCTTGGCCGGCCAGGGCGATCGCCGTGGCCCGCCCGATTCCGCTGGCAGCGCCGGTGACCAGTACGGCCCGGCCGGTCACGCCATCACGTCGCCGCTATTGGGCCCCAGCGTCTGGCCCGTGTACAGGTTTCCGCCAGGATCACTGGCGAGCAGCACCGCCGTCGGCGCGACTTCCTCCGGCTGACCGAAGCGGCGAAGCGGCAGACCCGCGCGCAGCGTCTCGGTCCACTCCTGGGAGAGGTCGCCACCGAGCGGGGTTTCGATGGGCCCCGGCGCGATGCAGTTCGCCGTGATCCCCAGGCCGCCCACCTCGCGCGCCACCGCCCGCGTGAAGCCGATGATGCCGGCCTTGGCGGCGCTGTAGTGCGCCATGCCCTGGCCACCCTTCTGGCCCAGCTGCGAGGCGATGTTGATGATGCGCCCGAACCCGTGGTGGATCATCGTCGGCAGCGCCGCGCGGGTGCACAGGAAGACGCTGCGCAGATTGACCGCAATCATCTCGTCGAAGAGCGAAGTGCTCATCTCCGAGACGCGGCACTCGGTCAGGATCCCGGCGTTGTTGACCAGCACGTCGACGAAGCCGAGCGACTCAGTGGCCCTGGCGAACATGCGGGTCACGTCCGCCTCGACGGAGACGTCGGCGCCCACGCCGACCGCGCGGACACCGAACCCGGCACAGCGTTCGACGACGGGGGCGAGGCGGTCCTCGGCCCGGTCGGCCAGGCACAGCTGCGCTCCGGCCGCCGCGTACGCCTCCGCGATCGCGGCGCCGATCCCACTCGCCGCGCCGGTGACCAATGCGGTCCGACCGGCGAGGACCCCCTTCGGATACCGATCGGCGGTCACGCGCCCTCCCCGAGGCCGAAGAGCCGCCGCACGTTGCCGTCCAACATGAGTTCCTTGGCCTCCTGGGGTACGTGGGCGAGCTCCACCCGGGCGAGCTCGTACTGCAGGTTCATGACCGGCGCCGCGCTGGCGAACAGGATGCGGCCTGCGCCGAAGCGGGAGACGACGAGCTCGATCCAGTCGTCGCGGTACACACCGCTGGTGTGCACGTGCACGTTGTCCAACTGCAGAGCCAGACCGGCGTCGGTCTGAGCGAGCCCGGAGATGTTGTACTGCCCGCCGTTGGTCAGGACCACCGGCACGTCCGGGCACCACCGCGCGAACTGCGTCATCTGCACCGGTTCGGAGAAGCCCTGGTAGCCGGTGGCCACGACCACCGGGATCCTGAGCTCGCCCGCGGTCTCGGCCAACAGACGGACGCGGGGGTCGTTGATCCGGAAGTGCTCCTCGGCAGGGTGCAGGAACAGGCCGCGGGCACCGAGCTCTCGCACCGCACGGACAAGGTGGTCGCGGGCGAGGTCCCCGTCCCATGGGTCCACACGCGCCAGGGCCAG
This sequence comes from Pseudonocardia sp., assembly GCA_025465235.1. Taxonomy (GTDB): domain Bacteria; phylum Actinomycetota; class Actinomycetes; order Mycobacteriales; family Pseudonocardiaceae; genus Pseudonocardia. The sequence continues at coordinate 7,725 of JAODNO010000683.1, forward strand.
CAGCCGCCCTCCGGAGTCCCGGGCGGCCGAGGCGACGTCCTCGTTGGCCCGATCGACGTCGTGGTCCGAGCGATGCACCGGCGCCACAATGCCCGCGGAAATGCGGTTCCGGTCCAGTCCTTGGAGGAGCCCGGCGGCGCTGAGCTCGTAGCCGAACCGCGAGGTACCGATGAAGGCGAGGCCGTCCACGGTCATGCAGCCACCCCCATGAGGCGGGCGGCGTTGCCACCCAGCACGAGAGCTGTGTCGGCCGGGCTCAGCCCGGCGATCATGACCTTCTGCCGCTCCAGCACCGGAGAACTGACCGGACCGTCGCTGCCGAAGACCACCCGCTCCGCACCGATCCGCTCGACGGCCTCCCGGATCTTCTCCGGATAGGGCGTGGCCGAGGTCTCGAGGACGATGTTGGGGTGCTGCTCGGCCACCTCGATCGCCTCGTCGACGTGGAAGTACCCACCCATGTGGCCGAGGATGACCACCGAGTCGGGACAGGCAGCCGCCGCCGGCGCGATCGACAGGGGCGTAGTCATCGGCTCGTCGCCGCAGTGGAAGAGCGTGGGCACCCCGAGTTCCCCCGCGGCCTGGATGAGAGCGACCGTGTCGTCGCCCGACGGGTGTGCCAGCGACGACACCGGGTGCAGCTTGAGGCCGCGGAACCCCAGCTCGCCGACAGCTCGCCGCAACAGCTGAAGGGCCTCCGCGCGGTACCACGGGTGCAGCCGGACGAAGCCGTAAAGCCGGCCCGGGAAGTCGGCGCAGGCCGCATTGATGAGGTCCAGCGCCTCCGGGTTGATCCCCGGCAGGTCGGCGATCGTCATGACCGCGGCAGCGTCCACCCCTGCCTCGTCCATCCGTTCGATGCACTGGGCGGCTGACATCTGCCACCCCAGGGCCGGTATGTCGTCGATGTGCATGTGCATGTCGATGATCACTGCAGCTCTCCCTCGGACTTCTCTATCCGGGCTCGCCCGGCCACGAGTTCTGCGACCTTCTCGATCGTGTCGTCCACCAAGGACAACGGATGCATGGCCAATCGACCAGCGAGCCCACCGGCCCCAGGCGTCGGACAGCTCTGAGCCGGGACCGGAGCGCCATCAGGCGGTTGTGCAGGCAGGGTCAGCGATCGCGCCAGGGGCGGGTCGGTCCAGCGGAATGCGAGGCCGTTGCGCAGGACCCTCCGTCGGCGGATCGACCTCGGCACGCCCGGCTCCTCCCGCCACAGGACACTCGACAGCTCTGATACATCAGTTGCTTGCGACTGATTGGCTACTGTATAACAGCGGCCGGGGGCCGTCGGTAGGTCCAACTGGGGAGGCACCTGATGATCGAGGTCGAGGGGAAGACGGTCCTCACGACATTGGACGAACTGGTGTACCCCGCCAGGACCGCCCTCGTACTGGTGGACATGCAGAAGGACTTCATAGAGCCGGACGGCGCCTTCGGCCGCCTAGGCGTCGACCTGAGCATGTACCCGGCAATGCGCCCGCGACTGGCAGGGCTACTGGCTGCTGCCCGCGAGGCGAGAGCCCTCGTCGTCCACGTGCAGATGACCACACTGCGCGGACGGCGCAGCGACTCGCCTGCGCAGATCCGGCTCAACTTGCGCATGCACGAGTCAGCGCGGGCTGGCGGCCCCCCATTGCGGTACACCGTGCTGGGTACCGACGGGCACGAGTTCGTGCCCGAGTTCCGGCCGCGCCCCGGAGAACTGGTCGTGCCCAAGTGGCGCTCGAGCGGGTTCTGGGGCACCAACCTCGACCTGGTCCTGCGCAGCAACGGCATCCAGACCGTGGTGGTGACCGGCTGCACCACCGAGGGGTGCGTCGAGTCCACCGCGCGGGACGCGATGTTCAACGACTACTACGTGGTGGTCGCCGAGGACTGCGTCGCCAGCGACGATGAGCGCCAGCACGAGGCGTCACTGCTGCTGATGAGGCACCGGTTCGATCTGGCCAGCTCGGCGGAGATCTGCTCGGTGTGGGCGGGGACGCTGAGTACCGGCGCGTCGGGCCGTGGCCCCCTCCCCGTTCCAGATTATCGATGAAGATCTCGGAGGTGGCCGCCGCCGAGATCGAGGACCAGGCCCGCCGTACCCGAGCTTCCCCACCTGGCGCGCCCGTCCGGCGTGCTCGTCAAAGCGATCGTGCCGCCCAGGGAGAGGACTGCCACGCGAGGCAGGTCGGCTCTATCGGCCACCGTTTCTTCCGCCCCCTGTGACAATGGGGAACAGTGTGGCAAGCGATCACAGCCGGTGCCGGCCTTCCGGACGGAGGGGGATCCGGGCGAGGTCACGGCCACAAGCATCGCGGATGGATGCGACGACGGCGGCCGGGCAGGACAGCAGCGACGGCTCGCCGACGCCGATCAGCCCGTAGGGCGAGTCGGGACGGGGGATCTCCAGGATGTCCAGGCGGGTCGCTGGCATGTCGAGCGCGGTCGGATGCAGGTAGTCGGTCAACGAGGGGTTGCGGATCCGGCCGGCAACACCTCCAACGCGTCCGCGGGATAGATCCGGACCACATCGCCCACCGGGCGCTGCACGGCTCGCCCCCGCCGGTTTGCACTCATGCATGCTTCCGCATATGTTGTGGCCATGGGGGCGGGTCACGGTCACGGCACGGATGCGACGGCCGGTGGTAGTGCGTCAGGACGTTATGTGCGGCGCCTCGCGATCTCGCTCGGTGTGCTCGTCGCATTCCTCGTGCTGGAGGTCGTCGTCGGGTTGGCGACGTCGTCGCTTGCGCTGCTCTCGGACGCGGGGCACATGTTCACCGACGTGCTCGGCGTCGGCATGGCTCTCGCCGCCATCGCGGCGGCCCGCGCGTCCCGGCGCACCGACCGCAGGACGTTCGGGCTCTACCGCGCGGAGGTGCTCGCCGCGCTCGCCAACGCCGTGCTGCTGTTCGGCGTGGCCGCCTGGGTACTCGTGGAGGCCGTGCAGCGCTTTGCCGACCCGCCGGAGGTGCCGGGCCTGCCACTGATGCTCACCGCCGTTGCCGGGCTCGCCGCGAACCTCGTCGTGTTCGCGATGCTGCGCAAGGGCGCGCAGGAGAGCCTCAACGTGCGTGGCGCCTACCTCGAGGTGCTCGCCGACACGCTCGGGTCGGTCGGGGTGTTGCTCGCCGGTGCGGTGACGCTGCTGTTCGGCTGGCGCTACGCGGACCCGATCGTCGCCATCGCGATCGGGCTCTTCGTACTGCCGCGCACCTGGTCGCTGGCCCGTCAGGCGGTCCGGATCCTCGTGCAGGCCGCGCCCGCGCACGTCGACATGGCAGCCATCCGGTCCGAGCTCGCCTCGCTCGAGGGCGTGCAGGACGTGCACGACGTCCACGTCTGGACGCTCACCTCGGGGATGGAGGTCGGTTCCGCGCACCTGACGGTTGACGCGGAGTGCGATCCGGCCGTCGTGCTCACCAATGCGCAGCGACTCCTCGCCGACCGCCACCACCTGGCCCACTTCACCTTGCAGGTCGAGCCGCCGGGGGCCCGTACGGGCTGCACGGAGCTCGCCTGGTGATGCGGCATCAGCGTGGCACGTACATGATCACGGCGACGCCGGCGAGGCACAACGCCGCCCCGATGTAGTCGAGGCGGTCGGGGCGAAACCCGTCCACCAGCACCCCCCACGCCAGCGATCCCGCCACGAAGATCCCGCCGTACGCGGCAAGGATGCGGCCGAAGTGCTGGTCTGGCTGCAGCGTGGCGACGAACCCGTAAGCCCCGAGCGCCAGCACCCCCGCCCCGATCCACAGCAGTCCGCGTTGCTCACGCACGCCCTGCCACACCAACCATGCTCCGCCGATCTCGGCGACCGCTGCGAGCACGAACAGGAGGACCGACCGCGCCACCGTCATCGCGTCAGGAGATCACGAGCAGGAACAGCCCGACCATCGTGTATGCCACCATCAGCAGCACCAACGGCACCTGATCGGCGAGCCGCCGGTGCTCGGGCAGCAGCGCCACGCTGCGGTCGTGCGCCCCGACGACGGCTACGACGTGTCCGACGAGCACGGCGGCGATCTGGATGCCGGCCACGATCGCAGGCGCCGGCACGGCGGTGACGGCACCGAGCTGCGAGCCGGCGAGCTGTGTGAGCCCACGCGGCCCCTCCACCAGCAGCAACGTGGCGTAGTGGGCGATCGTGTACCCAGCGGCGATCGGGACCAGGGTCGTCACCAGTGGACCCGCCAGCGGCCCTGTTGCGGCCCGGTAGAGCCCGGCGACCATCAGTACCAGCCCGAGGAGCACGAGCGTGTCGAGAACCGGCGGAAGCGCCCATGCCTCCCAGCCCACCCAGCCGGTGAGGCCGTCGAACACGGTGGAGCCCCACCACACCGCGACGAAGCCAATGAGCCCCGGCGCAACGGGCACGGCCGTGAGCCCCCGGAACGGGCTGCGCAGCCCGATCCGCCCCGTGTCCAGCCGACCGATCGGTGCGAGTGCTCCGGTGAGTGCCGAGTAGGCCTCGAACGCGTCGGCCCGGTCGAACCAGCGCTCGCCGAACCGCAGTGCCGCCAGCGTGTGCAGGACGGCGTAGGCCAGCAGGAACGTCGCGACGACGGCGGGCCGGTCCCGTCCGGGCGCCACCAGCTCCAGCCAGACGAACACCAGTAGCCCGGCCGCAGCGGGAAGGTAGCCGAGTCGGTCGGGCAGGGGCGCTGTCCCGTGTGCAGGGCGTCGTAGGGCCGTCGCGGTGAGTCGGTGCAGCAGCCGGAGCGGGTTCAGCACCCGCCACACCGGCCCCAACACCAGTGACGCCGGAACGAGCCCCACCCACAGCAGCACGTAGAGCGCGCGGGGAGCGGGGTTGACGTCCGGGTCCTGGGGGCCGGCGAATCCGTACCCGACGATTGCAACCGCCCCCGCGAGAGTCACCGCCTGGAGCGCAGACCGCAGCGAGGGCGTGTCCAGTACGGCGGGCAGCGGTCGTCCGGTCACCGGACCTGCGAAGCGCGGTCGCTTCCAGAGCGTTGCCACCGCGAGGAAGGACACGAGCACGACAACGCCGCCGGTCTGCAGCACGAGCTCACCGTCCAACGGCAGCCCGTCGACACCGCCGATGCCGTGCGCGAGCACCATCTACGACACCGGGACAGTCCCGCGCCGCAGCGCCGCCATCCCCGCGACGACGACACCGAGGCCGCCGCCGAGGGTCAGTGCCACGAGCGCGCGGTCGAGATCCGCTCCCCAGGCGTACGGCACGACGGCGTCGACGAGGGTGAAGGCGTCGACCGGGGTGATGACGATGGCGAACAGACCACCCGCAGCGACGCACAGCAGCGGACCCGCGGCGTGCCCGCGCACCGTGAGCCACGCGCCGACCGCGCCGAGCGGCCAACCGAGCAGCGCGTATCCCGCGGCGCTGAGCAGCATCAACGGGTACGGCTGGTCCTCGGGCACGCCGGCGGAACCGAGGACGTGCACCAGGTGCGCACCAATGACGGCGACCGTCGCGACGGCGAGCACGACACGGCCCCACCGGCGTGCCGCCCCGAGCACACCGGCGACGGCCGGGGCGGCCAGTGCGAGCAGCGCGACGCCCACCCACTGCGCGGTCGCCGGTGGCGGTGGCCAGAACTGCTCGCCCCGCACCGTCACCGCGGTGGCTCCGACCCGCAGCGGAACAGCCCACGCCACCCCGTCACCGTTCGGGCTCCCTCGGGCAGCGGCGGCGGTGACGCGGGGGTCGGTCCAGTAGGCCCGGCCAGCCGGTGCGACAACCGGCAGGCCCGAGAGCTGGGAACCGGGCAGCGGCTCGACGACGACCGTGTCCCCGGTACCGTTGTCCACCCGCAGCCTGGCGCCGAACTCCACGGCTCGCACGTCCAGCCCCGGTATCGGGGGGTCGATCGCGAGCACCCGCGCCTCGCTACTGGACGACGCCAGCCCGCCGGCGTGGGCGAGGGCCGGCGTTGCACCGCCGGGCAGCAAGAGGGCCGTGAAAGCGACGAGCGGGAGCAACCGCATGATCCGCCCCCCTGCCACGTCCCCACCTTACGAGCCGCCGCCCGCCCGCGAGTCGGGGGCGCAATTCGGACGACTCGTGGGCGGGATTCGGGCGACTCGCGGGGTGGGGGCGCATTCAACCGGCGGACGGTGGACGGCGTGGCGGCGCGCCCGGCGACCGGTTGCCGTGCGGCAGGATCTCGGATGTGAGCGAACATCCCGCCGCCCCTGTCCCCGACCGGCTCTTCGACGACGAGCGCGAGCAGCGGTGGAGGGCCAGGTTCACCGCGCCGCGGATGTCCCGGCCGGCCTGGGCGCGTCATGCTCCTGACCGGTCGGTGTACACGTCCAACGCCAGCGGGACCACGGAGGTCTACACCTGGGACCGGGCGACGGACACGCACCGGCAGGTGACCGACCGTCGCAGCGGCACGCATTCGGCGACCCTCCCGCCGGACGGCGAGACCGTGTGGTGGTTCGCCGACACGGACGGCGACGAGTTCGGGCACTGGGTGGTCGAGCCGTTCGCCGGACTCCCCGCCGACACCACCGCCCAACCCGCGGTCTCCGGGCTCGAGGACGGCTACCCGGCTGGGCTGGAGATCGGCCGGAACGTGGTGGCCGTCGGCACCTCGACCGACCACGGCACGAAGATCTGGCTGAGCCGCGGGCAGGGCCCGGCCGAGGTCGTCTACACGCACGCGGAGGACGCCGGCGTCGGCTCCCTGTCCGAGGACGAGACGCTGCTCGCAATCAGCCACTCCGAGCACGGCGACTCCCGGCACCCGGCCGTGCGGGTGGTACGCGTGTCCGACGGCGCGGCGGTTGCCGAGAAGTCCGACGGCGAGGGCAAGGGCCTGACCCCACTGGTGTTCGCGCCGGTGCCAGGCGACGCCCGGCTGCTCCTGCTGCACGAGCGCCACGGCCGCGAGGAGCTGCTGGTGTGGGACGTGCTCACCGACACGGAGACGGAGCTCGCCCTCGACCTGCCGGGCGAGGTGGTCGCCGACTTCTACCCGGACGGACGGAGCCTGCTCGTCTGGCACACCCACGCCGCCCGCACCCGGCTGCACCGCTACGACCTGGAGACGGGGGAACTGACGGAGCTACCCGTGGCGCCGGGGTGCGTCGGTTCGGCCGAGGTCCGGCCCGACGGCACCGTCGAGTACACCTGCTCGTCGGCCGCCGACCCGTCGGCGGTCCGAGCCCTGCACCCCGACGGCACCGACCACGTGCTCGTCGCGCCTCCGGGCGAGCGAGCCCCGGGCTCGGTGCCTGTCGAGGACCTGTGGGTGGACGGGCCGGGCGGGCGGGTCCACGCGCTCGTCGCCCGTCCGGCCGGAGTGGAGGGACCGGCGCCCACCGTGGTGACCCTCCACGGGGGCCCGCACGCAGCCGACGAGGACCGGTTCGACCCCGGGCGGGCCGCCTGGGTGGACGCCGGGTTCCTCGTCGTCGAGGTGAACTACCGCGGCTCGACGGGCTACGGCTCGACATGGCGCGACGCCATCGAGGGCAGGCCGGGCCTGACCGAGCTGGAGGACGTGGCCGCGGTGCTGGACCACTGCGTCGCGGCGGGACTCGCGGACGCCGACCGCTGCGTCGTCGAAGGCTGGTCGTGGGGCGGCTATCTGGCACTGCTGGCCGTCGGTACCCAGCCGGAGCGATGGGCGGCCGGGCTCGCGGGGGTTCCGGTGGCCGACTACCTCGCCGCCTACGCCGACGAGATGGAGCAGCTCCGCGCGTTCGACCGGGCCCTGTTCGGCGGGTCGCCGCAGGAGCTACCGGAGACGTACCGCGCCTCGTCGCCGCTGACCTACGTGGACGAGGTCCGGGCGCCGGTGCTCGTGCTGGCGGGCGAGAACGACCCGCGGTGCCCGATCCGGCAGGTGGACAACTATCTCGACGCCCTTGCCGCGCGGAGCGGCGGCGGAGCGGGCACCGGCACCGTCTACGAGGTGAGCCGCTTCGACGCGGGCCACGGCTCTCTTGTCGTGGACGAGACATTGCGGCACGTGGCCACGGAGATCGGCTTCGCCCTGCGCGCGGTGGCGTGACTCCGCTCGTGCGCGGTTCCGGGTGCCGGGGCACGCGTATCCGCGCACGACGCCCCCCTGTCATGGTGCGGTAGCCGACCGGAAACATCTCGAGGGAACGCTGTAGCTGATCCCCGAGGAGGTGGACCACGTGGCGCTGTGGCGGGTACATGTCCAGCTGGAGGACCGGCCGGGTCGGCTCGGTGAGCTGGCCACCGCGGTCGGCGCGGCCGGCTGCAACATCATCTCCCTACATGTCGTCGGCGAGCCCGCCGACGACGGTTCGATCACCGACGAGCTCCTCGTCAAAGTGCCGGAGTCGGCCGATCCCGCCACCCTCGTCGAGGCGGTGGCGAGCGCCGGCATCCCGTGCACCCTGCTGGTGCGGGCCGACGCCACCGAGCTGTCCGATCCCGCCACCACCGCACTGGCGCTGGCCCGGATGGTCGCGGCTGATCCCGGCAGCGCGCCGCGCGCAGTGGCCACGATGCTCCGTGCGCGACTGGTCGACCCGGCCGCCGAGAACCACGGCGGGCACGTCCACGTCATCCGCGTCGGAGCTCAGCAGGTGCGCCTCGGCCGGGCCTGGCCGTTCACCGCCACGGAGCTGTCGCGTGCGGCCGCATTGCTGGAGCTCGCCACGCAGCTCGCGATGCGCGCTCCCATCCGGGAGACGTCACCGGAGCGGATCCTGCTGCTGCGCGACGGCTCCGAGGTGCGCATGCGACCTGCCGCCCCGGCGGATGCCCCGCTCGTGGCCGCGCTGCACGCCCGCTGCGCCCCCGATTCGCGGCGATCCCGCTTCCTCAGCCCCACTCGGCAACTCGCCCCCGGCGAGCTGGAGGCCCTCCTCGGCGGGGCGTCCGGCTCCGGTCAGGCCGTGCTCGCGGTGACGGCCGACGGAGGCAGTGCCGTCGGCATCGCGAACCTCGACGGCGCAGCGGGCTCCGCCCGGGCCGCTGTGCTGGTGGAGGACTCCTGGCAGGGCCGAGGGCTGGGCACCGCGCTACTGCGCAGGGTCGCGGACATGGCGGCCGAACAGGGGTTGGCGGAGCTGACCGGGGTCGCCCGCCCGGACGACCTGGGCGTCACCCGCCTGCTGCGCCGGGCGGGCCTGCGCCCCTCAGCCGAGATCGTGGACGGCGAGGTGCGGCTGCGCGCCCCGCTCCCCGCCCCGGTCGCCTGACAGCCGAACGGCCAGGGAGCGCGTGGTCCCGGGCCGCTCGGCGACGCTGTCAGAGCGCGATACGTTCCCCGCTGTCGCCGGCGAACAGGTGCAGGGCGCCTTCACGGGGGGCGAGGTGCAAGACCGCGCCCTTGCTGGGCGGCGTACGCCCGTCGACACGCGCGATGACCGGGCGGCGCTCGCCGCCCACCTCGGTGCTGCCGTAGACGTAGGCGTCGGCGCCGAGCTCCTCGACGACGTCGACCTCCGTGAGCAGGCCCGCGCCGCTCTCGACGATGTCCATGTCCTCGGGACGGACGCCGACCGTGACCGACCGGGTGGCCCCGACGGCGTCGGCGGCCTGCCGCGGCACGCGGATGTCGGCGCCGCCGAAGTGCAGCATGTCGCCGTCGACGTCCACCGGGAGCAGGTTCATCGCAGGTGAGCCGATGAACCCCGCGACGAACACGTTGCGCGGCGCGTCGTACATCTCGCGCGGGGTGCCGACCTGCTGCAGGATCCCGTCCTTGAGCACCGCGACGCGGTCACCCATCGTCATGGCCTCCACCTGGTCGTGCGTGACATAGACGGTGGTGGTGCCGAGCCGGCGCTGCAACGACGCGATCTGCGTGCGGGTCGAGACCCGGAGCTTGGCATCCAGGTTGGACAGTGGCTCGTCCATGCAGAACACCTGCGGCTGGCGCACGATCGCGCGGCCCATGGCGACGCGCTGGCGCTGACCACCGGACAGCGCCTTGGGGCGTCGCTCCAGGTAATCCACGAGGTCGAGGATCTTCGCCGCCTCCAGCACCCGCTCCTGGATCGTGGCCTTGGACTGCCCGGCGATCTTGAGCGCGAAGCCCATGTTCTCGGCGACGGTCATGTGCGGGTAGAGCGCGTAGTTCTGGAAGACCATCGCGATGTCGCGGTCCTTCGGCGGCACGCGCGTGACGTCACGCCCTCCGATATGGATGGAGCCCTTGTCGATGTCCTCCAGCCCGGCGAGCATTCGAAGGGCCGTGGACTTGCCGGAACCCGAGGGACCCACCAGGACGAGGAACTCCCCGTCGGCGACCTCCAGGTCGAGCGAGTCGACCGCGGGAGTGGTGGAGCCGGGATAGATCCGGCTCGCGCTGTCATAGGTCACAGCAGCCATGCTGTGCTCCTTCCACCGGCAGGAACGTGCCGGACGATCCGAGTGTGAGGGAGTAGCGCTCGAAGACTGCCATGCCGAGGGCGATCCGCACAGGACTACTACTCACCGTGACGAGACACCACACTGCGTGGGGTTACCGGATCGTTACTGCTGGCTGTTGCCCCCTCACTGTCAGAGCGCTTGCATGTCCTGATCACGCGGTGCGGGTGATTTGCACCTGTCCTTCCCGATGAAGCGGAGATGTGATGCCTGCTGTGCCATCGAGGAGGCGGTCGCGCACGACCGGTCTCGTGAGCGGCGCTCTCGGACTGTGTCTCGTGCTCGCCGGATGCGGCGGGAGCAACGTCGCGGGCGGAGGTGGCAGCCAGGCCGGCAGAGGCCCGGAGTGCGCCGCCTACACGCAATACGGCGACCTGAGCGGCAAGACGATCAGCGTGTACACCTCGATCGTCACGCCCGAGGACCAGCCGCACATCGACTCGTACAAGCCGTTCGAGCAGTGCACCGGCGCGAAGGTGGTCTACGAGGGCTCGAAGGAGTTCGAGGCCCAGCTCCCCGTCCGTGTGCAGGCCGGTAGCCCGCCGGACCTCGCCTACGTGCCGCAGCCCGGACTGCTGTCCACGCTCGTGCGGCAGACGGGCGCGGTGAAGCCGGCTCCGGCCGCCGTCGCCGCCAACGTGGACCAGTACTACCCGGAGACCTTCAAGTCCGCAGGCAGCGTCGACGGCACCCTCTACGCCGCACCGCTCGGCTCCAACGTCAAGTCGTTCGTCTGGTACTCGCCGAAGGCCTTCCAGGCGAAGGGCTACACCGTCCCCACGACGTGGGACGAGATGATGGCCCTGTCGGACCGCATCGTGGCCGCGGGCGGCAAGCCGTGGTGCGCCGGCATCAATTCGGGGGAGGCGACCGGCTGGCCGCTCACCGACTGGCTCGAAGACGTGATGCTGCGGGAGAACGGCCCACAGGTCTACGACCAGTGGGTCAGCCACGCCATCCCGTTCAACAGCGCACCCGTGAGCGCCGCGCTCGACCGCGTCGGCTCGGTGCTCAAGAACCCGGCCTACGTCAACGGCGGCCTCGGCGACGCCTCCTCGATCGCCACCACCACGTTCCAGGATGCCGGCCTGCCGATTCTCGACGAGACCTGCTACCTCCACCGCCAGGCCAATTTCTACGCGGCGAACTGGCCCGACGGCACCGACATCTCCGAGAACGGCGACGTCTATGCGTTCGAGCTGCCGCCGATCAACCCGGCCGCGCCCCAGACGATCCTCGTCGGCGCGGAGTTCGTGGCGGCGTTCTCTGACCGGCCCGAGGTGCAGGCGTTCCAGGCCTACCTGTCCTCGCCGGAGTGGGCCAACGAGAAGGCCAAGGCCGGAACTGCGCTCGGCCAGAGCGGCTGGGTCAGCGCCAACACCGGTCTCGATCCGGCCAACCTGGCGAGCCCGATCGATCGGCTCACGGCCAGGATCCTGCAGGACCAGAGCAACACGTTCCGGTTCGACGGGTCGGACCTCATGCCGGCCGCCGTCGGCTCCGCGACGTTCTGGCGGGGCATGACGGACTGGATCACGGGCAAGAGCACCAGCGACTCGCTCAACTTCATCGAGGCGTCCTGGCCGGGGCAGTGACGTCCGAGGCGTCCCACCGTGCGCTCCGAGGCGGGCAGGGATGACCCTGCTCGACAAGATCCTCCAACTGCTGGTCGCGGTCGCCGTTTTCGCCGCGGTGCTGGGCGTGGTGCTGTTCGTCGCCGACCGCGCCAGGGGCCGCAGGGGTGCGCTGGTGCAGAGCCTCGCGTTCGTCGCGCCGGCGATCCTGCTGCTGCTCGTCGGCCTGATCTACCCGGCACTGCGCACGGCCTACCAGTCGGTCTTCGACGCGAACAGCGCGAACTTCGTGGGGCTCGCCAACTACGCGCGGATCTTCAGCCAGCCCGACCTGCTGCTCGTGCTGCGCAACACGTTCCTGTGGGTGGTGCTCACCCCGGTCCTGGCCACCGCGATCGGTCTGGTCTACGCGGTGCTCGTCGACCGCACGCGCTTCGAGGCCCTCGCCAAGGCGCTGATCTTCCTGCCGATGGCGATCTCGTTCGTCGGCGCCTCGATCATCTGGAAGTTCGTCTACGAGTACCGGCCGAACCAGCAGAACATCCAGCAGGTCGGGTTGGTGAACCAGTTCCTCGTGTGGCTGGGGTTCGAACCGGTGAACCTCATCCTCCAGCAACCCTGGAACAACCTGCTGCTGATCGTCGTCATGATCTGGATCGAGGCCGGCTTCGCGATGACGCTCCTCTCGGCCGCCATCAAGGCGATACCGAACGACATGATCGAGGCCGCGCGGCTCGACGGCGCAGGCGGTTTCCGGTTGTTCTTCTCCATCACCCTGCCGAGCATCCGGCCCGCCGTGGTGGTGGTGGTCACCGCGATCAGCATCGCCGTGCTGAAGGTCTTCGACATCGTCCGCACGATGACCGGCGGACAGTTCGGCACGAGCGTCGTCGCCAACGAGTTCTACTCGCAGAGCTTCCGGCTCTCGGACCTGGGCATCGGCTCCTCGCTCGCGATGATCCTGTTCCTCCTGGTGGTACCGATCGTGATCTACAACGTCCGGCAGATGCGGAAGGTGGACGCGCGATGACGGTGCTCGACGCGCGCGACGGCATCGCCCCCGACCTCGTGGCGGTCGCGACGACGAGATCCTCGGAGGCGAGGAAGCGGCTCACTTCGCCATGGGCGTCGCTGGCCGCCCTGGTCATCGCCGTGCTCTGGACGATCCCGACGTTCGGCCTGTTCCTGTCCTCGTTGCGGCCGGAGCGGCAGGTGCAGCGCACCGGCTGGTGGACGTTCTTCGCGAACCCGCACGTGACCTTCGAGAACTACGGCGAGGTGCTGTTCGGGGGCAGCCAGCCTCTCGCCGGGTACTTCGTGAACTCGATCCTGATCACGCTTCCGTCGGTGGTCATCCCCATCGTGCTGGCCACGCTCGCGGCCTACGGGTTCGCCTGGACGACGTTTCCCTTTCGCGACACGCTCTTCGTCGCGATCTTCGCCCTGCAGATCGTGCCCCTGCAGGTGGCGCTGCTGCCGCTGCTCGAGATCTTCGTGGGCGCCGGCCTGAACGGCACGTTCTGGACGGTGTGGATGGCACACTCGACCTTCGCGTTGCCGTTGGCGATCTTCCTGTTGCACAACTCGATGCGGGACATTCCGGCAGAGCTCGTGGAAGCGGCGCGCGTGGACGGCGCAGGGCACGTCCGGATCTTCACGACGATCATGCTGCCGCTGCTGAAACCGGCGATCGCGGCGTACGCCGTGTTCCAGTTCCTCTGGGTGTGGAACGACCTGCTCGTGGCGCTCGTCTTCGCAGGCGGCACCTCGGACGTCGCACCGCTGACCGTGCGGGTGGCCGAGCTCGCCGGCACACGCAACTCGGACTGGCACCTCCTCTCGGCCGGCGCCTTCGTCTCGATCCTCGTCCCGCTGGTCGTGTTCCTCTCCCTGCAGCGCTACTTCGTCCGCGGCCTGCTCGCAGGCAGCGTCAAGGGCTGACCTCGTCGCCGGCACGCCGTCGCCGGGAACGGAACCGCCCCCGTTCCGCAAGGGACGGGGGCCGGTCGCCGTGGTGGTGCGGCGTCAGATCACAGGTTTCGACTCAGTTCAGCACGTCACTTCTCGTAGGCCGGGCCGCCGGAGCGGACGGCCTGCTCGATCTTGTCGCCCGTCTCCTTGTCGACGTTCTTCCAGTACTGGAAGGCGCGCTCCAGGATCGGCTCCGAGACGTCGTTGCGCAGGTGCCCCGCCACGTTGCCGACGAAGCGCTCGCGCTGCTCGTCGTTGAAGACCTTGCGGACCATCGTGCCCGGCTGGCCGAAGTCATCGTCCTCGGCGTGCAGCTTGTACGCCGAGCGGATGACCTCGGCCTCCACGCCGTAGGCGGCTGCGGTCTCCCCGGCGATCGCCGGGTTGGCGTGCGGGCCGCCGTAGGAGTTCGGCGCGTACACCGGGTCCGGGATGTTCTGGTACCGCATCGCGCCGTCCTTGGAGTAGCTGTTGACGGGCGACTTGGCAGCGTTCACCGGGAGCTGGGTGTAGTTGGCGCCGATCCGGTAGCGGTGCGCATCCGGATAGGCGAACAGGCGACCCTGCAGCATCTTGTCCGGAGACGGCCCGATGCCCGCGACAAGGTTCGCCGGCTCGAAAGCTGCCTGCTCGATCTGCGCGAAGTAGTTCTCCGGGTTGCGGTCCAGCACCCAGCGGCCGACGTCGATCAGCGGCTAGTCGCCGTGTGGCCACACCTTCGTGAGGTCGAACGGGTTGAACCGGTAGTCCGCGGCGTCCGCATACGGCATGACCTGGACCTTCAGCGACCAGCTCGGGTGGTCGCCCGCCTTGATCGCCTTGTAGAGGTCACGGATGTGGTGGTCGGCGTCCTCACCGGCGATGCGGTCGGCGTCGGCCTGGCTGATGAAGTCGGTGCCCTGGTCGGTCTTGAAGTGGTACTTGACCCAGAACTTCTCGCCACCTGCGTTCTCCCACAGGTAGGTGTGGGAGCCGTAGCCGTTCATGTGGCGCCAGGACTTCGGGATGCCCCGGTCGCCCATGAGCCAGGTGACCTGGTGCGCCGACTCCGGACGCAGCGTCCAGAAGTCCCACTGCATGTTGTTGTCGCGCAGGTGGTTGACGGCGCGGCGTTTCTGCGAGTGGATGAAGTCGGGGAACTTGATGGGGTCCCTGATGAAGAAGACCGGCGTGTTGTTGCCG
>JAODNO010000719.1 GCA_025465235.1 Pseudonocardia sp.
CATCGTGAACGTCAAGACCCTCAGCGACCGGGAGGCCACAGCCGAGCGGCTGCTCCGCTCATCGCTGGACCACTCGTACGAGCCGAGCATCGACGTCGACTGGGAGGCCCCGCTCGTCGAGGGCGCCTGGGGCATCCCGGCGCACCGGGTCTCGCTGTACGGCACGGAGCTGTGGGAGGGCCTCAGCGAGGAGCAGCGGCGCACGCTGTCGGTGCACGAGCTGTGCAGCATCGCTCGCATGGGCATCTGGTTCGAGATGATCCTCATGCAGATGTTGCTGCGGTACTCCTATGACCGCGACCCACGCCGCCCGCACATCCAGTACGCGCTCGTGGAGATCGCCGACGAGTGCCGCCACTCGGTGATGTTCGCCAAGATGGCGGAGCGCTACGGCGTGCCGGACTACGCGCCCCGCCGCCTCACCCACGAGCTCGGCAGGCTCTTCAAGACCATCGCCACCGGGCCCGCGATGTTCGCCGGCACGCTGTTCGTCGAGGAGATCCTCGACCAGCTGCAGCGCGAGGCGATGCGCGACGAGACGGTGCAACCGCTCACCAGGATGGTCAACAAGATCCACGTGACGGAGGAGGCCCGGCACGTCCGCTACGCCCGCGAGGAGCTGATGCGGATCATGCCGCGGACCAATGCGGCGCAGCGCGCCGTGGCCCGCTACCTCGCCGCGCGGATCGCGTTCGTCGTGGCTCGCAATCTGATCCACCGGGATGTCTACCGGTCGGTGGATATCGACCCGGACGCCGGGCACAAGGCAGCGCTGGCCAATCCGCACCACCAGGAGATGCTGCGCTGGTCGGCGCGCAAGCTGGTGCCGTTCCTGCGCGAGCAGGGCATCATCGGCGGCCCCACCGAGATCCTCTGGCGAAAGGCGTACCTGACCTGATGTCCGTCCGGCGATCCGTTCCCGCAGCTGACGGCGTGGCCCTGAACGTCGAGATCGACGGCCCGGCCGACGCTCCGGTCACCGTCGTGCTCGCCCACGGGTGGACGCTCGACGTCCGCGTCTGGGCGCCCGTCGCCTGCTCGCTCGCCGGCGGTCCGGCCCCGGTCCGGGTGGTCCGCTACGACCACCGCGGGCACGGGCGCTCGGCCGCGGTGGATCCGGCCACGATGACCATCGAGCAGCTCGCGGACGATCTCGCCCAGGTGATCGCCACTGCCGCGCCGGACGGCCCGCTGGTACTCGGCGGCCACTCGATGGGCGGCATGACGCTGATGGCGCTTGCCGAGCGGCACCCGGGCGCGATCGAACGGACGGTCGGGATCGCTCTCGTGTCCACCGCCAGTGGCGGTCTCGCGGGGCACATGCTCGGCATGCCACCGCGCGTGGCGGCGGTGTGGCGTCCGGTGGAGCAACGCGTGTACGGCTCCCGCCGGTGGTCCACCCGGCGCGCCCTGGGCCACCCCCGGCTCCTAGCGCCTGGGCTGCGCTGGCTGCTGCTGGGGCCCGACCCCGGGCCGGTGGCGCGGCGCATCACGACCGAGGTGGTGAGCTCCTGCCGTCCGCTCACCGTATCCGGCTTCCGGCCGACCCTGGAGGCCCACGAGCGGGATGCCGCACTGGCGGCGTTCGCGTCGGTCCCGACCGCGATGCTCGTGGGATCGCGGGACCGGCTGACGCCGGTGTCCGCGAGCAGGCGCATCGCGGCCGCACTGCCGTCGGCCGGGTTGACGATCTTCCCCGACGCGGGACACATGCTGCCCCTCGAGCGGGTCGCCGGAGTGGCCGGTCGGATCAGTGCGCTGGTGGCCGGCGCGGTGACCGCCCACCGCTGACCTCCCGCGAGTCGCCCGGATTCAGTCCGCGAGTCGCCCGGCTCCCGTCCCCGAGTCGCCCGATTGGGTCGCCTCCGGCCCAGAAGTCCTACGATCTTCACGCCGCATCGAGCAGTGCCCAGCCCGAGGCCGTGAGCTGGGCCGGCCCCGCCGGAGAACCCGCGGCGATCAGACCGGCCCGCGTCAGACGCAGCCCGACGAACTGGTCGCAGCAGCACAGGCCGTCGATGACCAGCGCCCCGGCATCCTGCGCAGAGATCGCACAGCGGCCGGCGGCGACGGCTTGAAGGACCGCCCGGCCCCGTTGGCTGATGACGGTGGTGGTCGTCGGTGACATATCCGGCTCCCTCGCTGCTCCATGGTGAGACCGGCGTGACGTGCGGAACTCATCTGAGCGAGCCCCGGCGAGCTGTTCGCGGAGAGCGCAAGGTTCGCCGGCCGCGAAGAACCGACCATCGGGCCGGGTACCGCCGTTAGCGTCCGGGCCGTGACCACGCCAAACGAAGCACTCACCCACGACGACTCGGTGTACGACCGCCTGCTGCGGGAGCGGATCGTCCTGCTCCGCGGCGAGATCGACGACGCGATGTCCACCCGGGTCGTCGCCCAGCTCCTGCTGCTGGCCGCGGAGGACCCGACCGAGGACATCACCCTCTACATCAACTCACCCGGCGGCTCCGTGTTCGCGGGGATGGCGGTGTACGACACGATGCATGCCATCGAGCCGGACGTGTCCACCGTGGCCACGGGGATGGCGGCCTCGATGGGGCAGTTCCTGCTCACAGCCGGCGCTCCCGGCAAGCGGTTCGCCCTGCCGCACGCCGACGTGATGATGCATCAGCCCTCGGGCGGCGCGGGCGGCGCCGAGTCCGACATCGTGATCCGGGCCGGGATGCTGACGGCGTTGAAGCGCCGGATCGCCGAGCTCACCGCTCTGCATTGCGGGCAGCCGGTCGAGAAGGTCGTGGCGGACTTCGACCGCGACAGGTGGTTCTCCGCCCGGGAGGCGGCCGACTACGGTCTCATCGACCGCGTGGTCAACCGGGCCCGGTGAGCGCTCAGGTCTGGACGAGCGGGAACCCCGCGAGCCCACGCCAGGCCAGGCTGGACATCAGGGCGACGGCCTCGTCGCGGGGTACGGACCGGTCGGAGTCGAGCCAGTACTGGGCGGCCACCTGGCTCAGCCCCACGAGCCCGACGGCCAGCATCCGGGCCCGGGGGGCGTCGAGCCCGGCGTCGGTGGTGACGGCATCGGCAACCGTATCGATGCAGCGGGTGAGCGCGCCGTCCACCACAGCCGCAGCCTCGGGCTCGCTGCGCAGGTCGGACTCGAACACGAGCCGATAGGCCTGGCCTTCACCCGCCACGAAGTCGAAGTAGGCCGCGACTGCGGCCTTCACGCGCTCCTGGTTGTCGGTGGTGCTGCTGATGGCCTGGTGCACGCGGTCCACCAACTCGTCGGCGTAGGTGGTGAGCAACGCCCGGTAGAGCTCGAGCTTGCCGGGGAAGTGCTGGTAGAGGACCGGCTTGCTGACGCCCGCCCGCTCGGCGATGTCGTCCATCGCCGCGGCATGGTAGCCGTGGGCCGCGAACACGTCGCGGGCAGCCAGGAGCAGCTGGGCCCGCCGTGCGGTTCGGGACAACCGGCCACCGCGGTGCACCGGTGCCGATGCCTCGGACATGCGGATCCCCTCCGTTCGTCCACCCCCCTGGGCGGAGTGCACACCCTACCGGTGGGTAGGCCGGAATCGACGCAACCTGAGGCTGTTGGTCACCACGAATACCGAGCTGAACGCCATCGCGGCTCCCGCGATCATGGGATTCAGCAGCCCCGCGGCGGCCAGCGGCAGCGCCGCGACGTTGTAGGCGAACGCCCAGAAGAGGTTGCCCTTGATCACCGCGAGCGTGCGTCGCGATAGCCGGATCGCGTCGACGGCTGCCAACAGGTCGCCGCGCACGAGCGTCAGGTCGCTCGCCTCGATCGCCACATCCGTGCCGGTGCCCATGGCCAACCCGAGGTCGGCCGCTGCCAGCGCGGCTGCGTCGTTGACGCCGTCACCGACCATGGCGACGACCTTGCCCTCACCCTGCAGCCGCCGGACCGCGGCGACCTTGTCCTCAGGTGCCACCTCGGCGATGACCGCCTCGGCGGCGATGTCGACCTCGGCCGCGACGGCCAGCGCGGTGGGCGCGTTGTCCCCGGTGAGCAGCATCGGGGTCAGGCCGAGCCTGCGCAGCCTGCGCACCGCCTCTGCGCTGGTCGGCTTCACGGCGTCGCCGACGACGACGACAGCCCGCGCGACGCCGTCCCAGGCCACCGCGACGGCCGTGTTTCCGCCGGCCTCTGCCGTGGCCTGTGCCGCGGCCAGGTCGGCGGGCAGCACGATGTCGTGTTCCGCGAGCAGCGCCGGCCGGCCGACGAGCACGGCGTGCGCCACGACCTCCTCCGTCGCGTCGCTCCCGGGGACGATCTCCGCGACCACACCGAGCACTCCGCGCCCGGGATGGCTGTCGAACTCCGCGACCCCAGGGAGCTTGCCGGTCGCCGTCTCGGCGGCGCCCGCGATCGCCCGGCCGATCGGGTGTTCCGACGCCTGCTCGACGGACCCGGCGAGGCGTAGCGCCGTGTCGCCCTCGACCCCGTCGACCGTGTGCACGGCGCGCACCTCCATGGCGCCCGTGGTGACGGTGCCGGTCTTGTCCAGCACCACGGTGTCGATGCGGCGGGTGGACTCCAGCACCTCCGGGCCCTTGAGGAGAATTCCGAGCTGGGCACCGCGACCGGTGCCCACCAGCAGGGCGGTAGGCGTGGCCAGCCCGAGCGCGCACGGGCAGGCGATGATCAGCACGGAGACCGCGGCGGTGAAGGCCGCCGCCGTGCCGCCGCCCCCGCCCAACCAGAACCCCAGCGTGGCGGCCGCGACCGCGATCACCACCGGAACGAACACGCCCGACACGCGATCGGCGAGGCGTTGCACCGCGGCCTTGCCGCTCTGCGCGTCCTCCACCAGCCGGGCCATCCTCGCGAGCTGAGTGTCGGACCCCACCCGCGTGGCCCGCACGACCAGCCGGCCCCCGGCGTTGACGCAGCCGCCGACCAGGGCATCACCGGGTCGGACCTCGGCCGGCACCGACTCACCGGTGACCATGGAGGCGTCGATGGCCGAGCTGCCGTCCTCGACGTCGCCATCCGTGGCGATCGTTTCGCCCGGCCGGACGACGAACCGGTCGCCGACGGAGAGCAGGCCGATCGGGACGCGGACCTCGGACCCCTCCCGCAGCACGGAGACGTCCTTTGCGCCGAGCTCCAGCAGAGCCCGCAGCGCTGCACCGGCGCGGCGCTTGGAGCGCGCCTCGACGTACCGTCCGGCCAGGATGAACACCGTGACCCCGGCCGCGACCTCGAGGTAGATCGCGTCGACCCCGTCGGCCGTGGCGACGGTGAGCGTGAACGGGTGGGACATCCCCGGTGTGCCCGCTGTGCCCAGCAGCAGCGCGTACAACGACCAGCCGAGCGCGGCGAGCGTGCCCAGCGAGACGAGTGTGTCCATCGTGGCGGCGCCGTGGCACAGGTTCGTCCAGGCCGCCCGGTGGAACGGCAACGCGCCCCAGAGGACGACAGGCGCGGCGAGCGCCAGCGAGATCCACTGCCAGTAGGTGAACTGGAGCGTCGGCACCATCGAGAGCGCGATGACCGGGACTGCGAGGACCGTGGAGATGACGAGGCGGTCGCGTAGTGCGCGCGCTGGATCGCTGTCCTCGACAGAGGGCTCGCCGCGCTCGGCCGACGGCGGTGGTGGCAGCTGGGCCGTGTAGCCCGCCGCCTCCACCTGCGCGACGAGCGCCGCGGGCTCGAGAACTGCCGGATAGTGGACGCGCGCCTTCTCCGTGGCGTAGTTGACCGTGGCCGTGACACCGTCGAGCTTGTTGAGCTTCCGCTCCACCCGGTTGGCGCATGCTGCGCAGGTCATACCGCCGATGCTCAGCTCGATCCGGCTCACGGCCGGAGCTGCCGTGTCCGTGGCAGGACCGTCGGTGGTGGGGGACGCGAGCGTCGGCCCGGTCGGCGACTCGCTCGCCAGGTCGCTCATGAAGCCTCCCTCGTCAGGACCGTGAACTCAGCGGTCTGGACGGTGCCGAGGTGTCGGAAGTCGAGGAAGAGCCGGTAGGTGCCGGCCGACGGCACCTCGGCCGTGAACGCGATGCCCGGCCCGGAGCGGTCGGTGGGCGTGGGGACGGCGGCGTCCGGATGGACGTGCAGGTAGGTCAGGTCGCCCTGCCGCAGCGCGACGAGGTGCCCGAACGCGCCGAGGTACGGCTCGAGGTCGGTGACCGCCGTGCCGTCCCGGCTGACCGTGGCGAAGACCTGCGATGGGGCGCCCGGCACGAGCTCGCCGTCGAGCCGCACCTGGTACCCGCCGACCTGAGCAACGCGGGACGGCGGGAACTGGATCGGCGCGAAGTTCCCGGGTGCGAAGAGGTCGGTTCCCAGCACGAGGGCGGGGCCTCCGGTCGGGATGAAGTCGGCGTAGACGCGGTAGACGCCTGCCGCGGGGAGCGTGATGCGGACGCGCCACACCCCGTCCGGGCCGAGTGCGGGATGCAGGTGCTGGAAGCCGGCGGCGTCGCGGCGCACCAGGATCAGGTGCAGCGGCCGCTCGTGCTCGACGTCGAAGGCCGTGACCGGTCGGCGGTCCGATCCGGTGATCGTGAACGCGAACTCGCCGGGAACGCCGGGCAGGTATGTGGTGAGCTTCGGAACGAGCGTGTATCCGGCCGCCGTCCCCACGAGCCCGGCGGAGATGACCTCGGCAGCCCCGCGCGGCTCGTCGTGCCCGTCCGCGGCTCTGCGGGCACCCCCGGTGTCGTGGCCCCCGCCGGCGTGCGGGTCGGCGCCCGCGGGCGGCGGCGCAGTCGCCGGTGCGGGTGGGGTGGCGGGAGCACCGACGGCTGCCCCGACACCCCACGCTGCACCGAAGACCAGCGCCAGCGCGGCCGCGTAGGCCGACAGCCGCACCGCTGCGTTCATCCCCGCCTCCCCGTCCTTCCGCCCGTACAACGGACGGAGCGCCCTTTCGGTAGCGCCGTTGGCCGCGAACATACTAGAGGGGGGTATGTGGCGTCGGGAGTACCGGCCGATGCCGGAGCGTCCGTCCGGGTCACGGGGTGGCCGCCGCGCGGTCCATCAGGTATCTCTCGGTTGGTGTCCTCCGCCGTGCACTCCTTCGTCCGCCCGCTCGTCGCCCGTGCGACGCCTGCTCGGGTGGTCCCGGATCGGCTCCCGCTCGCCGACCCCACGACACTCCCCGTACGCGATCCGCGCCGGGCGGCTTGGCCGGGGCGGGAGGTCACCTCGGGTGGGGTGACGTTGCACGTGCGCGAGACGCCGGGACCGGACGAGGTGGAGGCCGTGTACGTCCACGGGCTGTCGGGTTCGGCCACGAACTGGACAGATTTGGCGGGACTGCTCGGCACGCGAGCCGCGGGTGTCGCCATCGACCTGCCCGGGTTCGGATTGTCACGGCCGCTCGGCTCGCGCGACTACTCGCCTTCGGGCCACGCCGACGCCCTGTTGTGCTTCCTGGCCGGCCGCGGGCGACCGGTGCACCTGCTGGGCAACTCCTTCGGCGGCGCCGTCGCCATCGCCGTCGCGGCGCGGCGTCCCGAGCTCGTGCGCACGCTCACCCTCGTCTCCCCGGCGATGCCCGACCGGAGGCCCGACCCACGGCGGGTCACGGACCTGCGGCTGCTCCTCGCGATGCTGCCCGGGCTGGGCAGGCGCGCCAGGGCCGAGTTGGCGGCGCAGAGCCCACGGGCGCGTGCCGAGCAGACAGTGCGGTTGTGTTTCGGCGATCCGAGCATCGCTACTGAGCATCGGCTCGCCGAGGCCGCCGCGGAGTTCGAGGCCAGGGCGCGGCTGGAGTGGGCGCGAGAGGCTGTGGAGCGCACCGGCAAGGCCATGGTCGCGAGCTGGTTGCGCGGGGAGTCACTGTGGTCGACGGCGGCTCGGGTACAGGCACCGACGCTGGTGGTCTGGGGGGACCGCGACCGGCTCGTCGCACCCCGGCTCGCCCAACGCACCGTCGCCGCGGTGCCCGGTTCGCGGCTGCTGATGCTCCCCGGCATCGGCCACGTCGCCCAGATCGAGGCCCCCGACGCCGTGGCACCGGCCGTCGCAGGCATGTGGGACGCCGTGGCCGCAGGCCACTGGCAGGGCTGACCGCCTGGGAAGATTGCGCCTGACCGTGGTGTTGTCCGGAAGAGACACCGCACGATGCAGGTAGTACGACCGAACCGAGGAGTTCGAACCATGGCCCTACCGCCGCTCGTGGAGCCGGCAGCCGAGCTGACCAAGGAGGAGGTGGAGCGCTACAGCCGCCACCTCATCATTCCGGACGTCGGCATGGCAGGTCAGAAGCGGCTCAAGAACGCGAAGGTGCTGGTGGTCGGCGCCGGTGGGCTCGGCAGCCCGGCGCTGCTGTACCTGGCCGCGGCTGGTGTGGGCACGCTCGGCATCGTCGAGTTCGACGTCGTCGACGAGTCGAACCTGCAGCGACAGGTCATCCACGGCCAGTCCGACATCGGTCGATCGAAGGCGGAGTCGGCGCGCGACTCCATCCGGGAGATCAACCCGCTCGTCGAGGTGCGGTTGCACGAGACCAGGCTCGACAGCTCGAACGTGCTGGACATCTTCCGCGACTACGACCTGATCCTGGACGGCACCGACAACTTCGCCACCCGGTACCTGGTCAACGACGCCGCGGTGCTGCTCGGGAAGCCGTACGTGTGGGGCTCGATCTTCCGGTTCGAGGGCCAGGCGTCGGTGTTCTGGGACGACGCGCCGAACGGCAAGGGCCTCAACTACCGCGACCTCTACCCCGAGCCGCCGCCCCCCGGGATGGTGCCGTCGTGCGCCGAGGGCGGCGTGCTGGGCGTGCTCTGCGCGTCGATCGGCTCGATCATGGTCAACGAGGCCATCAAGCTGATCACCGGTATCGGTGAGCCGCTGCTGGGACGGCTGATGGTGTACGACGCCCTGGAGATGAGCTACCGGACGATCAAGATCCGGAAGGACCCGGAGGCGACGCCGATCACCGAGCTGATCGACTACGACGCGTTCTGCGGTGTGGTGTCCGAGGACGCCCAGTCGGCCGCGGCGGGGAACACGATCACCGCGGTCGAGCTCAAGGAGATGATCGACGCGGGCAAGGACTTCGCGCTGATCGACGTCCGCGAGCAGAACGAGTACGAGATCGTCAACATCCCGGGCGCACGGCTCATCCCCAAGGACCGCATCCTCTCCGGCGAGGCCCTGTCGGAGATCCCGCAGGACAAGCCGGTGGTGCTGCACTGCAAGTCGGGCGCGCGGTCCGCCGAGGCGCTGTCGGCGCTGCACAAGGCAGGCTTCAAGGACGCGGTGCACGTCGGCGGCGGGGTGCTGGCCTGGGTGAAGCAGGTCGACCCCTCGCTCCCGACGTACTGACCGCCCGCCGTAGGCGATCCGGCCCAGGCTCAGCCTGCCCCGGGCGCTGCGCGGAGCCGATGTCGAGGAACGGACGGGGGAGAACACCACCTCGACCGGCACCTCGAAGAACTCGGCGATGCGCAGCGCCAAGAGTGGATCCTGACCAGGGGCGATCGCTCCGGATGGAGCAGTGACAAAAGGTCGTTTTGCCCGTAGCGTCCCGATCTCCGAAGATCAAGACGGACGCCGCGGCGTTGGGGTGCGCGTGCGCAGCCACGGAGGCCTGACCGGGCGGCGCCGCGTCCTGGCGCGTCCTCCGTCACCCGGCGATGGGGGTCGCACTGGTGAACGACGACGCGAGACGCTGCGCCCTGCCCGGGTGTGAAGAGTTGATCGAGGACGTCCCCGGGCCGCGGCCTCCCCGGGTCTACTGCTCGGTAGCGCACCGCCGCGCCGTTCGGCGGGCGCGCCGTGCCGCCGCACTGCGACCCAATCAGGACGCGGGTCTCGCGGAGACCCTGCCGTGGCTCAGGGAGCCGGTCGACGAAGAGCCTGCCGGGTGGGCGCCCGTCCGGTCCGTCGAACCTCTCGAGTCAGTCCATGCGAGCAGCGTGCCCGCGGGCGCCTCGCGCTCGCGGGGCGGGATCGCCGCGCGCATGCTGGCCGGGATGGCACGCGGTGCCCGTCCGGACGAGCTGCCGGCGCTGCTGCGGCGGCGGCGGGCCGTGGCAGTGCTCGGCGTCGCGGGCATCCTGGCCGGTGGGTACGCCGTCACGGCCTCGGAGCCGGTCAGCGGCCGCGCGGCACCGCCGGCCCAGCCCGTTCCGGGGCCGGAGGCGGAGGGGGAGGCGGAGGACGAGTGGGCAGCTCGCGCGCAGGTGACGCTGACCTCGGTGGACAGGCAGCTCGACACCATCGCGCACACGGAAGAGGCCTGGAGCCGGCTGCCACAGGAGCGCCAGGCGGCAGTGCCACCTGCCCCGGTCCAGGCGCTGAAGGACCGCAAGGCGCTGCTCGAGCGGCGTAGGGCCACGCTCCAGTCCCAGATCGACACCTACCAGTCCCTCGACCGCACGAAGGACGACCTGAAGCTCACCGAGCAGCATCTCCATGCGGTCGAGAAGGTGCTGCGGAACGCCCCGACACAGCCGCAGCTGCCCCCCGACCAAGCCTCGGTGATCGCCGCCCTCGACGAGCAGCGGGATCTTCGCCTCCGCCAGCGAGCCGCGAAACGCGCGGAGCTGGAGAACCTGGAGAAGGGCGTGCGGAGCGCCGTCCGGACGCCCTTGCCCGACGACGGTCAGGAGACCGTCGCGGTGAGCGATCACGTCCTCGACGTCATCCGCACGGACCGCTCCGGCGGAGAGCACGGCTCCGCCCCGCGCCGGCCCGAGGTGCTCCCGCGCGAGGAACGGCATCAGCAGCGGGAACGGCAGGACACTGCCACCGGTGGCCCACCGGACCCCCGCGGGCCGGGCGACGAGACGGCGCAGCGCCGTGGTGGCCTCGTCGCAGGCGGCGATCGCGGGCGACCGGAGCGTGGCCACGTCGTCCAGCTCGATCATGTCGTCGGGGGCGTGCCGACGGGCGGCGGCGCTCGGCGGGACGAGAGCCCGGCCGCCGGTGGGAGCGGTCGTTCCCGGGCTGGTGGTGGATCCGGCGTTGTCGGTCAGGTCGTCAGTGCCGTCGGTGTGGTGGGAGGCGGCGGCAGTCGTGATGGTGAGGGTGCTGGTCGGGACCCCGGGAATGGCGGGGGTGGCAGGGACCGTGCCGGTGGCCCTCGTGGCGGTGAACGCTCGTCCGGGGGTCGGCCCCGGGACGCTGATGGCGGCTCTGGAGTGGTTGGTGAGGTCGCCGGTGCCGTCGGCCGTGTGGCGGGGGGCGGGGACAGCGGCGGTCGCGGTGGTGAGAGCGGTGGTCGCTCCGGCCGGAGCCGGGACGCGGGTGACCAGGACGGTGGCGGCGATCGATCCGGCGGCGATCGATCCGGCGG
>JAODNO010000728.1 GCA_025465235.1 Pseudonocardia sp.
GAGCTCCTTGTTGGCCTGGCTCCCCGAACGGCAGCTCGACGCCGCCTGTGACGTGTCGGCCGACTGCCCGTCCGCGAGCCCGCCCAGCCCACTGGGCAGCCCCAGCCCACCACCGCCCGCGCTGCCACCACCGAGCTGTGACAGCAGCAAGTAGAGGATCAACCCGACGATGCCGAGGCCGCCACCACCCAGCGCAACGCGGCCGCCGACACCGCCGCCACCACCGCCGCCGCCCCGCAGATCGTCGATGTTCGACGTGTCGAGATCGGCGTTCTCGTCGAACCTCATCACTACCTCCCGTGCTCGGGCAGATCCCACCACATCCGCCCGGTTGCCCGCCGTGTCGCCGCGGGCGTCGTCCTCCGTTCACGACCAACTGCGAGGGTCACGCCCATGCAGCGCCGCCGCCTCCTTTCCCCGTCGCCGCCGCACTCGTCGCGCCGCCTGACGACCGCAGGCGCGCGAGATGGCCGAGGTGGTCCAGCGGGTGCGGCCGGACGTGCTCCTGATCAACGAGCTCGACCACGCACCCGCGGCCGTCGAGCAGCCCGGAGCGCAGGCCGACGCGCTATGACGACACGGGCCGCCGTGGCCGCCTCGGCGGTGAGCGGGTCGTCATCATGGGCGACCCAGAACTCCGACCCGCTCGCGGCGACTCGTCCCCCGCGCGGCGCAGCAGCTCCTCACCGCGCACCCGCGTGATCGACTCGCCGTCATCGGACGGCGCCGCCGAGGCCGCTCAGCTGCAGGGTGGCCCCAACCTCACCCACCGCGGCGACCCCCGCCTCGGCACCGCCGACTTCGGCGAACCCAATCCCGGGAATCTCCGCGTCGACTACGTGATCCCGTCGGCGCCGATGCGGGTGGTGGGGAGCGGGGTGTTCTGGCCGGTGGCGGCCGATCCGCTCGCCCGTCTCAACGACGCCCCCGACCACCGCGCGACATGGGTGGACCTGGGGGTGGGGTGACGAGCGCCGGGTTAGGCTTCTCCGCGGAAGCGTGGCAGAGCGGCCGAATGCACTCGCCTTGAAAGCGAGAGTCCCGAGAGGGTCCGGGGGTTCGAATCCCTCCGCTTCCGCCATCTGACCAGGCACGACAGCGGGCACACCGATCTTGATGTGCCCGCTGACCGAGCCCTCGTCTCAGTTCTCGTCTCATTTGTCTGTCCGTGCCGGTTCCCAAAGGTGCGTGCCGACCTGCGTGGCGACGCGTCCGAGGACGTGGCCGGTGACGTGCTGGTAGCGCTGGGCGAGCACCGCATTGGACCAGCCCATGATCTGCATCGCCGCCCGGTCCGGGACACCCAGCTCCAGCAGGACAGTGGCTGCTGTGTGGCGAGCATCGTGGAGACGTGCGTCTCGCACACCGGCTGCGGTCAGGAGCTTCTTCCACCGGACCTGGTCGGTCCGGTGGTTGAGCGGTTGCCCGGTCTCACTGGTGAAGAGCCATCCTCCGTCCTCCCAATGGTCACCCGCCTTCTCCCGTTCGATGCTTTGCTCGATCTCGTGCAGCTTGAGCTGGTCGATCATCGGTTGAGGGAGCCCGATCGTGCGCCGCCCGGCCTTGGACTTCGGCTGCGCTGTCCCCTTCCGCTTGTTGACCCGACGCGGGCAGTGACCGGCGTGCTTGTGGCCGCATGACCCGGCGTATCCGTGTTGCCACTTGGGGCGAGGTCGCTGGACAGCGACGGTGAGGGTGCCCTCCTCGAAGTCGACGTCGCGCCAACGCAACCCGAGCGCTTCGCCCTGCCGCAGTCCGAGAGCGATCGCAACGACCCACCGCGCCGCGTTGCGTCCCTCCAACGCGGTGGCGAAGAGTTTGGTGATCTCTGCGCGATTCAGCGGCTCGATCTCCTCTTCATCGAGCCGGGGCGGCTTGGCGATGAGAGCAGGGTTCTTGGTCAGGTACCCGCGCTTCACCGCCTCGTTGAGCGCAGTTCGGATCGTGCGATGGACCTGATGTGCAGTCGCTGCTGAGGAGCCAGAGTCCTGCATCCGGCTGTACATCCGCTCCAGGTGGTCAGGTAGGAGATTGGTCAGGCGGTGGGCGCCCACGTGTCGGACGATGTGCTTGGTCGCGTAGTAGTACGCATCCCATCCGTTGCCGCCGGTGGTTGCCTTGGAGATGTGGTTGAGCCAGTGCTCCACCCACTCCCCGACAGTCCACCGCACGCCCGGCTTAGTGACGTTTCCGTCGTCCCGGGCGCGTTCCAGCGCGCGGACCTTGTCGGTCACGATCTTTCGGTCCCATGACTCGACATGGCGGCGGTCTGCTCGGCCGTCGTCCTGCACGCCCATGGAGACCCGGCCATGCCACTTGCCGTGCTTGTCCTGGTAGATGCTGCTCGCGCCGTTGGGAGTCCGTCCGCCGGCGTTGCGACGCTTGCTCATGTGCACTCCTGTCAGGCGACGTGGGTGGAAGAGCACCTGGTGGCGAGTTGCTCCGCGTAGGCCTCGACAGCTGACAAAGAGATCCGCCGTAGTCGACCGATCTGAACCGACTCCAGATCGCCTGTGCGCAGGAGGGCGTAGATCGTTGTGCGTCCGACGCCGAGTGCTTCGCCGGCTTCCTCGGGCGTCAGCAGCACGCGCTTGGGCAGCGGGCGCTTGGGCAGAGCGGGTTGCTCGGGCGGATTGCCGAGGAGTTCGGCAAGGCGGCCTAGCAGTCCCGTGATCTCGGTGGCCCGGTCCTCTGCCGGCTTCATCGGGCACCGCCGATGACGCGCAGGGGAGGGGTAGCCGTACCAGCCGTCACAGCCTCGTTTTGCTGGTCAGGCTGGTACGGCTTGTTTCGGTGGTACGGCTTAGCCGTACCACTTCGTCAAGCCGTACCGCGCTGACCTGCGGTTTTGACTCTGGTACGGCTGGTACGGCTACCCCTCTCAGGGGTGGCGATTCGGGCGGCGGACCGGGCTCCGGGCAGTAGCGGTCCCATGCGTCGTTGAAGTCGATGCGGCAGTAGCCTCAGCGTCTGACCTCCCTTGGGTCAATGATCTCTACTCGCAGTTTTCTTGGAGAGGCCGCGACCGCACGACTTTGGACGGCAGACGGCCAAGCACATTCGTAGATGCGCCGGACCAGCCGCGCTGAGGCGAACGATCTGCGCGGTCTCCGTGATTCCGGGATTATTCGCCCGCCGTCCGCGCCCGCCTCAACTATCCAAGGTGAGCTGGATCAACCCAACCCACCGAGCAGCCACGACCTGTCCTGTACACACCAACTGTCTCACTTGACTCGACAACGTTCGGGCTTCCCGGCCGGCGAGCGGTCTTCTCCTAACGGTCGAGGAAGAGCTTGGTGTGGGTCACGAACAGGTCGGGGTACTGGAAGTGGGCCCCGTGGTTGGCCTCCGGGTAGATGATCAGCTCGGCGTTCGGCAGGAACTGCTGAAGGATGTACGAGTTGATCGTCGCGATGATGATGTCGTCGGTGCCGTTGACCACCAGGACCGGGACCTTGATGTTCTTCAGGATCG
>JAODNO010000025.1 GCA_025465235.1 Pseudonocardia sp.
TTCCGAGCAACGGGGGTCGGCGATGAAGCCGTTCATCATGAACCGGCACGGCAGGATGGTGTTTTCAGCGAACGTCCTCGGGGCGCTCGACTTCTCCGTGCTTGACACTCTTGAGCAGTTCACGAGCGTGATCGGCCGTGACTTCGAGGCCAAGGCCCCGACGGGTGCCGACATCCTCGCCCGCGTGGAGTCCGGCGCGTACCTGGACCGCTTCACCTTGCTGCGCGACCTGGGGCAGAACCTGTACTGGGTCAACCGCTACGTGCTGCCGATGTTCGACAAGCGCCCCACCCGCTGGCGGGACCTGCCGCGCCATCGCACGGACGTCTTCCTGCCCCTGCTCACGCCGTGGGAGGACGCCGACCGGAAGATCGCCGCCGTCGAGCGCGGCTACGGCGAGCTGCCCGCGGCGTGGGACGCCGCCGCGGAGGACCGCATCTTCGCGCTGCTCTTCGACGTTTTCCGGCACAAGCGCCACCACGCGACCGAGCTGCCGGCGATCCCGCCGACCGTGGGCGAGATGCTCACCCGGCCCGAGGCCCTGACGCTGGTCCTGCCCCGCCACGACCCGGACTACCAGGTGTTCACCTTTGAGGAGATTCTCGACGCGGACGAGGAGGTACCGGAGCTCGAGGCCCTGCTGCGCTGGGCGAAGGTGCTGCACAACCAGTACCCCTGGCAGCGCGCTGACGGCGCGCTGCGCCCGGTGGGCACGATCGGCGACGACGATTTCGTGATCGCCTACCACCCGCGCGACCGGGAGGTGGTCGCGTTCATCGACCGAGTCAGGGCCGCGGAGACCGACGAGCAGCAGCACGCGGCCCCGCCGACGGTCTCGCCGCGGGTGGATGCCCGGCCGCCCATCCGGCCCTACCCGCCCGTACGGGTGCGGGAGGCGTTCAGCGTGGTACCGAAGCTGGAGGCGCTGTCCGTCGTGCGGGGTGAGCACATCTGCACCAACGCCGACGTCATCCGCAACTCCAGCTTCTCCTGGTCACCGATGAGCGCGGCCGAGATCAGCGCGAAGACCGGCATCGACCAGCGCTGCTACTCGGCTCGTCCACTCGAAGAGCTCGCGCTCGACGCGGCGCGTGCCGCGATCGCGCACTCCGGGCGGGCCCCGGAGGAGTTCGGTGCGGTGCTCGTCGCCACCTGCACGAGCAATCGACTGATCCCGTCGATCGCGTGCTGGCTCTCGGGCGAGCTGGGGATGCTCCAGACGCACGCGTCGGCCGACATCGTCGCGGCGTGCGCCGGGCTGCCCTACGGGCTTGCGGAGGCGGTGCGGCAGCTGCAGGAGGTGCAGCGTCCCGTTCTGCTGGTCTGCGCCGAGAAGTTCTCCGACAAGATCGGGAGTGTCCGAACGTCACGGATGATCTTCGGCGACGGCGCCGCGGCGATCGTGGTGGCGCCTGCGGAGCCGGGCCACGCCGGCGACGTGCAGGTGCTGCAGACCTACGCCAGCGGTCCGGCCAGCGAGGTGAACTCGATCGTCTGGCCCAACCCGGAGTTCGACAACGACATCACGGTCTACGGGCCCGAGGTGAAGTCACTCGTGCGGCGCTACCTGGCCCAGATGATCTCCGAGCTCGACGAACAGGGCGACCCGGACAGCCCCGGCCGCTCGCTGTTGGAGAGCATCGAGCTGATCGTCCCGCACCAGGCGAACAGGACGATGATCGTCGACCTCGCCCGCAAGGCGGGGCTGGCGGAGGAACAGCTGTACTTCAACATCGCCACGATGGGCAACGTGTCCGCCGCGAGCATCCCGATCGCGCTGCACGACGCCGTCGGCGACGGCGTGATCAAACGCCCGACGCGCGTGTTCGCGCCCGGCTTCGGCGCCGGGGCCGTCGGCGGGTACGCCGTGCTCACGATCGACCCGGCGATCGTCGCCCCCGAGGCCGGGCCGAACACGGCTCCGGAGATCGCCGGCCTGCTCAGGGCGGTCGCGACCACGAGCGAGGACGTCCGCGTCGCCTTCGGAGATTGAACCCGAGCTGGCGCCATAACTGGGTGCTGCTCGGGGAACACGGAAGGTGTACGGCCCCGAGTCGAGAGGCCGCGGGGCAGGCGTCGGCGAGGAAGGACTCGACATGACCGACCAGAAGGTGGCCATCGTGACCGGGGGCGCGCGCGGGATCGGAGCTGCGATCACCACCGGGTTGGCCCGCTCCGGTGTGCACGTCGCGGCGGGTTACAGCAGCAACAGCCGCGCGGCCGAGGAGCTGGCCGGGAAGCTCTCGGCGGAGGGCTGCTCCGTGTCGGTGCACCAGGGCAACGTCGGGGTGCCCGAGGACTGCCAGCGGGTGGTCGAGGAGGTGCTGGCCGATCGGGGCCGCGTCGACCATCTGGTCAACAACGCGGGCGTCACCGTCGACAAGACCATGCGGAAGATGACGGTGGACGACTGGCACGCGGTGCTCCGTATCAACCTGTCCGGTGCCTTCTACATGTCCAAGGCGGTGCTCGAGCACATGCTGGAACGCGGGTCCGGGCGCATCGTCAACATCAGCTCCGTGATCGGGCAGACGGGCAACGTCGGCCAGGTCAACTACGCGGCCTCGAAGTCCGGGCTGTTCGGGATGAGCCAGAGCCTGGCGCGGGAGGTGGCCCGCAAGGGGATCACGGTGAACTGCGTGGCACCCGGCTACGTCGAGACCGAGATGGTGGCGGCGGTGCCCGAGAACGTACTCGAGAAGATCATCGCAGGCATCCCCGTGGGACGGCTGGGGCAGGCGCACGAGATCGCGCGAGCCGTGCAGTTCCTCGTCGACGACGAGGCCGGATACATCACGGGGTCCGTGGTCTCCGTCAACGGCGGAATGGACATGTAGCCAGTGGCCGGCCGGAGGCTTCGGGGGCTCAGCAGCCGAACCGACGTGATGCTGGGCCGGTCGTGGCCGCCCGCAGCCTGACCGGTCGACGGTGGCTGCGGAGAATGCTCGGCACGGCCGTAGCGGTCCTGCTGGCCGTCGCGTTGCACATCGGCGGAATGTGGGTGACCCAGCGGCGGATGATCTACTTCCCGCGTCCGGGTGCACCGGTGCCGCCGGCTGCCGAGGTACTCCCGACTGCGCAGGAGGTAACGCTGCGGACCGCCGACGGTCTCGGTCTCGGGGCCTGGTTCCTGCCGGCGGAGGCCCCGGGTGGGCACGGCATGACGGTGCTGGTGGCGAACGGGAACGCAGGCGACAGGTCGATGCGTGCACCGCTCGCCGCCGCGCTCTCCCAGGCCGGCCTCGCCGTCTTGCTGTTCGACTACCGCGGCTACGGCGGCAACCCGGGCCGCCCCACCGAGGACGGGTTGGCCCTCGACGCGCGGGCTGCCCGCCACTACCTGGTGCGCGAGGCGCGGGTACCGCCCGAGCGGATCCTGTACTACGGGGAGAGCCTTGGCGCCGCCGTGGTCACCGTCGAGGTACCTGGCGCGGGCCACAACGACCGAGCGCTGCTGAACGGCTCCGACCTCGTTCGCGCCGCCCGCGATCTTGCCGACCGAACGCGGCCCACCGACTGACGCGCGCCGGAGCCACGCCCGGGCGCGCACGCGTGAAGCTCGCCCCAGTCCGGCGCAACCGGGTCGTCCCAGGACGGCCGATCGGTTGGCGCCCATTCGGCGCAATTGCTGCGCGAATGGTCGAGACGTGGCAGACGAAACCAAGCGAATTGGCGGATGTTCCGGCGAGCAACCGGCGCGACAGTTATCGCATGTCGATACTCAAGGTTTTCGCCGGCTTCGTTCCGTGGATCGTCTTCAGCTTCGTCGCCGAGCGCACGGGACCAGGAGCGGTCGCCACTGCGGGGTTTCTGGCCTTCCTCGTCGCCGCGGTGTTCATCGTCCACTCGCTCCTCCGCGGGGAGGCGCCCAAGGTGCTGGAGGTGACCGGGGCGATCGCTTTCGCCGGGGTCGCCATCGCCTCCGTTCTTGATCCGGCCGCGGACGCTTTCCTCACCGCCTACGGGCAATCGATTGCCACCTGGACGCTGGCGATCGTGATATTCGTGATGCTGCCGATCATGCCGTTCACCGAGCAGTACGCTCGGGAGAGCGTGCCGCGCGAGTACTGGCACACTCCGCAATTCCGCTCGATCAACCGTCGCATCAGTGCGGTGTGGGGCGTCGCGATCGCCTCGATGGCCGCAGGCCACCTCCTGTCGGCGCTGTTCAGCTACGCGGAGGCGGGCACCACCGTGCCGAACCGGCCGGTCGACCTGGTGTTCGACTGGATTCTCCCGATTCTGCTGTCCTGGTGGGCGGTGCGGTACACGATCAAGGCCAGCAAGGCTGCGGATCACGCGGCCCCGCCGGACCCCGGCCGCACCACCGATGCGCGGTCCGACCGGACGGCGTGACACCACATCATGACGACCTCGCAGCCCGTCCGTCCCGCTGCCACCGGCTCCCGCGCCCTCACCGAAGGCTTCTTCGCCGACCCTGATTTCGATTTCGAGACCCGTATGGCGCTCGGCTCCACCGCCTACGGTGTCGGCGACCCGGGAATCGTGCTCGCCACCGTCGCCCGGATCGTCGACGGCGACCGGTCGAGCTGGTTCGCCGCCTGGTCCCAGCGCGCCGACGAGCTCACCGCACTCGCGGACGCCGGCGGCGCCGATCCCCGAGGCGCCATGTGGGCGTACTTGACCGCATCCGCCGCCTACTCTCGTGCACTCGGCGCCGTCGACGGCCTGCCCGCTGAGCAGGCCGACACCGTCATGCTCCCGACGTTCCGCAGCTCCCGACGCAGCTGGGACGCGATGATCGACGCATCGCAGGGCCGGTTCGTCCGCGTGGACGTGCCGTACGACGGCACCGTGCTGCCGGGCTACCTGCTGCGGCCCGACGTCGACGGCGTGCCTCGTCCGACGTTCGTCATGACGAACGGCAGCGACGGCTCGCTCGCCGCGCTGTGGTCGAGCGGCGCTGCGGAGGCCCTCGCCCGGGGCTGGAACGCCTTCGTCTACGACGGGCCCGGCCAGCAGTCGATGCTCTTCGAGCGCGGCGTCCCGTTCCGACCAGACTGGGAGGCCGTGCTGACGCCGGTGGTCGACACGCTGGTCGACCGCCCCGACGTCGACGCCTCGGCGCTCACCGCGTACGGGATCAGCCAGGCCGGGTACTGGCTCCCGCGGGCCCTGGCGTTCGAGCACCGGTTCGTTGCCGCCGTCGCCGATCCCGGCGTCGTCGACGTCTCGACGTCCTGGATGGACCATCTCCCGCCGGAGATGACCGCGCTGCTCGACAGCGGCCAGAAGGACATGTTCAACGGGTTCATGGCTCAGATGGCCGACGATCCCGATCTCGCACGCACGCTCGCCTTCCGCGCCCGCCCGTACGGCATCGGCGACCCGTTCGACCTGTTCACCACCATGCGTACTTATCAACTGCGCGACGTCGCCGGGCAGATCCGCACTCCTTTGCTGATCACCGACCCGGACGACGAACAGTTCTGGCCCGGCCAGTCCGCGCAGCTCGCACGTCTGCTCACAGCGCCCCACGAGCTCGCCCGGTTCACCGTGGCCGATGGCGCGAACATCCACTGCCAGCCGCTCGCGCCGCGCCAGACCGCACAACGGATCTTCGGCTGGCTGGCCGCGCACCTCGCCGAAGCCCGGATGCCGTGAGGGGCTGCTGTGTCAGTGGGCCTCGTCGCCATCGACCCCCTCAGCAGGCCGACGGGGGCCGGCGAGTGCGACGCCGGTGGCGCGGATCGTCCACCGTGGCGGACCGCCGCGCAGGTCGGTCGTCGTCAGCGGTGGGACGTCGATCTGCCAGAACGAGCCGGGAGGAGCGCCGAGGGTGACCACGACGGCGGCGCGGACCAGCGCAGGCCCGATGACCGCGATGGTGTGCCCTACGGGCACGGCCGTGAGCCAGGCTTCGACCCGGGCGAGCAGACCGACGAGCGGTTCGCCGCCGTGCGGTGCCGCTGTGGGATCGGCGAGCCAGGCCTGCACGGCGTCCGGCTCGCCGGCGGCCATCTCGTCGAGCGTCCGGCCCCGCCACCGTCCGAGGTCCCAGTCCGCGAGCATCGGATCCACCTCCACGACCAACCCCAGGGCCTCGCACGTCTGGCGGCAGGCCGGGGCAGGCCCCGAACCGATGCGTTGGGCGCGCGGCAGCAGCCCCCTGGCTGCGAGGGCCCAGCTCCTGCCGCGGTTCGCCGGCGGGGAAACGCTGCGGCGGCTGTGGCGGACGTCGACGAGTGGGAGACCAGGGTGAGGCGCGCGCTCACGTGCGCACGGCCCTTGACACTCACTGGGCCGGGTTGAACAATCACCTGAGCATCTCATCAGATGTTCAAGCCTCGACGGCGGGATCCGTAGAGCACCGGGCCGCCCCATCGTCAGGAGAGCCGACATGACCCAGGCCGTCGCCCCGGCACCGGTACCTGCCGCGATTCCGCTGCGCGAGCTCGCGCCGTGGGCCCTGTTCGCCGGCGTGATCCTGCTGGCTCTGCTCTACCTGGTCGGCATGGACCAGGGCGCGACGTCGGTCGTCTCGGGCCAGATGCTGCACGAGTTCGTCCACGACGGCCGTCACCTGCTGGGCTTCCCCTGCCACTAGGAGCGGGAACCCGACCATGATGAGGTCCTTGCTGATCCGGGGCATGATCGCCGGACTCGTCGCCGGTCTGCTGTCGTTCGTGTTCGCCCGGGTGTTCGGCGAACCAGCGGTAGGCGCTGCCATCGCCTTCGAGGACCGACTGACCGCCGCGGCAGGCGAGGAGGGCGGGGTCGAACTGGTGAGCCGCGGCGTGCAGAGCACGATCGGGCTCGCGGTGGCCCTCCTGCTCTACGGCGCCGCCATCGGCGGCATCCTCGCGCTGGTGTATGCGGCGGTATACGGGCGGGTCGCACGCCTCGGTCCGCGTGCCACCGCGGGGCTCGTTGCGCTCGTGGGCTTCCTCGCCGTCGTGCTCGTGCCGTTCGTGAAGTACCCGGCCAACCCGCCCGCGTCGAGCAGCCACGAGACGATCGGCCTGCGAACCGGGTTGTACGTACTGCTCGTCGCGCTTTCCATCGCCCTCGCCGTCGGCGCGGTCCTCGCGGCCAGGCGGCTCACCGTGCGGTTCGGATGGTGGAACGCCGTTTTGATCGCCACGGGCGTGTACATCGTCCTCGTCGGCCTGGTGGGGTTCCTGCTGCCCGCGATGGACGAGACACCGGCCGACTTCCCGGGCACCGTCCTGTACGACTTCCGGGTGGCCTCGCTCGGTGGACAGATCGTCCTCTGGGCCACGCTGGGCATCGTCTTCGGCGCGCTGGCCGAGGGCAGCGGAGCGCGGCGCAGCCGGAGCGTGGGGCGGTCTGCCCGCACGACCCCCGGGCCCGCGGTCTGAGTCAGGCTTGGCGTCAGCCTTCCGTTTCCCGGCTCTTGCTGATCGTCGGCCTGGCCTGCCGGGTGACGTCGGCGCAATGCCGGACTGCCCGCGCCCCGCCGCTGGCGGGACTGGCGCGCAAAGGGCTCACGGCCACATGGACGATTGACCCCTGCCGTCGAGCGAGAAGGATGGCAGTCGCCGTGAGGAGGGAAAGCCCGCAGGCTGCGCGGCCCGAGAGCTCACGAGAGGAACTGAGATGGCCGACTACTATTCGGAAGAGAACCACGGCCCGCACCAATACTTCGAGCTGGGCAACTTCGAACTGGAGAACAGAATCACTCTCCCCAACGCAAGGCTCAGCTACAAGACGCACGGAACGCTGAACGATACAAAAGACAACGTTGTTCTCTTCCCGCACATGTGGTCAGGCACGCCGAAGGCAATGGAGATCTTCATCGGGCGAGGCCGGCCCCTCGACCCCGGTAAGTACTTCATCATTCTGCCGGGCCAGTTCGCCAACGGGTTCTCATCATCGCCCAGCAATACCCCGCCGCCGTTCAACGGCGGCGCCTTCCCGAACGTCACCATCGGTGACGACGTACGTGCCCAGCATCGACTTCTGACCGAGCAGTTCGAAATCGAGCGTCTGGAGTTGGTCCTCGGCTGGTCGATGGGCGCCGAGCAGACGTACGAGTGGGCGGTCCGCTTCCCGGACATGGTCAAGAGGGCGCTACCATTCGCGGGGACCGCGAAGACCACTCCACATGACTACATCTTCGTACGCTCCCACGAGGACGCCCTGAAGTCCGACCCCGCATGGAACAACGGCTTCTACGCGGATCAACGCGATGTGCACGCCGGACTGCGCCGGCACGCTCAGATCTGGTCGGTGATGGGACTCTGCCCGGACTTCTATAACTCGGAAGCCTGGCGAGGTGTTGGATTCACATCACTCGAAGACTTCCTCAAGCGCTTCTGGGAAGCCTACTTCGCCCCGATGGATCCCAACAACCTGATCTGGATGGGCTGGAAGTGGCGCCACGGTGATGTCAGTCTGCACACTGGCGGGGATCTCGCTGCGGCGCTCGGGCGGATCAAGGCGAAGACATACGTGGTGCCGTTCTCTCACGACATGTTCTTCCCGCCCGCCGACTGCGAGGCCGAGCAGCGGCTCATCCCGAATAGCGAGTTCCGAGTGGTCGACAGCCTCTGGGCCCATTTCGCGATGTTCTGCATGACAGACTCGGAGCGCGAGCAGATCGACTCGTGCATCGCCGACCTCCTGAAGGAGGAAGTCAGCTGACCGGCTCTGCCCCGAGGGCCGCCGGGTGGCCCCGCCCACCAGGCGGGGCCACACCGATATCTGGCTACCGGCTGTACCGGCTGCCGCGGTACCTGCTTTGGCTGTTGTGGCCCAGGTAGCCGCCGGCACTCTTGACCATCATTTCCATTCGAGTTCCGAACGCTGCGTTCCGCGCCGGCTACTGCCCGGGCCAGATTACTTGTCGGCGGGGTTGAGTGCGCGGAAGACCAGCCCGGCAGCCGCGCCGGCGACGAGTTCGACGACCAGGTAGATCCAGATCGTCGGCCAGGCCAGGATGCCCATGGAGGCGGCGCCGATGGCGACAGCCGGGTTGAACGCTCCACCGGAGATCCCGCCGACGGCGATCGCGCCGGCCATCACGGTGAAACCGATGGCCAGGCCGTAGAAGGAGTTGTCCGGGTGGTCCTTGCTGGTGGCGACGTTGAGCACGACGTAGGCCAGGGCGAAGGTGAACAGCAGCTCCACGACAACGGCGGCCGCCAGGGCGTGACCGGCCAGGGTGAGGGCCGTGACCGGCGCCGCCGGGGTGACCACCGCGCGGACGATTTCCGCGGCGATGAACGCACCGACGATCTGCGCGACCCAGTACCCGACGGCATCGCCTGCGCTGATCCGGCCGCGCACCAGCGCGGCCATGGTCACCGCGGGGTTGTAGTGGCCGCCGGAGATGTGCCCACCGGCGTAGACCATGACCATGAGGGTCACGCCGATGGCCACCGGCGCCAGCGGAGAGCCGCTCATCACGCTGGCCCCGACCACGAAGACGAGGAAGAACGCCCCGATCCCCTCGACGGCGTACTTCCGACCTGCCCCTGCGACGACCTCCGGGGGATTGACGACCCTCGTGACTTCTTCGTGGGTGACCATTTCAATTCCTTCCGTTTCTGAGGCTTGCATGCACTCTCCGTGGCCCGGTCTCGGGCCTTGCAAGCACTCCTGGTTGTCGCCCGCCACGGTCATGCAGTTCCCGACCGACCCTTATGGCTCGCGTCACTTCACGACAGGCCAGGACGGGAACGCATCAGCGTTCGGAAAGACACGGA
>JAODNO010000032.1 GCA_025465235.1 Pseudonocardia sp.
CCGGGAGGGCACCCGGGGGGCACTCGCCCGAGTTCGTCCCGACCGGCCTCGAGCCGACCCTGCGACGTGCCGTCGAGGCGATGCTGACGGCGGCCGCGATCTGGTTGGGGCCCGGCGTGGCCGCCGAGTGAGGTGGAGAAGCTGTTCGCACCACCCGGCGCAGCGGCTCCAGCAGCGCCTGCGCCCGCTCCTCGACCCTGGCCGACCCGGTCGCGGAGCAACGTCGGCACGTGTCGGTGCGATCGTCGGCATCTCAGTGGTTGTGGTGGACCGCCGCGTGGTGGACCGCCTTCATGTCGGCGCGAACCTTCGGTTCGACGACGCCGCGTTCAGTGACCACGGCATCGATGAGACGTGCTGGTGTGATGTCGAACGCCGGGTTGAACACCCGGCTCCCCGGCGGGGCGGCCGGCACCCCGTGGAGCGAGAGGACCTCCTCGGCAGCCCGCTCCTCGATCACGATGGCGGCGCCGTCCGGGGTGGCCAGGTCCACCGTTGACCACGGGGCAGCGACGACGAACGGGACGCCGGCGTCGGCGCACGCCAAGGCCAGTCCGACGGACCCGACCTTGTTGGCGGTGTCGCCGTTCGCCGCGATGCGGTCGGCGCCGATGACGGCCACATCCACCAGACCTCTCATGATCGCGCCGGGCGCCGCGCTGTCGACCTGCACGACGTGGTCGATTCCGTCGGCCCGCAGCTCCCATGCCGTGAGCCGGGAGCCCTGCAGCAGCGGCCGGGTCTCGTCGACGTGCACGACGTCGAGGAGCCCTCGTGCGTGCAGTTCGCGGACGATGCCGAGTGCGGTGCCCCAGCCCGTCGTCGCGAGCGATCCGGTGTTGCAGTGGGTGAGGACGCGCAGCGGCCGGCGCGGGCTCCGCTCGAGCAGCCAGTCGACGCCCAGCGCGGACAGCGTCCGGTTGGCCGTCTCGTCCTCGATGAGCACTCGCCGAGCCTCGGCGAGCACGGCTTCGAACCCGCCGGGAATCAACGGCAGCATCCGGTCAACCCCCCACGCGAGGTTGACCGCTGTGGGCCGGGCCTCGCGCAGCTGACCGATCTCGCGGAGCCTGCGGGCCTCGCCCCAGTTCTCGCGGCTGCCCTGCGCGAGTGCCAGTGCCACTCCGAGCGCGCCGACGGCGCCGAGCGCGGGCGCGCCGCGGACGACGAGTCGGGTGATCGCGTCGACGAGCGTCTCCACGTCGGTGGCCGTGACGTAGGCCTCTTCGCCCGGCAGCCGGGTCTGGTCCAGGAGGCGCACCGCTGGCACCGGCCGATCGAGCCATTCCACCGCTGTTGCGGCCACGGGTCCCCCACGACAAGCCAGCAGTCGTCCTACGACTCACTACCGTTCGCACGGTAGGGAAGATGTAGGACGACTGTCAACCGTTAGGGTACCGGCGGACAGGAAGGAAGATGTCGTGTCGATGTCGGCGTCGTTGCGCGGTCGCACCTCGCTCGCGCGCCAGCTCGCAGAGGACGTGCGCTCCCGGATCATGTCGGGGGAGTTCGCGCCGGGGGAGCGGCTTCCCAGCGAGGCCGACCTCGTTCGGCGCTACGAGGTCTCGCGGGTCACGGTGCGCACGGCGCTGCGGACGTTGGAGGCTCAGGGCCTGGTCGACGTCCGGCACGGGTCCGGATCGTTCGTCAGCGACTTCGGGGGCGGGATCCGCGCCGGGCTGCAGGAGCTGCGTTCGATCAGCGACACGATCCGCGAGATGGGCCACGAACCGCGCATGGAGCGCCACGCGAGCGAGCGGCGTCCGGCGACGGCGACCGAGACCGCCAAGCTGGGGATCCCGGTCGGCGCCGAGGTGCTCGCCCTAGAGCGGATGGTCCTCGCCGACGAGCAGGTCGTGGCGTACTCCTTCGACGTCGTCCCGCTCGATGGTTTCCCGGTCGAGCTCGTGCACCAACTGGGCGCCGGCAGCCTCTTCGCGACGCTCGCCGAGGCCGGCATCATGCCGTCCCGCGCGCTCGCCGAAGTGCACGCCATCAGCGACGAGACGATCGGGTGGGGCCCGCAGAAGCCCGTCCCGGGGCTGTACGTGCTGCTCGACCAGGTGCACTTCAGCCGCCGGGGGAGCGCAGTCGCGTACAGCCGCACCTACTTCGTCGAGGGTCGGTTCCAGTTCGTGGTGCTGCGCACCAACTGACCGGACAGCGACTTGGTCGCGGTGAGCTCGACGAACCGCGCCAACGAGAGGCGGCCCGGGTGGCTGCCCAGGGACCAGTGGCCGGTCGTCGCCGACCTGACCATCAACTGAACTTGAGGAGGACTTCCTCGCGGAGCCGTTCGAGCGCCTCGAACCGCCGCTGGCCGTCGCCGAGCGCGAAGTCCGGGACGAGCAGCTCGTCGATTCCGGCCTCAACGTACCGGCCGACAGTGTCGAGCACCTCCTCCGCGCTGCCCATCACGACCGGGAGCCTACCGGCCGCCAACAGCTGTTCGCGGCGCTCCTCGGCCTCGGTGTCGCCCGGTACGACGACGTCGAACAGCGCCTGGGTGGACCGGCGCACGCTGCCCGGGTCCCGGCCGAGTTTCTCGCAGTGCCCGCGGAACACGCTGCCCTTGTGGACGGCGGTCTCCGGCAGGCCCCAGTGGTTCCACTCGTCGGCGTACTTGGCGACGATGCCGAGGGTGA
The DNA here is from genome assembly GCA_025465235.1 of Pseudonocardia sp. Classification (GTDB taxonomy): domain Bacteria; phylum Actinomycetota; class Actinomycetes; order Mycobacteriales; family Pseudonocardiaceae; genus Pseudonocardia. The sequence goes on from JAODNO010000032.1 coordinate 2,646, forward strand.
CCTTCTCCCCCGAGCCGCCGATCAGCAGCGGCATCGCAGCCGGCTTGGGCTCCAGCGGCGCACCGGCCAGCTGGTAGTACTTCCCATCGAAGTCGGCACGCTCCTGGGTCAACAGGCCCTTGAACACCTGGCACGCTTCGTCGAAGCGGGCGAGCAACTCACGCGTCGGCGGCAGCTCGATGCCGTACGCGTCGTGCTCGTTGACCTGCCAGCCTGCGCCGATCCCCAGTACGAACCGGCCGTTGCTGATCTGGTCGACGGTTGCCGCCTGATTGGCGACGACGGCCGGATGCCGGTAAGTGTTGCCGAGCACCATGGAGCCGAGCCGAACCCGCTCGGTCCGGCTGGCCAGCGCCGCCAGCAGCGCCATGCACTCGTTCACCGGGACGCCGACGCCCTCGTCGCCGTTCGCCATGAAGTGGTCGGCGATCCAGACGCCGTGCCAGCCGGTCCGTTCCGCGTACTCGGCGGCTTCGAGGATGTCCTGCCACGGGCGTGAGGCGGCGGGCCACAAGGAGAAATCCATGCCTCCGACCGTAGTACTCCAGGCGGACTTCGTGATCTCGCTCGGCGTGGCGTCCAGCACGCAGAACGTGTGAGGGCGCCACGCAACCCACATTTTACTTTCTACTGACAGTGTTCACGCCGCCACGCACTGCTGCAACAGCGGCGTCATCCGGCGTTCCTACGGTCACGGCTGGCCGATCGGCCACATCGCGTGACCCGGGAGGACCAGCATGGCGCAGGCCACCGACACTGTCATCGCAGGCGAGGAAGGGGGGAAGGGCTCCGCGTTGCGCCGGTGGATGGCTCGGGAGTCCATCGAGGACTACTCGCTGCGCTACGCACCCACGTCCTTCCGCACGTGGGCACCCGTCATGGTGGCCTCGACCGCACTCGGCGGCATCGCCTATCTCGCGGACTACGCCATCGGTGCGTCGATCGTGCTCGCCAACGGCACGCCGAGCGCCCTGATCGGGATCCTCCTCGCGGCGGTGACGATCTTCGTCACCGGCATCCCGATCTCGTACTACTCGGCCCGGTACGGCATCGACATGGATCTGCTGACCCGGGGCGCCGGGTTCGGCTACTTCGGGTCCACGCTCACGTCGCTGATCTACGCGACCTTCACCTTCATCTTCTTCGCGCTCGAGGGCTCGATCATGGCCCAGGCGTTCGAGTTCGGCCTGGGCATCCCGCTGCCGATCGGGTACCTCATCACCTCGTTGATGGTCGTCCCCATCGTCATCTACGGGATGCGGGCGCTCGCCAAGCTGCAGGCCTGGACGCAGCCGTTCTGGCTGCTGATCTTCGCGCTCCCGCTGGTGGCCCTCGCGATCCAGCAGCCGCAGGCCTACGCCGAGTTCCTCTCGTTCTCAGGGGCCGACGGCACGGCAGGCGTCAACCTGCTCGGCATCGGCCTCGCGGCAGGCGTCGCGCTCTCGCTGATCGCCCAGATCGGCGAGCAGGTCGACTACCTTCGCTTCATGCCGCCGCTGACACCAGCAAACCGGTTCCAGTGGTGGGCCGCGGTGCTCTCAGCCGGCCCAGGCTGGGTGATCCTCGGCGCGATCAAGCAGATCTCCGGTGGCCTGCTTGCGGTCTGGATCCTCGACCGGGTGGGCGAGGCCACAGCCGTAGAGCCGATCGCGCAGTTCACCCAGGGGCTCGGCCTGGTGCTCCCGGCGTGGGCCGTCGTGCCGGTCGCGGTGGTGTTCGTCGTCGTGTCCCAGATCAAGATCAACGTGACGAACGCGTACGCGGGCTCGCTGGCCTGGTCGAACTTCTTCTCGCGGGTCCTGCACGCGCACCCAGGCCGGGTCGTGTGGATCTTCCTGAACGTCGGGGTCGCGCTGCTGCTCATGGAGCTCGGCGTATTCGCGCTCCTCAACGCGGTGCTCGGCTTCTACTCCAACGTCGCGATCGCCTGGATCGGCGCGGTTGTGGCCGACCTGGTGATCAACAAGCCGATCCTCAAGCTGAGTCCGTCCTACATAGAGTTCAAGCGCGCGCACCTGCGCGCGATCAACCCGGTCGGGTTCGGCTCCATGGTGATCGCCTCGGCGGTCTCGATCGTCGCCTTCTTCGGCGCGTTCGGCCCGCTGCTCGCCGCGTTCTCGCCGTTCCTCGCGCTGGCGATCGCGTTCGTGCTTTCGCCGGTGATCTGCGCGCTCACCGGCGGTAAGTACTACCTCGCCCGCACCGATGACCTACAGCCGCCGATGCAGGACCCCGACGGGAACCTGTCGACAGCGCTGATGACCTGCGTCGCCTGCGGGACGGACTACGAGCGGCCGGACATGGCCGCCTGTCCGTTCCACGAGGGCCCGATCTGCTCGCTGTGCTGCACGCTGGAGAACAGCTGCGGTGAGGTCTGCAAGCCGGAGGGCACAGCGGCCGACCTGCCGATGCCCACCGTGCGTGCGGAGGCCTGACAGGTCGGTGGCTACGAGGTCGGCGTGTCAGAGAGGCCATGGGACCACGTGCAGATAGATCCTCCGACCTGTTCAAGCCGTCGTGGCAGCCGCAGAACCCTCTGTTCGGCCCGATGACCATGCACGACTTGCTCGGCCGACTACTTCCCGCGTAGTTATGGAGGCGTGGACGCCGGTCTGATCGCCCAGCTGTGCGGGGCGATCGTGCTGCTCGCGGTGGGCCTGATGTTGGTAGCGGTGAGCTCGCTGGTACCGGGGCTGGTCCTGATCGGCGGCGGCGGGTTGTGGCTGGTGCGCTCGACCCGGCGGCTGTGAGGCTACGGACAGTCAGTCACGTATCCAGGCCGCTCGCCACACCCGGCCAAGGGCCGCCGAGGGAGCCAATGCTCGCGACGGCGCCGCTGACGACGATGAGCGGCAGCGCGCCGATGGGCGGACCTACGCGCACGTGCGGCGCGTCATGGTGGGCGGGCGCGCCCGGCCCCGGCAGGATGCTGCTGCCCGCCTCCGAGTACCCGAGGAGACCTCGTGATCAGGCTTTCCCCCACCGCTGGGAGCGTCAAGGTAACGTTCGTACTGCCCCTTGATCAAGACGGGTGCAGCGTGGTCGGTGACTTCAACGGATGGCAGCCAGGTCAGCATCAGATGCGCCGGCGATCAAACGGCACGCGCTCGGCGTCCGTGAGCCTGCCGCCCGGCACGCGCGTCCGGTTCCGCTACCTCGGCACCAACGCCCACTGGTTCAACGACCCCGATGTCCCGGAGCTCGACGGACGGGACTCGATCCTCGTCGTGTGATTCGCATGACGTGCCCGCAATAGCTCGGGCTCCGACATATGCAACGTGTTTCGGCCCCGGTGCGGTCGGGCTGAATTCGCTTTCAGGCAAGCGGTGGGTCAGCCCGACGGCACCGAGCCGTGGGGTTAGCGATCGAGGCCCAGTAGCCGCCGGAGAAGGCCGGGCTTACGCGACCCGCCGTCGGTCTCGTCCGATGTCTCCTCGCCCGATGTCTCTTGGCCCGGGTAGGTCTGCCCGTAGTGCTCGTACAGCCGGCGTTCCTCCTCGCCCGAGAGACCGTCGCCATTCTGTGCGCTGGGCGCATCGCGGATCGTGTCGCTGTCGACGGAGACCTGCAGGCCCTGGCCGTCCTCCGCACGGCGGGCATCGCGCAGAGGCACATACGACCGCGCCGTGTCGTCCGCTTCGCTGACGACGACCACCCAGGCGGGCGGTCCGTCGTCGGTCTCGACGAAGAACTCCTCGATATTGCCGATGAGGTTCCCGTCCTCGTCATAAAGAGGCGCACCCCGGTAGGTGACCCACTCGATGGCCTGTGTCATGCGGCCCTCCCGGAAATCGACTCCCGCCGGCCTCACGGCCGGCGGCCACCGGCGAAGCGGTACCAGCCGCAGCCGGGTGATCCTCTCCGCCTTACCGGGGACGATTGCAGCCACCAGGGGCGGCGGCGACCTCCCGGTGGGCCGAAAAGCGAGCCTCCCATCTGGCCTGCGATGCCGGTGTAGCGAGCCGGGAGTACATCGGGTGCGGGCTCGACGAGTGAAGTACACCCACACGGTCACGGCGTACCTCCCGGTCGTATCAAACGGTGGGAGTCAGGTCGAGCCAGTAGGAGCCGTCGCCCAGGTCGGCGCGCAGCCCGGCGCGGGCGGCACCCGCGCGCCACTCCATGGCCAGTACGCCGTCCGGGGCGTCGAGGAGGGCGAACCGTCCATGGAATGCCGGATGCGTGGCCCGCAGGCGGATCAGCCGGGTCAGTTCCTGGACGACCGGTCGTCGGAGCTCCTCGTCCAGCTCGGCCTCGGTGTAGCTGCGGCGGTTGATCTCGCGCGCGTCGCCGGTGCGGGCCACCAGGGCGGGTTCGGCTGCGCCGGCGAGCAGCCCGACGTAGTAGACCTGTGGGATCCCGGGAGCGAAGAGCTGGAGCAGCCGGGCCAGGATGTGACGCCGGTCGTCCCGGCCTACCGCGTCGTAGGCGGTGCAGCTCACCTGGTAGATCCCGCCCGCGCCGCTGTTCACCCTGCTCGCGCGGCTGGTGCCACCGCTGTTGTGGGAGATCAGGTTGACGAGGGCCTCGATCTGGGCAGGAGTGAGCAGGCCGTCGTACCCGTCCTGACCGGCGGCGTCGATCATCCCGAGGCCGTCGTGGGTGTCGAGCACGGTGACCGTGTTCGCAGGCCTGCCGACCAGCCAGTCGCCCAGGGGGCGCCCGTCACCGGTGAGGACGGCGTGCAGCACCAGCGGGCAGAGCACGAAATCGTAGATCCGGTCGACATGCGCGGCCGTGTCCACGGCGTACCGGTGCGGGGCGTGCACCTCGGCCAGGGCCTCGAGACCGAGCGCTCGTGCCTCGGCAGCGAGATCGGCGATGAAGGCGTGAGTCTCGGGGGTGAGGAAGCAGGACGTGCCCGCCGTCTTCACGGTGTAACCGACGGCGTCGAGACGGACCATGGTGACTCCGGCGGCCGCCAGCCGCTGCAGCACCGCCGACAGGTACCGCCGGGTCGCCCGATGGTGCACGTCGAGGTCGATCTGGCGGCTGGTGAACGTGGTCCAGGTCAGACGCGGCCTGCTCCCGAGGACCACCGGGGTGAATGGCAGGCCTGGCCGCGGCCGGACGATGCGGAGCAGGTCCGTCTCGGTCGCGCCTGCGGGGAAGACCCGCTCGTAGGTGAGGAACATCCCCGCGTGCGGTGAGCGGTCGCCGAGCTCGACGACGTCGCGGAACGGTGCGGAGCGGTCCGATACGTGGTTGACGATCAGGTCCGCGACGAGGTCC
>JAODNO010000056.1 GCA_025465235.1 Pseudonocardia sp.
GGGGCGATCGTGTCCGGTTCCGCGGGCACCGCGCAGGCGAAGAAGGAAGCCCTCGAAGCCGCGGGCGTCAAGGTCGGCAAGACCCCCAGCGAGACCGCCGCCCTGATGCGCGAACTCATCGCCGCGCACTAGGAGCGCACCATGTACTGCCACGGCCATAGCACCGTCCTCCGCTGACCCGGCTGGTGAGCCTGAACTTCGACGCCGGGAACATGGCAGCCGGCGACCGGGGGCTGCTCTCCCGGGCCGCCGACAGCGAGCGGTTCCAGGCGAACATCGATGTGGCCGTCGGCTTCGCCGCCTCGCTCGGGTGCACTGTGCTGAACGCCCTGTACGGCAACACCTCCGGATCGTCCACGACGTACCCCACATCGCGTTCCTCGCCGACCTCTACCACCTCGCCCGCATGGGCGAGCCGATCGAGCAGCTCATCCAGCGCCGGGCCGACCGGTTCGGCCACGTCCAGATCGCCGACCCGCCGGGCCGCGGCCAGCCCGGCACGGGTGACCTCGACTGGGGCACCCTGCTCGATCTGCTGGCCGCGAGCGGGTACCGCGGCCACGTCGGCCTCGAGTACAAGCTGGCGGGCCGAGCGCCCACAGCTTCGGCTGGCTCCTCCGGCACCTGCGTTCCCATGCGGCCGTCGAAGAGCCCGTCCGGCATCAGCTGCTGGGTCGCGGTACGACACAGCATCGTGGGGCACGGCTGCGGCGGGCGTCAGCGACGAGGTTTCCTGACCACCGGATCGACCACCAGTACGATTGAAATCGTCGGGCTCAGGATCATGGGCAGCGCGATCGCCGCCAACGTGCTCAAGGGCCGGCCACACCGTCGCCGGCCCTCGAGAAGCTGAGCGCCGCCCGGGGTAAGCCCGCCGACTCAGTGGTCGCCGTCGCGGCCGACGCCGACGTCGACATCACGATGCCGCCGGACTCACTGCACCTCCAACAGATGATCCTCGGCGCCGGCGGGTGCCCGAGCAGGCCAAGCCGGGCCGCTGCTGATCGGCGTGAGCACTGATTCGGCCCGACACCTCCTCGGGGCCACACTGCGATCCTCGAGCTGCTTGGGAAGACGATCGTCCACATGAGCGGTGCGGGTCGGACGGTCGTTCGAGCCGGCGCCCGACCTCGTACCCGGACGGGCTGAGGCACCTGAGAGCCCCACCGGTCAGCGACCCCGACGAACGACGACGCCCGCCCGGCGCGCACGGCGCTCACCGGGGCCGTGGGGTCCACGGGCGGCGCGCCTCTCCCACGGATGCCCCGAACGCACGAACGGCACTCTCTGTCGAGAGTGCCGTTCGTGCGGGGCCAGGAAACACGCCGGCCGCCGGCGGGCTGTTCACCCGGCGGCGGCCTCTGGGGCGCGGACCTGTCAGGACGCCGCAGCGACCTGCTGGTTGAGCAGGTCGGCGACAGCGGTGATCGCCCGGAGAGTGGGAACCTCGGCGCCGGTGAGGTCGGCGAGTTCCACCACCGCGGTCAGGAGCACATCGAGCTCCATCGGGCGCCCACGCTCCAGGTCCTGGAGCGTGGAGGTCTTGTGCTCACCGGTGCGCTCGGCGCCGGCTAGGCGCTTCTCGACCGAGATCTCCGGGTCGCAGCCCACCCGGTGAGCGACGTCGAGGGTCTCCTCCATCATCGTGGCCACGAGAGCGCGAGTGCCCTGGTGACGACAGATGCCGGCCATCGTCGCCCTGGTGAGTGCACTGAGCGGATTGAAGGCGATGTTGCCCATCAACTTGATCCAGATGTCAGAGCGCACATCTCGCTCTACAGGACACTTGAGCCCGCCGGCCACCATGGCCTCGGCGAACTCGGTGCACCGCGCCGAGATGCTGCCGTCCGGCTCGCCGATGGAGAACCGCGTGCCCTCCAAGTGCCGGACCACGCCCGGTGCCTCGATCTCGGTGGCGGCGTAGACCACGCATCCGATCGCCCGATCCAGGTCCAGCGCGGCGGTGACCGCACCGCCGGGGTCGACGCTCTCGATGCGGTGACCCTCGAACGGCCCTGGCAGGTGGTGGAAGTACCACCACGGGATGCCGTTCTGCGCCGCGATGATGGTGGTTCTGTCGTGCAGCAGGGGTTTGATCATCGGACCGGCCGCGGCGTAGGCGTTGGCCTTGAACCCCAGGAAGATGTGATCGACGGGCCCGATCTCGCCGGGATCGTCCGTGGCATTTGGGTGGGCCGAGAAATCACCTCGGGGACTCAGCACCTGTACCCCGTCGGCGCGGAGCGCCGCGAGGTGCGGGCCGCGGGCGACGAGGTGTACGTCCGCACCCGCCCGACTGAGACTCGCTCCCACGTACGCACCGATGGCACCGGCTCCCAGTACAGCGACCTTCACGTCGAGCTCCCGTCCTCGGCGACTGTGCATTCAGTATGCAGTATGGAACGCTGTCGTCAAGACGGCACAGTGCGGACATGTGGGAGTCACTGACCCACGAGCGACAAGGTCTGGACATCCGTCGAACCAAGGAGTACCAAAGCATCCATACCGTATGCAGTATGGAACTGCCTGCAGCCCGTGGCAGCGACGACGAGGAGATGCAATGACGCAGACGCTCTCCGGAAGCGCCACGCGCAACGCGGTGAACGACGCGGCGGTCACGCCCGAGACGATCTCCGGCGGCCACCTGGTCGCGAAGGCGCTCAGGGCCGAGGGCGTAGACACGATCTACACCCTCTGCGGAGGCCACATTATCGACATTTACGACGGATGTGTCGATGCGGGCATCGCTGTCGTGGACGTGCGTCATGAGCAGGTGGCCGCACACGCCGCCGACGGCCACGCCCGCATCACGGGGAAGCCGGGCTGCGCCGTCGTCACCGCTGGTCCGGGCACCAGCGATGCCATCACGGGTGTCGCCAACGCCTTCCGCGCGGAGAGCCCGATGCTGCTCATCGGCGGTCAGGGTGCTCTCGACCAGCACAAGATGGGGTCGCTGCAGGACCTCCCCCACGTCGACATGATGACCCCGATCACAAAGTTCGCCGCCACCGTGCCGCACACGGCCCGCGTCGCCGACATGGTGTCGATGGCCTTCCGTGAGTGTTTCAACGGCGCGCCGGGCCCGTCGTTCCTCGAGATCCCACGTGACGTCCTCGACGCGCACGTGCCCTACGAGCAGGCCCGCCTCCCCAAGCCGGGGGCATACCGCGCGTCCACCCGCTCCGCCGGCGACCCGGCCTGCGTCGAGCAGCTGGCCGACCTCATCGCGCAGTCCGAGAAGCCGTGCGTCCTGCTGGGCAACCAGGTGTGGACCTGCCGGGCCACGGACGCGGCGATCGAGTTCGTCCGGACGCTCAGCATCCCGGCGTTCATGAACGGCGCGGGCCGCGGCACCCTCGCGCCCAAGGACCCGCTGCACTTCCAGCTGGCCCGCCGCCACGCCTTCAACGAGGCCGACCTCATCATCATCGTCGGCACGCCGTTCGACTTCCGGATGGGCTACGGCCGCCGGCTCTCCCCCACGGCCAAGGTCGTGCAGATCGACCTCGACTACCGCACGGTCGGCAAGAACCGCGACATCGACCTCGGCATCGTCGGCGACGTGGGCGCGGTCCTCTCCGCCGCCACGGCCGCGTCCTCGGGCCGCATCAGCAGCGGCGCCGCAGGCCGGAAGGCCTGGATCGGCGAGCTGCGGGCCTTCGAGACCGCCGCGTACGAGAAGCGGCTGCGCCGCCAGCACTCCGACGCCTCGCCGATCGACCCGTACCGGCTCGTGCACGAGATCAACGAGTTCCTCACCGAGGACTCGATCTACATCGGTGACGGCGGCGACATCGTCACCTTCTCCGGCCAGGTCGTGCAGCCCAAGTCCCCCGGCCACTGGATGGACCCGGGTCCGCTGGGCAGCCTCGGTGTCGGGATCCCGTTCGTGATGGCCGCCAAGCACGCCCGTCCGCATAAGGAGATCGTCGCCCTCTTCGGGGACGGCGCCTTCAGCCTCACCGGCTGGGACTTCGAGACCCTGGTCCGCTTCAATCTCCCGTTCGTCGGGATCGTCGGCAACAACTCGTCGATGAACCAGATCCGCTACGGGCAGATCCAGAAGTACGGCGAGGGCCGGGGCCGCGTGGGCAACACGCTCGGCCACGTCAAGTACGACCAGTTCGCCAAGATGCTCGGCGGATACGGCGAGGAGGTCAACGACCCCGCAGACATCGCCCCCGCGCTGCAGCGCGCCAGGGAGTCCGGCCTCCCGTCTCTCATCAACGTGTGGGTGGACCCCGAGGTGTACGCCCCGGGAACCATGAACCAGACCATGTACAAGTGATCACTGCAGACCGGCGGGGAGCAAACGAATGAGCGCACTTGACGGAATCCGTGTCCTCGATATGACCCACGTGCAGTCCGGGCCGTCGGCGACGCAGATCCTCGCCTGGCTGGGCGCTGACGTGGTCAAGCTCGAGGCGCCGACCGGGGACATCACCCGCCAGCAGCTGCGGGACGTGCCCGACGTCGACAGCCTCTACTTCGCGATGCTGAACTGCAACAAGCGCAGCATCACGCTGAACATGAAGAGCGAGGAAGGCAAGCAGCTCTTCATCGAGATGGTCCAGAAGGCCGACGTTTTGGTCGAGAACTTCGGCCCCGGCGCGGTCGACCGGATGGGGTTCACCTGGGACCGCCTCCAGGAGCTCAACCCCCGGCTGGTGTACGCCTCCATCAAGGGTTTCGGCGAGGGTCCCTACACGCACTACAAGGCCTACGAGGTGGTCGCCCAGGCCATGGGCGGCTCCATGACCAGCACCGGTTTCGAGGACGGGCCACCGCTCGCCACCGGGGCCCAGATCGGTGACTCCGGCACGGGCATTCACGCTGTCGCCGGCATCCTCGCGGCGCTGGTGCAGCGGAACAGCACCGGCCGCGGCCAGCGCGTCACGGTCGCCATGCAGCACGCCGTGCTCAACCTGTGCCGCGTGAAGCTGCGCGACCAGCAGCGCCTGGCGCACGGCCCCCTCGCCGAGTACCCGAACGAGCAGTTCAGCGACGAGGTGCCGCGCTCCGGCAACGCCTCGGGCGGTGGGCAGCCCGGCTGGGCGGTGAAGTGCAGCCCTGGCGGTCCCAACGACTACATCTACGTCATCGTGCAGCCGCCGGGCTGGGCTCCGATCGCCAAGCTGATCGGCCGGCCCGAGCTTGCGGAGGACCCGGAGTGGTCCACCCCGGCGGCGCGGCTGCCCAAGCTCGACAAGATGTTCCAGCTCATCGAGGAGTGGTCGTCCCGCCTGACGAAGTGGGACGCGCTCGCGGAGCTCAACGCACTGAACGTGCCCTGCGGCCCGATCCTCTCCACCAAGGAGCTCATCGAGGACGCCTCGCTCGCAGACAACAACATGGTCGTCACCGTCGACCACCCGGAGCGCGGCTCGTTCAAGACGGTCGGATGCCCGATCAAGCTGTCCGACTCGCCGGTGAAGGTGGAGACCTCGCCGCTGCTCGGCCAGCACAACGAGGACGTGTACGTGCGCGAACTGGGCCTCGCCCCCGAGCGCCTCGCCGAGCTCAAGACGCAAGGAGTGATCTAAATATGGCCAACAACGGCGTTGACTATGACAGAGACGCGGTACGCGAGGTACTCGACAAGGCCCGTGCGGAGGGCCGTGACTCGCTGACCGCTCCCGAAGGCCGCCGCGTATGCGAGGCCTACGGCATCCCCACCCCGTGGGAGGGCCTCGCCGGCACGGCCGACGAGGCAGTGCGGCTGGCCGGGGAGCTCGGCGCCCCGGTCGCGATGAAGATCGTCTCTCCGGACATCCTGCACAAGACCGAGGCAGGCGGTGTCAAGATCGGCGTCTCGGGTGACGACGCCGTGCGCAGCGCATACGACGAGATCCTTTCCAACGCGAAGGCGTACAACGCCGACGCCACCGTCGACGGCATCCAGGTGCAGCAGATGCTGAGCGGCGGTCAAGAAGTGATCGTCGGGGCCACCACCGACCCGACCTTCGGCAAGGTGATCGTCTTCGGGCTCGGCGGTGTGCTCGTCGAGGTCCTGAAGGACGTCACCTTCCGGCTGGCTCCGGTCGACACCGAGACCGCGATCTCGATGCTGGACGGCATCGAGGCCGCCGAGATCCTGCGCGGCGTACGTGGCGCCGAGCCGGTGGACGCCGGGGCACTCGCTGACATCATCGTGCGGCTCTCCGACCTGGTCGCCGACTTCGCGGAGATCCGCGAGTTCGACCTCAACCCGGTCTTCGCACGGCCTGACGGCGCGTCCGCCGCGGACGTCCGGATACTCCTGGAGACCGAGGAGGTGGCCGCGCCGGTCCGCTACACCCAGGAGGAGATCCTGGCGACGATGAACCGGATGATGCGGCCGGGCGCCATCGCAGTCATCGGGGCGTCCGCCGAGAACGGCAAGATCGGCAACTCGGTGATGAAGAACCTCATCAACGGGGGCTACGCCGGCGAGATCTACCCGATCAACCCCAAGGCCGACGAGATCCTGGGACGCAAGGCCTACAAGTCCATCACCGACGTGCCGGGCGAGATCGACGTGGCCGTGTTCGCCGTACCGGCGAAGTTCGTGCCGCAGGCGTTGCGCGAGGTCGGCGAGAAGAACGTGCCCGCGGCCGTCCTCATCCCGTCCGGCTTCGCCGAGACCGGCAACGTCGAACTGCAGGACGAGATCGTCGCGATCGGCCGGAAGCACGGGGTGCGCCTGCTCGGGCCGAACATCTACGGCTACTACTACACCCCGCAGAACCTGTGCGCGACGTTCTGCACGCCCTACGACGTCAAGGGCGGTGTCGCGCTCACCTCGCAGTCCGGTGGCATCGGCATGGCAATCCTCGGGTTCAGCCGCACGACCAAGATGGGTGTCTCGGCGATCGTGGGCCTGGGCAACAAGTCCGACCTGGACGAGGACGACCTGCTCACCTACTTCGAGCAGGACGACGACACCAAGGTCGTCGCGATGCACCTCGAGGACCTCAAGGACGGGCGGGCGTTCGTCACGGCGGCGCAGCAGATCACCAAGAAGAAGCCGGTGGTCGTGCTCAAGGCCGGCCGCACCGCGATGGGTGCCCGCGCCGCGAGCTCCCACACCGGGGCGCTGGCGGGCGACGACAAGGTCTACGACGACATCCTGCGCCAGTCCGGGGTCGTTCGGGCCTACTCACTGAACGACATGCTCGAGTTCGCCCGCGGCATGCCGGTGCTGCCCACGCCGAAGGGCGAGAACGTCGTCATCATCACGGGCGCCGGTGGTTCGGGCGTGCTGCTCTCCGACGCGTGTGTCGAGAATGGCCTCAGCCTCATGGACATCCCGACGGACCTCGACGAGTCCTTCCGCGCGTTCATCCCGCCGTTCGGCGCCGCGGGCAACCCCATCGACATCACCGGTGGCGAGCCGCCCTCGACGTACGAGGCGACGATCCGGCTGGGTCTCGAGGACGACCGGATCCACGCCCTGATCCTCGGCTACTGGCACACCATCGTCACTCCGCCGATGGTCTTCGCCGAGCTCACCGCCCGCGTGGCGGCCGAGGCCCGGGAGAAGGGCATCGAGAAGCCCATCGTGGCGTCCCTGGCGGGCGACACGGAGGTCGAGGAAGCCAGCGACTACCTCTACCAGCACGGAATCGTCGCCTACCCCTATACCACCGAGAAGCCGGTCGCCGTCCTCGGAGCCAAGTACCGCTGGGCTCGGAGCGCAGGACTGATCTGAAAGGTCGTCGAGCCGGCCCCCACTGCGGGCCGGCTCGAAACCGGTCGACGGCCCCCTAGCCGTCAACCGGGTACGGGACGGTCGGCCCGACCGGCGTCCCCTGGGGGATCTCGCCCACCCTCCAGGGACAGCCGGCCGGGCCGGCCGTTGCCGCATCGTCACGACAAGGAGGCCATGGCGAGGGGATCGGGCAGCTTGCGGAACTGGATGGTGGGCTTCCCCCTCTCGCGCTTGCTGCACGAGACGGTGACGCCTGTACTGCTCGGCGGCAATGCCACGCCACCGA
>JAODNO010000163.1 GCA_025465235.1 Pseudonocardia sp.
CGGACGTCCTGCTGGAGGGCCTCGACACCGCGGCCACTGCCTCCTCGGCCGCAGCGGTGCAGGCCGCCGCCCACCGTGTCGAGCACCTCGAGATGGTGGAGCCTGCCCAGGCCCGCCGGCTGGCGCAGCTGGGCGTCGTCGCCAGCGTGCAACCCGCGTTCGACGCCATGTGGGGTGGGCGCGCCGGGATGTACGCCGAGCGGCTCGGCGCCGGCCGGGCCGCGGAGATGAACCCGTTCGCCGCGCTCCGGGACGCCGGGGTCGTGCTCGCCCTCGGCTCGGACACGCCGGTCACTCCACTGGACCCGTGGGCCGCCGTGCACGCCGCGGCCCACCACCGCACGCCCGGTTCGGGGTTGGCGCCGCATGAGGCCCTGGCAGCGCACACCGTCGGCGGGTACCGGGCGGCAGGCAACCGTTCTCCGCTCGCGGGCCGGCTCGTGCCCGGCGCCCCGGCCTCCTACGCCGTGTGGGACGGGGCGGGCCCGCTGTACGGCGACCCGGACCCGTCGCGCTGCCTCCGCACCGCCCACAGGGGGGTGATCCTGCACGACGCTCTGCCCGGTGTGGCACCATTCCCGCCATGACGGACCGGACCGGCTTCGCGGGCATGGCCCGCTGCTGTCCGGGGTGTTGTTGTCGCTGCTGTCGCAGCTGACCCACCCCGACCCCGTCCATCCCGCCGCCGCGGCGGCCCGCACAGTCTGCGATCACGACCGTGACCGTTTCCCCGGACCTGCGTGGTCACACAGTTCTCGTGCTGCACGCCCATCCCGACGACGAGGCGATCTTCACCGGGATCACCCTGAGCCGCCTGGCCGAGGCGGGTGCGCGCACCGTGCTCGTCGTAGCCACCGCCGGTGAGCTCGGACAGTCGCGCCTGCCGCTGCGTCCGGGCGAGACGATCCCCGAGCGGCGAGTGGCGGAGCTCGAGCGGGCCGCCGGGCTGCTCGGGGTCTCGCGGCTGGTCCTGCTCGGCAAGCGAGACTCGGGCCTCCCCGGCTGGTCGGAGGGGGAGCACGCGCGGGCGCTCACGGCCGCCGACCCACTGCGGCTGGCACGTCACGTCGCCGAGATCGCCGACGACGAGGGGGCCGGCACCCTCGTCCACGACGACGAGCACGGCATCTACGGCCATCCCGACCACCGGGCCGCGTTCCGGATCGGGGCCACGGCCGCCGAGCTGGTGGGAGCGACGGGCTACCGGGTCACGGTCGACCGCGAGCATCTGCACATCACGGCGCGGGACCAGCACCTCGTGCACGGCGCGGCCCGGGCCGCGGCGGTGCCCTTCGGCCGGGTCACCGCCGAGATCGGCCTGGCCGTGTCCGGGTCTCCCGGGCATCTGGACCGCAAGCGCGCGGCGATGATCGCGCATTCCTCCCAGATCGCCCCCGAGGACGTGCCGGGCGCCGGCTTCGCGAGCGCGTACGGCATCGAGTGGTACCGGCGCAGCGGTGAGCCGGGCCTCCTGGACGCACTGGGCAACGTCCACCTGCTCGCCGGAGCGCCGACCTGAAGGACTACGGGCCCACCGAGCGGGGCGCTGCGGCCCGTCCGAACGCGGATCACGGTCCTCACACGACCGGGCCGTAGGCTCCCTCCGTGGCCGCACCCACCGCCAGCCCCGTCGCGTCCGATCCCGGGCCGCCCCCCGCCGCCCTTCGGCGCCCCCCGTGGTTGGCCGTCTTCGCCGCACGGCTGGTCGGCTCGGCAGGCGGCGGGTTGCTGCTGTACCTCAGCTTCCCCCCGCGCACCCTGTGGTGGCTGGCGCTGCCGGCGTTCGGGCTTCTCTGGGCGGTGCTGCACGGTCGTGGCATCCGCGCGGGTTTCGGATGGGGCTTCGTGTTCGGGCTCTCGTTCCTGCTGCCCCTACTCACCTGGATCGGCTCTCTCGTGGGCCCGGTGCCGTGGGTGGCGCTGTGCGTGTTCGAAGCGCTCTTCGTGGGGCTGACCGGGGCCGGGATCGCGCTGGTGTCCCGGCTGCCGGCCGGGCCGCTCTGGGCAGCAGCGGTGTGGGTCGGGGGAGAGGCGCTGCGGTCGCGGGTGCCGTTCGGCGGGATGCCGTGGGCACGCGTCGGGTTCGGCCAGCCCGACGGGCCGCTGCTGCCGGTGGCGTCGATCGGCGGGGTGCCGTTGCTGTCGTTCGCGACCGTGCTGGCCGGGCTGGCACTCGGGGAGCTGGTGCGCCGGATCGTCCGCGATCCCGGTGTCGTACGACGTGATCCCCACCGGCTGGTCGGGCCAGCTGCGGTCCTCGTGCTGACGCTGGTGGCCGGTCCGCTCGCCGCGCTCGTACCCGCCACCCCCGGAGCGCCCGACCGCACCGTCACGATCGCCGCCGTGCAGGGCAACGTGCCGCGCCTGGGCCTGGACTTCAACGCCCAGCGCCGGGCGGTGCTCGACCACCACGTCCGGGTCACCGAGCAGCTGGGCGCCGACGTCGCGGCCGGGCGGCGCCCCCAGCCGGACATCGTGATCTGGCCGGAGAACTCCAGCGACATCGACCCCCTGCAGAACCCTGACGCCGCCGCCCAGATCGACCGTGCGGCGCGCGCCATCAAGGCCCCGATCCTGGTCGGGGCCGTGCTGCGCAACCCGGACGGGCTCACCACGACCAACTCCTCGCTCGTCTGGGAGGCGGGCCTCGGGGTGGTCGAGCGCAACGACAAGCGCAGGTTGCAGCCCTTCGGCGAGTACATGCCGTGGCGCAGCTTCTTCCGGCACCTCTCGTCGTACGTCGACCGGGCCGGGTACTTCGTCCCGGGCCCGGGTCCGGGCGCGGTCGACATGGCCGGGATCCGGGTCGGCATCGCAATCTGCTGGGAGGTGGCGTTCGACGACCTGGTCGAGCAGAGTGTCGACGCCGGCGCCACCGTGCTCGCCGTGCCGAGCAACAACGCCACCTTCGGGTTCTCGGAGATGACGTACCAGCAGCTCGCGATGTCGCAGGTCCGGGCCGTCGAGCACGACCGTTCGGTGATCGTTGCCACCACGAGCGGTGTGAGCGCGACCATCACTCCCGACGGCACCGTCACGGCCAGCACACGCGAGTTCACTCCCGACGTGCTGGTCGATCGAACCACTCTTCGGGACACCACTACGCTGGCCACTCGGCTGGGACCCGTACCCGAGTTGGTCCTAGTCGCGTTAGGAGTGGTGACTATCGGTGTCGGGATTGTGACCCGGCGTCGTACGGGCACGGGGAAGGACGAGGATGACTGAGCCCACGGGGCCGGTGCTGGTGGTGATCCCCACCTACGACGAGCGGGACAACCTCGGTACGGTGCTGACGCGGCTGCACGCTGCGGTACCGGCAGCTGACGTCCTCGTGGTAGATGACGCGAGCCCGGACGGCACGGGCGAGCTCGCCGACGCGATGGCCGCGGACGATCCCCGGATCCGGGTGCTGCACCGACCGAAGAAGGCCGGCCTCGGTGCGGCATACCTCGCCGGTTTCACCGCCGCCCTGAGTGGCGACCACCAGGTCATCGTCGAGATGGACGCCGACGGCTCGCACGCTCCCGAGGACCTGCCGGCGCTGCTGGCCGCGCTCGAGGATGCCGACCTCGTGCTGGGCTCGCGCTACGTGCCCGGCGGCGCGGTGTGCAACTGGCCGGCGCACCGCGAGTGGATCTCCCGCGGCGGCAACCTGTACTCCCGCCTGGCGCTGGGCGTGTCGATCCAGGACATCACGGGTGGCTACCGGGTGTTCCGTCGCCAGGTTCTGGAGGAGCTCGATCTCGACGACGTGTCGTCGCAGGGCTACTGCTTCCAGGTCGACGTGGCGTGGCGGGCCGTGCAGGCCGGATTCCGGGTCCGCGAGGTGCCCATCACGTTCACCGACCGCGAGCGGGGAACGTCCAAGATGAGCAGCGGGATCGTCGGCGAGGCGTTCTGGCGTGTGACGTGCTGGGGGGCCAACCGGCTGCTCCGCCGCTCCCGGAGCCGGGACGACGCGGTGTCCGGGGCGCGGTTCGTGCATGACTGAGGTCCGCGAGGAGCTGAGCTGGGAGCTGTTCGGCACGGCGTCGCGCGAGCTTGCCGAGCAGGTCGCGGCCGACGGCTACCAGCCCGACATCATCCTGTCGATCGCGCGGGGCGGGCTTTTCGTGGCCGGCGCGCTGGGCTACGCCCTCGACGTCAAGAACCTGCACGTCGCCAACGTGGAGTTCTACACGGGGGTGAACGAGCGCCTGCCCGTGCCCATCCTGCTGCCGCCGGTGCCCAACGTCGTGGACCTGTCCGGAGCGCAGGTGCTCGTCGCCGACGATGTGGCCGACACCGGCGCCACCCTGAAGCTCGTCCGCGACTTCTGCGCCGGTCACGTGGCCGACGTGCGCTGCGCCGTCGTGTACGAGAAGCCGCACAGCACGGTGGCGTGCGAGTACGTGTGGCGGCGCACCAGCCGATGGATCAACTTCCCGTGGTCGACGCAGGCGCCGGTCGTGAAGCGGTCGAATCAGGTGCTCGACGCCTAGAGACACGACAGAGCCGGGCCACCCCTACGGGCGGCCCGGCCCTGTATGTCAAGTCAGGCGATCTCGCGACGGCGCTCGGCCAGCAGCTCCAGACGCTCGGTGAGGAGCGCCTCCAGTTCGGCCACCGACCGGCGCTCGAGGAGCATGTCCCAGTGGGTGCGGGGTGGCTTGACCTTCTTCTGCTCGGGCTCGTTGCCGTCGACGAGCCTGGAGATGCTGCCGTGCAACCTACACTCCCAGGTCGCCGGAGCCTCCGCATCGTTGGCGAAGGGCACCTCGAAGTCGTGCCCACGCGGGCACGCGTAGCGCATCGACTGCCGCGGCGCGAGGTCGTGGTTGCGGTCGGTCTCGTAGCTGACAGCCCCGAGCCGGCTGCCACGGAGCACGCGGTCGGCCATGCGTCTTCCTCCCGTTCACGGCCCCAGGGAGGCTCCCTCGGGCATTTCCACCGGGTGTAACGTCTGCGAAGCAGGCGTCTGTTCCCGCCATTGGGGCGGTCCCCGCCAGGTGGCGTCGTTACCGACGGACACCGGACGTTTGTTGCCCCGATCGTTGAGTGTCCCCCATGTAGGCCCGTTACACACGCGTCTGTGACGTGTCAGCCAACTGTGACCTATGTCACCGCTGTTGACGAGGTCTTTACGTGGGGGCGCTTTCCCGTCATCAGAACCTTCCCCGCACGCAAACTGCAGCCCCGGACAGCGCAGGGCGTCGTCATGCGTCAGCCGCTATAAGCGGCGGGCGCACCGGCGACAGCGCCACCAGACCCACGGCGAGCACCAGCAGGATGCCGACGATGCCGGCGCGGTCGGAGTCGAACAGGTAGGTGAACAGACCCACGAGTGTGGGGGCGAGGAAGGACACCGCGCGCCCGGTGGTGGCGTAGAGGCCGAACAGCTGGCCCTCCTGACCGGCGGGGGCTAGCCGGGCGAGGAAGGTGCGCGACGAGGACTGCGCAGGCCCGACGAAGAGCGTGAGGAACAGGCCGAAGATCCAGAACATCGTGGGACCGGACACGAACAGCAGGATCACCCCGGCCACCAACATCCCCACCAGCGAGCCCACGATCACGGCCTTGGGCCCGACCCGGTCGTCGATCCGCCCCGCCGCGAGCGCGCCGATCGCGGAGACCACGTTGGCCGCGACGCCGAAGACGAGCACGTCGCCTGCGCCGATCCCGTACACCGTGACGGCCAGGACCGCCCCGAAGGTGAAGATCGCGGCGAGGCCGTCGCGGAACAGGGCGCTCGCGCCGAGGAAGTACACGGTGTGCGGACTGGCCCGGTACAGGTCGCGCAGGTCGGAGAACAATGCCCGATAGGAGCCGACCACCCCCAGCCGTGGTGAGCGCTCCGCCCGGGGCGGAGCTTCGGGCACGGCGAAGAACATCGGCAGCGCGAAGACGAGGAACCAGCCGGCCGCGACGAGCGCGACCAGCCGGATGTTGAGCCCGTCTGCGGTGGGGACACCGAGGATGCCCCCGTCGCCGCTGATGAACCCGACGTAGACCACCAGCAGCAGCACGATGCCGCCGAGGTAACCCATCGCCCAGCCGAAGCCCGACACCCGACCGATCGTCGCCGGCGTCGAGACCTGGGTGAGCACCGCGTTATAGGACACCGAGGCGAGCTCGAAGAAGATCGACCCGAGGCCGAGGAGTAGCAAGCCCAGCCACAGGAAGCGGTAGTCGTCCTCGACGAGGAAGAGTCCGGTCATCGAGGCGATAGTCATTGCGGTCCAGATCCCGACCGACAACTTGCGGCGCCCCGCTGCGTCGGCGCGCTGCCCGATCACGGGGGCCATCAGCGCGATGAGCAGACCAGATGCGCCGATCGAGTAACCGAGCCAGCTGTTCGCGTTGACGCTGCCGGGCAGGTCTGCACCCACCGCGTCCGTGAGGTACACGGAGAAGACGAACGTCAGGATCACGGCGTTGAACGCGGCCGATCCCCAGTCCCACAGGCCCCAGGCGACGATCTGGCCGCGGGTGGCACGAGTGGGTGGCGCGGCCATGTGCACCAGCGGAGAGTAGCGGCGACCGCTGCCCGTGCACGGCCGTCCTCCACGGTGATGCCCAACCGTCACGAGCCCTGCCAGGAGCCGCGGGAATGCAGCACCTCGCGCAGCAGGTCGGGCCGGTCGGAGAGCAGGCCGTCGACGCCGAGGTCAAGCAGGGCACCCATCTCGACCGGGTCGTCGACGGTCCACACGTGGACCTCGCGGCCACCCTGATGTGCGGCACGCACGAGCGCGGCGTCGACCACGGTCAGTGCTCCGAAGCGGCGCGGGAGCTGGGCGAGGTTGCCCGTCACCGGTGGGGCCGGCAGGTGCGACAACGGGCCCGGCAGCGCGTCGAGCCAGGCGCGGGCGCGCAACCCGAACGCCGAACCCTGGGCCAGCGAGGTGCACAACCGCGCGCCGCCCACGCTTCTCGCCCTGGCCAACCGCCCGTCGTGGTAGCTCCCGAGGCAGACGCGGTGCCAGCTGTCGGTCCGGTCGAGCACCGCGAGCACGGGCTCGACGACGGCGTGGGATTTCAGCTCGATCGTGATCCGGGTGTCGGGCAGCTCGGTGAGCACCTGTTCGAGCAGCGGGATCGGCTCGCGGCCGTTCACCCGGACCTGGGCGATCGCTGCGGCCGGCAGGGCGGCGATCGGCCCGCCGCCGTCGGTGGTGCGGTCGAGCGTCGCGTCGTGATGCACGACGGGCACGCCGTCCGCACTCGCGTGCACGTCGAGCTCGAGATAGCCGAACCCCTCGTCCACAGCGCGGCGGAACGCGGCGAGGGTGTTCTCGTAGCCCGCGAGGTCGCCCGTGTGCCAGCCCCGGTGGGCGTACGCCCGCGGGTACGGGCCGTCGAGGTAGGGATGCCGGTGCACGCGTGGAGCCTGCCAGCCGTCGGGGGTCACGAGCGCCGGGGAAGTCGTTGCGGGTCGGTGAACAGCGGGGCGAGCAGGTCGCCGTGCTCGGCGATCCGGGCGGGCAGGTCATCGGCGGTGAACACCAGGTCCTCGACGCGGCGACAGGAGCGCACCTCCTCCCATGTCACGGGCGTCGCCACGGTGGGCCGCGCCCGGCCCCGCAAGGAGTAGCTCGCGATCGTCGTCTTGTGCGGGTTGTTCTGGCTCCAGTCGACGAACACCTTGCCCCGGCGTCGAGCCTTGGCCATCACGGCGGTGACCCGGCCCGGGGTCTCGCGGGCGAGCTCCTCGGCGAGGGCCTTGGCGAACTCCGAGGTCCGCTCGGCGCGGGACACCGTGACCGGGAGGTACAGCTGCAAACCCTTGCCGCCACTGGTGCGCGGGTACGCCACCAGCTCGTCGTCGGCCAGGCGGTCGGCGATCCGCTCCGCGACGCGGGCGCAGTCGACGACCGTGGTGCCCTCACCGGGGTCGAGGTCGAACACCACCAGGTCCGGGAGCTGCTGCCCGCCGCGCGGGCCGATCCGCCACTGCGGGACGTGCAGCTCCAGCGCGGCGAGGTTTGCGGCCCACGCCAGGCCCTCCGCGTCGTCGATCAACGGGAAGTCGGCGTTCTCCGAGCGGCCTCCGGGCGTGCCGACCCGTGCGGTCCGGATCCACTCCGGGGCGTGGCGCGAGACGTCCTTCTCGAAGAACGACGATTTCTCCACCCCGTCCGGCCAGCGGACCATCGTGACCGCCCGGTTGCGCAGGTGCGGCAGCATGACGTCGGCAACGGCGAGGTAGTGCGCGAGCACGTCCGACTTCGTGGTGCCGGTGAGGGGGTAGAGCACCTTGTGCGGGTTCGTGAGCCTCGCCCGCCCGACGCCGGTCGCCCCGCTGCGCCCAGGCGCCTCCCGGCGCCCCTGTCTCGTCGGCGCGCCCGTGCTCACCTCCACCCACCGGGAGCTGCGCCGCCCCGGCTCGTAAGGGGAGTCGGCGTCCTTGGCCACGACGTGGGGGAGGTCCTGCTGCCCGGCCGCTGCGACGACCTCCGCGCCGCCGCCGGGGAAGACGGGCGCGAGCTTCCAGTGCGGGCCGTCGAGGGGAAGCCGTTCCATCAACGTCCGCCGCTCCTGGAACGGCAGCAGGCACGTGTCGCGGCCGTCGAGGTGGAGCAGGTCTCCGATCCACAGCTCGGCCTTCTCCGCCGGCCCTGTCAGCTCGCCGTCGAGGAGCACCTGCGTGGCGCCGAGCGAGGGCCCCAGCTCGCGCAACTGCGGAACGGACAGCTCCTCGCCGTCCTCGTCGGTGACCTGCGTCCGGCCGCCCTCCACGCGCAGCATCACGCGCCTGCCGCCGAACCCGACCTGCAACCACCGGTCTCGATTGTCCTCGGCGCCGGGGAGCGGCCCGGGTGTCGCGAGCATCGGCAGCACGCCGTGCGGGAGGGGCTCCCGTCCGGGAGTCGGGTCGGAGCGGCGCAGCAGCCAGTTGTCCTTGGCTCCGTCACGGTCGGTACGGATGAACACGAACCGGCCCGACGCCCGGTCGCCACGCAGCCGGACGATGACCTCGCGGGGGTTCCACTTCTCGGTCTCGTAGGTGCCTGCGTCCCAGATCGTCATCGCGCCGCCGCCGTACTCGCCGGCCGGGATCTCCCCGGAGAACTCCAGGTACTCGATCGGATGGTCCTCGGTACGCACCGCGAGCCGGATCGTCTCCGGCTCGGTCGGCAGGCCCTTCGGCACGGCCCAGGACGCGAGCACACCATCCCGCTCCAGCCGGACGTCCCAGTGCAACCGGCGCGCGTGGTGTTCCTGGATGACGAAGCGGTCACCGGGACCGGGCGTCGCCGGATCCGTCTCGGGCACGGGCTCCGGCGTGCGCCTCGCGTCGCGCTTGCGGCGGTACTCCTCGAGAGGCACGGAGCAAGGTTAGGGCTTGCGTCCACCCTCCGGACGGTGTCAGCATAGGCTTGCCTGAACAAAGGAGCGCCTGTGTACGTCTGCATCTGCGCAGCGGTGCCGGACACCGAGATCCGTTCCTGCATCGCCCGCGGTGCCCGTACCGTCGAGGATGTCGGCGACGCGTGCGGCGCCGGCACCGGATGTGGCTCGTGCCACGACCGCATCGACGTCTTCCTCGTAGCCGCGCACGCTCCGTCGGAACTGATGGGCCTCTCTGCCTCAGCCTGACCCCTGAGGGTCTCCTGAGCTGGGCAAAGGCGATCCCGCTTCGGCCTGGCACGCGCAACACCGCTACCGTCTGTTGTCCCTGACGCCGACGAAGCGAGGACTGCGGCATGCGTGGCGACCCCGAGATCATCGCTCTGCTCAACGACCAGCTCACGAGTGAGCTGACCGCGATCAACCAGTACTTCCTGCACGCGAAGATGCAGCAGAACTGGGGCCTCACCAAGCTCGCGGCGTACACCCGTGCGGAGTCCATCGACGAGATGCGGCACGCGGAGAAGATCACCGACCGCATCCTGTTCCTCGAGGGACTGCCGAACTACCAGCGCCTGTTCACGCTGAGGATCGGTCAGACCGTCCGCGAACAGCTGCAGGCCGACCTCGCCGTCGAGCTCGAGGTCGTCGAGCGGCTGCGGCCCGGAGTGACGATGTGCCGGGAGAAGGGTGACCACACCACGGCCAACCTGTTCGAGGAGATCCTCGCCGACGAGGAGCACCACATCGACTACATCGAGACCAACCTCGAGCTGATCGACCGGCTCGGCGAGCAGCTCTACCTTGCCCAGCTCGTCGACCAGCCCCCCACCGCGGGCTGACTCCCGGTCCTCCCGACCGGCCGGTTCTGCTTGGCACTACGCGCAAGGGTTATGACAAGAAGCTCTACGCATGCCGCTCGCGTCCGAACACCCAGGCGTTCGCTCGCGGTCGACAGGACGGTTGTCGAGCCGTTCGGACCGCCTACGATGTGATCAACTCTTCGTCATCGACCCCGATGCTGGGGCCATCCCTCGGCACCGAGCGCGGCGTTCCGCCCAGCGACGAGGTCAGCGCGGCCATCTGCCCGAGCTGGACCGATGAGCTGGAGTACGTGGCGCCTTCGACAAGCGGGTGACGGCCCAGGCGGGGGAGACCCCGCCCGTGTCCGCCGAAGGAGGCGCACAGGTGGGGCAGCTGCTGATCGCGGCGGCGGGGCGGCTGGGTGGCGGCCTTCTTGCGCGCTCCGGCGGCCGCCGTGGCCGTCCTGGGGGTCACCCTGTGGCCCCCCTGCGGCGCATCCCGAGGGCACGGCGCTGTCATAACGTGGGGACACGGTTCTCCGCTGGCGAGCCCAGGGGTTCGAAGATATGTTCGAGCCATGACCGACAACCGCACGACGGTCGACCCGAGCGCCGCGAAGGATCCTGACGACTGGACGACCGGCGACGAACCGATGACCGGCGCCCAGAAGTCGTACCTACAGACCCTGGCGCAGGAGGCAGGCGAACAGGCGCCGCCCGACGACATGTCCAAGGCGGACGCCTCGAAGCGGATCGACGAACTGCAGGAACGCACCGGACGCGGCCGCTGACCGGGCACCGGGTGCTCCCCCGGGTCGATCATCCACTGAACCGATAATCGATGTTATGACAGTTCGCCGCGTCGGGAGGCACGGCGGCCGCTGATTCCGGTTCGTGCAGGGCCGGGCGATCCTCGGTGCCGCTGCCGACGCCGGCCTGCCGCACCTGGTGTTCGCGTCGGTGGCGGGGGCGACGTCGGGCTCTGGGGTGCCGCACTTCGTGAGCAAGGCTAGGTTCCTACCTTCCCGAGGTCTCGCGGAGACCAGCTTGGACCAGTCCCTCGACCATATGGCCGGGTGCTTCGCATCTGATCGCCGGGCCCGGTTCAGCCGGGCTTGGTCCGCAAGCGCCCCTGAGGCACGATTCGGCCATGTCGACACCACGTCGGGCCCGGCTGGAGGCGATCGGCGGTCGGGCCTCGGTGACGCCGCTCGAGCTGTTCTTCGACCTCGTGTTCGTGTTCGCCCTGACCCAGGTGACCGGCTGGATGGCCGACGACGCGACCGTGGGTCATGTTGTCCGCGGCGCCCTGATCATCTCGGTCGTGTGGTGGTGCTGGGTCCACACCACGGCATCGAACTCGGCGAAGAGCTGCCGCCAGCCGTGGCGGTGGAGCTCGCGACGGTTGTTCGCCTCGAGCCAGTCGCGGTGGCTGAACACCATCCCGCGCAGCCGCGCCGCATCGAGACTCTGGTCGTGTGCGCTCAGTCCGGCGGCGCGGATCCGCAGCCGCTCCTGCGCTTCGACGGGAAAATGTGCGACGGAGCCCGAAAACAGCAGTTGCGTGTAGAGCGTGGCGGCTTCGGTCAGATCGGGCAGCAGCGGACTGTGCCGTTCGACGCGGGCGCCGCCGTCGACGAGCGCGTCGGCCACCCGGTGCACGCCCGCCCGCACAGCGGACCCGGTTGGAATGAGCGGATGCGTGTCGAGGACCAAGACCCGGAAGTCGGACAGCCGCTCGTGGCGCGCGGGCGGCAGTGTCAAGTCATACGCGACGCCGAGCGTCAGTGGGTCCGGTCCGGCCATTACGTCGAGCAGGAGCGTGAGGTCGCGCGCGGTGCGCGCCATCGGACCGACGACGGCGAGGTCGAGGTCGGCCGGCAATGCCGGCGCGGACGGCGGGACCATACCGCGGGTCGCCGCCAGCCCGAGTGTCGGCTTGTGTGCGTAGACACCGCAGAAATGCGCTGGAGTGCGCAGCGAACCGGCGATGTCGGAGCCGATGGACAGCGCGCCGAAGCCGGACGCCAGGGCCGCCGCTGATCCACCGGAGGATCCACCCGCTGTGCGACCGTGATCCCACGGGTTGTTGGTGGTGCCGTAGATCTCGTTGAAGCTCTGTATATCTTGCAGCCCCAACGGCACATTGGTCTTACCGAGCACCACCGCGCCGGCAGCCTTGAGCCGCGACACCTGCACCGCGTCCTCGGGCGGCACATAGTTCCGGTAC
>JAODNO010000167.1 GCA_025465235.1 Pseudonocardia sp.
CAGCTCAGCCAGCCGCCGCCGGCCATCGAGACCGAACACGTCCGAGCGAGGGATGCACAGTCGATTCTTCGCCAGCACGGCGTGGGCCCCCGACTTGATCCCCGAGCACAGCTGACGCAGCCGTCGATGCAGATCCAACCCCACGACCTGCGGCCCGTCGTACGCTACGTCCACAGGGGCCTCCTCGTAATCGTCGGTTGACGTGAGCACCCCCAGCGTTCAACCGGGGGCAACCACGAGGAGCGGAGGCCCCGCTCCTTTCATCGCATCAATTGGAGGGACGGTCGGCCCGGATGGCTGGCGACCAGCTGCTGATCGGCCTCGACGCTCCGGGCGACGATGTCGGTCTGCTGCTGGCATGCAGCAGGATCTCCAACATCGACGCCACCGCGACCGGGATGATGAAGACGGGCAGATGTCAGCCTTTGGGCTGGTCGCGGTGTTCAGCGTCCGGCGCGGCGGCCAGTGCCGGGCCAATCTTGCTCGATCCAATGCAGGCGCTCCTTCCTGCATTCGTCGAGGCCAGCGGCACTCTCTGTCGTTCCCGGTAGGCTCCGAACCGGCCGCGTGGCCACCGCATCGGGGGATGACATCCATGTCGGTCGACAACCTGCTCCAGGTGATTCCGCCGCTGCTCGTGTACCTGCTCGTGGGCGGCGTGATCGGTATCGAGAGCCTGGGCATCCCGCTGCCCGGTGAGATCGTCCTGGTCAGCGCCGCATTGCTGTCGTCGCGTCACGAGCTGGCTGTCTCGCCGCTCTGGATCGCCGTCGCCGGCTCCGCCGGAGCCATCGTCGGCGACTCGATCGGCTACGGCATCGGGCGCCACCACGGCCGGTCGCTGTTCGACTGGCTTGGTAGACGGTTCCCGAAGCACTTCGGGCCCAGGAACGTGAACTTCGCGGAGAGCATCTTCACCCGCTGGGGCGTGCTCGCGGTGTTCTTCGGCCGGTTCATCGCGCTGCTGCGGATCTTCGCCGGGCCGCTCGCCGGAGCGCTGAAGATGCGCTACCCCAAGTTCCTCGCTGCCAACGTCCTGGGCGGTATCTGCTGGGCCGCCGGCACGACGTTCGCCGTCTACTACCTCGGGGTCGTGGCCCAGACGTGGCTGAGCCGCTTCTCCTGGATCGGCCTGGCTGTGGCCCTGGTGGCCGGCCTGACGATTGGCTTCGTGGTCAAGCGCAAGACCGAGCGGATGGCCGACAGGTACGCCGAGGAGCAGGCCGACTAGTTGCGTGCGTTGATGCCCGGGTCTGCGACCGAGATCCGGTGCCGGGCGCCATGCAGATGGCGGGCGATCTCACCGGTGATGTGGTCGGCATCGGCCGAGCAGCGGACCGAGCGTTCCCCCTCGCTAGGAACTCATCGGGTCGGTCTCGAAGCCCCGCTCGAGCTCGCCGTCGCCGGGGTGGTCGGCGCGGCGAACTGGAGATCACCTCCCAGTTCATCGTCGGTCTCACACCATTCACCGCGTTCGCCGCGTCTGCCGTCGCACAACTGGCGCTCGGTCGGCTCACGCTGCCCAAGCAACTGGCGACCGGCACCGTCCTGTTCCCGGTGGGCCTGGCATTGACTGCGCTGTCGCTCTACCAGCCGGCCCTCTGGCTCTGGCTGGTCCCCGCCGGCCTGTCTGGCGCGGCCGCGGGCCTGCTGTTCAAGGGCTCGGTCACCCAGAGCGCCATCGCCGCCGCCCCGGCCTCCCGCGCGGGCGTCCTGGCTGTCTTCTTCATCATCGCCTACCTAGGCATGGGCCTGCCGTCGGTGACCTTCAGCCTGCTGATCCAGCACATCCCGCTGAGGGCGACGATGATTGCCTTCGCAGCGCTGCTCTCAGTCGGCCCCATCGCCGCCGTCATCACCGCCATCCGCACCAATCGCAAGGCGCGGTGGGCGTGAGCAGGAGATCGTAGTCGCGCATCAGCCGCCGCATCTTGTTGTTCACCGCCTTGCGGACCATCAACGCGTCGGCGAATTCCTCCGCGGTCCAGTCTCGTCGAAGGAACTCGACCAGGTGCGGCGTAATCTCGTCCTCGCCGATCTTGTCGAGTTCTCGACAGGAGGCCGTGGCCGACCTGCACGACCGCATGGCGCGGCTCGAGGCGGTGCTGTGCGGCGAACCAATGACCGCGGAGGAACGGGACCGGTTCGAGCACCTGCGCCGAGGCCGGGACGTCGTGCGGCGCATCCAGGCCGACGCTCGCTGCCGCCCGCGAGAGGTACTGGCGGCCCGGCGTGAACCGGGGGTCGACCCGGCGGCGGCCGACCGGGTGCTGCGCAGGCTCGACCTGCCGACGGTGCTGCTCGACTGACCGGGCAGCCGGGCGCAGGCGCTCGGCCGAGGCCTTCGCTGTGCACCGCGCGGATCACGAGCCGGTCAGAGCCCTGAACCTCCTAGCCGCGACAGGACGGTCAAGGTCGACGCTGGCCCGCGGGCCGCACGATTGACCGAGAACCTGCGACATCCATCTGCATGGAGCCTCCCGTCAAGCCTGGCGACGGTGACACGACCGAGCAGCCCCCTAACGCAGGTTAGCCGCGCCGACTTCCGTTGATCATTTCGCCGCACTCAGCGCGCGAAGTCCAGGGTCGCCACCCGTTGCGGGTCGGCCAGGATGTCGATCTCGACGATCAGTCCGTCCGCGATCGTGAACGCCAACACCGCCGTCAGCCGACCGTCGATCACGGAGATGATGCCGGGGCCGCCGTTGACCACCGCGAACCGCGCCCGGAGCCCGGCTGCCCGGTACATCCTCGCCTGCCCGGCAACCTCGGCCGCGCCCCGCACGAGCTTCGAGCCGGCGCCCCCGGTGTCGACGCGCAGCACGGCGTCCGGGTGCAGGAGCACGACCAACCCCGCGAAGTCACCGCCGCGTGCGGCCGCGAGCCAGGCGTCGACGATCGCACGCTGCCGGCCACGGTCGGGCCGCCCGGACGGCGTGGCGCCCTGCACCCGCCGACGGGCCCGGCTGGCCATCTGCCGAGCCATGGCCGGGGTCCGGCCCACCATCGGGGCGATCTCCTCGAATGGCACCGCGAACATGTCGTGCAGCACGAACGCCAGCCGCTCCGCGGGGTCGAGCGCCTCCAGCACGACCAGCAGCGCGAGCCCGACGGAGTCGGCGAGGACGCCCTGCTCGGCCGGGTCGACCCCGTCACCGGACTCCACCACCGGGTCGGGCACCCGCACGTCCAGCGGATCCTCGCGCCGGGTCACCCGCGAGCGCAGCATGTTGAGGCACTGCCGCGAGACGATCGTCGTGAGCCAGCCGCCGACGTTCTCCACGTCCTCGCCCGACGCGCGCGACACCCGCAACCAAGCCTCCTGCACCGCGTCCTCGGCCTCGGCGAACGAACCCAGCATCCGGTAGGCCACCGCCCGCAGCCGGGGCCGGTGCTCCTCGAACTGCGCCGCCCAGAATTCTTCGTCCTGCACCTGTCACATCCTCTCGATCCGGCGGGTCACCCCTATGACCCGCCCGGACGGGCGGACGTGACAGCAGGAGGACATGATGCAGGCTCGGATGACCAATCCCGTAATGGTGCTGCCGGACGCGATGAAGGCGCTGCTCGCGCTGAGCAGGGCGGCGCAGTCGAGCCCCGTTCCCGAAACGACACACAAGCTGATCCACCTGCGGGTGAGCCAGATCAACGGCTGCAGCGTGTGCGTGGACATGCACGCGAGAGAGCTCAAGGAGGCCGGCGAGAGAGACGAGCGGATCTGGGGCGTCGGCGCGTGGCGGGAGTCGCCGTACTTCAGCGACGCCGAACGCGCCGCGCTCGCGCTCGCCGAGTGCGTCACCCGGCTCGCGGACCAGCCCGACGCCGTCCCCGACGCCGTCTGGGACGACGCCGCCGCCCACTACGACGAGAAGGAGCTCTCGTCGCTGCTGGTGTCGATCGCGGCGATCAACGTCTGGAACCGGCTCAACGCCGCGACCCGGCAGCCGGCCGGCTCTGCCTGGTGAGACGGGCCTAGGTGGCCGGTGTCTTTCGCGTGGCGGTCGCCCGGTCGTGGGGTGGGTTGCGGGAGGATCTGCGGGTGACGCTGGGCCGTGCTGATCACCAGGGTGAGGTCGTCGTCGCGCGGGTTGTCGACGAGTTGGGATACCGGGGGCGGACCGGTAGCGAGGGGGACGAGGACGCTGCACCCGGTGACCACGAGCGCGGTGCCGGCCGCCGTGAGCGTGCGCCGTGGCTGCAGTTGCCAGCCTCGCCCGGCGAGGATCGGTCGCTCGATCAGCACGAAGGAAGCGCCGGCCACCAGGAGCGTCAATCGGATTCGTCAGTCGCGCCCCGGGCGTTTCACCCGCGCCCTCTGTCTCGCCTGGTCGCGAGCGGCGTCACCGGCTGTGGGTGGCAGCGAGGGTTAACGCCTGCCCACCCAGCGACAACCTGGCGGTCGGGTACCACCGGATCCAACGGCTCGGAGGTCACGTGGGCAGGTTGGGCAGACGAGCACTGCTCCTTGCAGTGATGCTGCTGGCGAGTGTCGGGCTCGCCTGCTCGCCGTCCGAGCCGCGATCGTCGCCCCCGGCCGCCGCGGTGTGGTTGGTTTCCGCACGTCATCGGCTATTTGTGCGCCCGGAGGGACTCGAACCCTGTGGGGTTCCGGAAGTCGGCCTGAGCTCATGACCTGCGGCGATCGGCGTTCTCCAGCGGCGCGGCATGATCGTGAGCGTGTCGTTACGCCTTTCTACCTGATGGCTGTTGCTGCTCGGCCGCCACCGGCGTCCAAAGACCTCGAGCCGCTCGTCCTACGCCACGAGGTCGCCGTACTCCGCAGAACCAACTGACACGGCGCTCAGCTGAGGAGTTCGCGGCGGATGTCGGTCTTGAGGACCTTGCCGACCGTCGAGCGGGGAAGGTCGGGCCAGATCTCGATCTGCTTGGGCGCCTTGACGCTCCCGATCCGCTCCTTGACGAACGCGATCAGTGCGTCGGCCTCCACGGTTGTGTCCGGCTGAAGTTGGACGACCGCGGTGACCCGCTCGCCCCACTTGTCGTCGGGCAGGCCGATGACGGCGCAGTCACGCACGGCCTTGTGGGCCATCAGTGCCTGCTCGACCTCGGCAGAATAGACGTTGAAGCCCCCGGTGATGACCATGTCCTTGGCCCGGTCGACGATGAACAGGAACCCGTCGTCGTCGAGGTAGCCGATGTCTCCTGTGTGGTGCCAGCCGTGCTTGCCGGCCTCTGCCGTGGCCACTGGGTTCTTGTAGTAGCCGGCCATCACCAGCGAGCTGCGGACGACGATCTCGCCCCGCTCGCCCGACCCAAGCAGTCCGCCATCCTCACCCATAATGGCGACGGTGACCAGTGGGGACGGGCGGCCTGCGGAGGAGAGCCGCTCTGTGGCGATCGAGCCGTCCGAGCGGCGGTGGTCCGCCGGGGACATCGTGGAGATCATCATCGGCGCCTCGGACTGTCCGAATAGCTGCGCCATCGGCCCGATCCGCTCGCACGCCTCGGCCAGCCGCGCCGCGGACATCGGAGCCGCGCCGTACCAGAAGCACTGCAGGGAGCCCAGGTCCGTGGAGTCCAGTGCCTCGTGGGCGAGAAGCATGTAGATCAGGGTGGGCGGCAGGAACGTGTGGGTGACCCGGTGCCGCTCGACGAGCCGCAGGAACTCCCCGACGTCCGGTTTGGCCACCACGACAATCTCCCCGCCGCGGGCCATGACCGGGAAGCAGAGCACCCCGGCGGCGTGGGTCAAGGGTGCCAGCGCGAGATAGGTGGGCCTGCCCTCGAAGGGGTAGCTCATCAGCGTGATCGCCGACATCGTCTCGAGGTTGCGATCGGTGAGCATGACACCCCTCGGGCGCCCCGTCGTCCCCCCGGTTCCGACAATCGCCACCACGTCCTCGGGTGGGGGCGCCTCGACGGGCGGGTCCTGCGCGGCCGCAGCAAGCCATGCGTCGAACTCGTCACCGAGCTGGACGGTGGTGTCCAGCCCCGGCCCGATCTCCTTGACCAGCGGGGCGAACGGCTCCTGGTGGATGAGTACCCGGCAGTCGAACAGCTCCAGCAGCTCCTGGTTCTCTGCGGCGCCATTGCGCGGGTTGATCGGGCACCACACCGCCCCGGCCCGCGCGATCCCGAAGACGCAGGCGAACGCAACCGGGTCGTTCCCCGACAGGATCCCCACCTTGTCCCCGAGGCGGACGCCCGAGCGCCGCAGCGCTCGGGCGACCGCGTGGGACAGCTCGACGACTTCGCGGTAGGACAGGGACTTCCCGTCGAGGGTCAGGCATGGGGCGTCGCGACCGAGAGAGGCGCCCTTCTCCAGGTAGAACGTCAGTGACATCGATGCCGTCCCCTTCGTCCGGTCCCCGCTCAGTCGTGGACCGTCACGACGGGCTTTAGCACGAGCCCGAACTGCCGCAGGACACCTAGCAGCTCGCGATGCCCGAACGCCTGGCACGCCGACGCGAACCCGGTGCGGCGCGGCGGCTGCTGCAGCAGGGAGTAGGCCGCATAGGCCTGCAGCAGCCCCGTCTGCTTGTAGTTGGAGTTGCCGTGTATGGCGACGTGCGCACGCCCGAGCGGGCCCGACGCGTACACGGAGTCGATCGACGTGTTCACCCGCGGGTTCTCGCGCGGCGGCATGTCCGACTGCAGTCCCGCGGCGATCTCGGAGAGCGCCGCCTCCTGTGCCGCGGGCTCCAGCGGCCGGATCTGCTCCTCGAACATCCCGGTCGTCGCCACCACGCCGTCCATCACCGCGCGGTCCAGCACACCGCCCGTCGCGGTCACCGTCGCGACGCGCGGGTCGTTCTTAAACCAGACCGGGTGCGCCATGCCGCCCCACGGCACGGTGAGCGCAGTGGCGTGCTGACCGGGCACGACGCACTCCCGGGTCGCCTGGTGGTCCCAGGCCACGTACTCGTTGTTGACCAGGTGGAACCAGTCCGCCTTGAGGATTGTGAAGATCGTCTGGGTGGACGCGAAGGTGGGTAACCCCTTCCACAGCACCAGGATGTCGAGTGCGTCGAGGCCCGGCGTCTCCAGCGCGATGTTCGCCGCAATCTCACTGGTCGTGTACATCTGCGCGATGCACGGCGAGAGCAGCAGCCCGGCGTCGGCGAAGCCCTTGCCCCAGTGCGTCTGCGCCTCGATCAGCCAGTCCTGCTCGCCCGTGGTGTCGGTGTAGTGACAGCCCGCAGCGAGCGCGGCCTCCACGACCTCCGGTCCATACTTGATGAACGGGCCGACTGTGTTGCAGACGACCTTCGCGCCGCGGAACAGCTCGGTCAACGACTCGACGTCGTGGTTGACCTCGACGATCTCATGCTCGACGGTGTCGATGCCGGGGATCTTCTCGACGACGGCCTGCACCTTCTTGCCGTCCCGGCCGGCAGCCACGAACGGGACGTGCAGCTCGCGCAGGTACTCGCAGACCAGTCGCCCGGTGTAGCCGGAGACGCCGTACACCACCACGGGGTGAGTCATGATCACATTCCCATCCCGCC
>JAODNO010000177.1 GCA_025465235.1 Pseudonocardia sp.
ACGCCATCGCCATCGCCGAGCGCGACGACGTCATCCTCACGACCTTCGGCGACATGCTGCGGGTGCCAGGAGGGCGCGGGTCGTTCTTCGACTCAAAGGCCGCCGGGTCCGACATCCGGATGGTCTACTCACCGCTCGACGCGTTGAAGATCGCGCGGAAGAACCCCGACAAGCGCGTGGTCTTCATGGCCATCGGCTTCGAGACCACCGCGCCGTCCACCGCGATGACTGTGCTGCGTGCAGCCGCCGAGGGCCTCGACAACTTCTCGATCTTCTGCAACCACGTCACGATCATCCCGGCGATCAAGGCGATCCTCGACTCCCCCGACCTGCGGCTGGACGGCTTCATCGGCCCTGGCCACGTCTCCACCGTGATCGGGTGCCGGCCCTACGAGTGGATCGCCCGCGACGCGGGCAAGCCGCTGGTCTGCGCCGGCTTCGAGCCGCTCGACATCCTGCAGTCGGTCTACCAGCTGCTGCTGCAGCTGAAGGAGGGCCGCTGCGAGATCGAGAACCAGTACGCGCGCGTGGTGCCGTGGAACGGCAACGCCAAGGCGCTGCAGGTGATCGGCGAGGTGATGGAGCTGCGGCCGCACTTCGAGTGGCGCGGACTGGGCTTCATCTCGCACTCCGCGCTACAGGTGAGGGAGCGCTACGCCCAGTTCGACGCGGAGCGGATCTTCTCCGTGCCGGGCGTGCGGGTGGCCGATCCGAAGGCCTGCCAGTGCGGCGAGGTGCTCAAGGGCGTCCTCAAGCCGTGGGAGTGCAAGGTCTTCGGCACCGCATGCACGCCTGAGACGCCCATCGGCACCTGCATGGTCTCGTCCGAGGGAGCGTGTGCCGCGTACTACAACTTCGGCCGGTTCAGCCGGGAGCGCGTCAAGGAGGCGACCCGGACATGACCCGGGACCTCGGCTCGAACATCCCGGTCAGGGCGAACTGGGCGGAGGAGGCCGTCGCGGCCCATGCGGGCGCCGAGCACCTCACCCGTGAGGAGCAGGTGCTGGCCCGGATCGCGAAGGCCCGCGCCCGCAAGGCGAAGATCAAGGAGGAGCGGATCACGCTCTCCCACGGCGCGGGTGGGAAGGCCACGCAGACGCTCATCGAGGCGGTGTTCCTCGACGCGTTCCGCAACCCGGTGCTGGAGCAGTTGGAGGACGGCGCGCAGCTCGCCCCGGCGTGGTCGAACGGAGTGACCGGCAGGCTCGCTTTCACCACCGACTCCTACGTGGTGTCCCCGCTGTTCTTCCCCGGGGGCGACATCGGCGACCTCGCGGTCAACGGCACGGTCAACGACCTCGCGATGTGCGGCGCCCGGCCGCTGTACCTGTCCTGCGGTTTCATCCTCGAGGAGGGCTTCCCGGTCGCGGACCTGCAGCGCATCGTGGCGTCCATGGCCGCCGCCGCAGAAGCCGCAGGCGTGCAGATCGTCACCGGCGACACCAAGGTGGTCGAGCGGGGCAAGGCCGACGGCTGCTACATCAACACAGCAGGCGTCGGTGTGCTGGAACGCCCCGTCGTGCTCTCGGCCGCGGCCGCGCAGCCGGGCGACGTCGTACTCGTCTCGGGCCCCATCGGCGACCACGGCGTCACCGTGATGCTCGCGCGCGGCGAGCTCGACATCTCCGCTGACATCGTCTCCGACACCGCGCCGCTGCACGAGATCACCGCGGGGCTGCTCGACGCGGCGGGCGACGGGGTCCGCCTGCTCCGCGACGCCACCCGCGGCGGTGTCGCCACGATCTGCAACGAGGTCGCGGTGGCCTCGCAGGTTGCCGTGGTGCTCGACGAGGCCGCGTTGCCCGTGCGGCCGGTCGTCAACGGGGCGTCCGAGCTGCTCGGCATCGACCCGCTGTACGTCGCGTGTGAGGGGAGGCTCGTCGCGGTCGTGGCGGCGGAGCAGGCCGATGCTGCGCTCGCGGCCCTGCACGCGCATCCGCTCGGCGACGGCGCGGCGGTGATCGGCACCATCAAGGACGACCCGCCGGGGCTGGTGCTGCTACGAACGGCCTTCGGCGGCACCCGGATCGTGGACCTGCTGGTGGGCGATCCCCTGCCCCGGATCTGTTAGCCCTCGCCCGACGATGCACGAGCTCTCCATCACCCAGACCGTCGTCACCACGGTGACGCAGCGGATGCAGGACGCACGAGTGTGCCGGATCCGGCTGGAGGTCGGCCGGCTGTCCGGTCTCGTGCCGGACGCCGTCCGGTTCTGCTTCGAGATGGTCGCGGCCGGCACCACGTGCGAGGGCGCGGCCCTCGAGATCGACGAGCCACCGGGGCGGGCGGTGTGCCGCACCTGTGGGGCGGCGTTCGAGACCGGCGAGGTGCTGCCCCTGTGCGACGACTGCGGCAGCGCCGACGTCGAGGTGCAGGGCGGGCGAGAGCTGCGGATCCGAGAGGTCGAGGTGGTCTGAGCGTGTGTGCGACATGTGGCTGTTCGGATGACGCCGGCGTGCGGGTGACGGACCTGTCGGAGGAGCACCGCCACGGGCACGGACATGGGCACCCGCACAGGGCTCCCGTCCGCGCGGAACCGGACACGCGGACCGTCGCGCTCGAGGTCGACCTGCTGGCGAAGAATGACGACCTCGCCGGGCGCAACCGCCGGTGGCTCGCGGACCGGGGCGTCATCGCGCTCAACCTGATGAGCTCGCCCGGCTCGGGCAAGACCACCCTGCTCACCCGTACGATCCGTGATCTCGGCGACGAAGTGCGGTGCGCGGTCCTGGAGGGTGACCAGGAGACCCTGATCGACGCCCAGCGGATCGGCGCGACCGGAGCGCGCGTCGTCCAGATCAACACCGGCGCGGGCTGCCACCTCGACGCCGACATGGTTGCCGAGGGGCTCCACGCCCTCGCCCCCGAGCCGGGTTCCCTGCTTTTCGTGGAGAACGTCGGAAACCTGGTCTGTCCGGCCCTGTTCGATCTCGGGGAGGCCGGCCGCGTGGTGATCATGTCCGTGACCGAGGGGGCCGACAAGCCGCTGAAGTACCCGCACATGTTCCGCACGGCCGACCTGATGCTGGTGAACAAGGTCGACCTGCTCCCCTACGTCGACTTCGACGTGGCCGACTGTGTGTCCTACGCCCGACGCGCGAACCCCGCTGTCGAGGTGCTGGAGATCTCGGCGACCCGCGGGGACGGTCTCGACGCGTGGTACGACTGGCTGCGTCATCATCGGGGCAGGTTGCGGGACTGAGCCGCGGTGAGCGAGCGAATCAGTGTCACAGCGCCTTCGCGAAGCGTCGACCGAGCGCAGCGAGGGAGTGCGGTGAGCGACGTACCGCTGGACCAGCACGCGCTGTTGTCGGACTGCGGGGCGGCGGCGCTGGTGACCAGCGCAGGGTCCGTGGACTGGCTGTGCCTGCCCCGGTTCGACAGCCCGCCGGTCCTGGCGCGACTGCTCGACCAGGCGGCAGGCCACTTCCTGATCGCCCCGGCCATCGGCGGATCGGCCAGCAGGCGCCGCTACCGACCCTCGGGGCTCGTCCTCGAGACGACATGGGGCGCCCCGGACGGTGACCTGCTGCTGACCGAGGCCATGGCGCTGGGCCGGGAGGACCGGGGTCACCAGCTCGGGCGGAACGCGCCTGGCGTCCTGCTGCGGGCCGTGCGCTGCGTCCGCGGAGAGGTGACCGTGCGCGTCGAGTACTGCCCGCGCCCGGAGTTCGGGCTGGTGCAGCCCTGGCTGAGCCGCGAGCGTCATGCCGTGGTGGCGCACGGCGGTGCGACGGTGTTGGTCCTCAGCACGGAAGTCGACATGGACGTGGACGAGGGCACCGCCCATGCGGTGGTGACGTTGGCGGAAGGGCAGGAGCTGGCCTTCGCCCTGACCCAGGGGAGCGCCTGGGACCCGGCCCCGGCCCCCTGGAGCTCCCGGCAGATCCGACAGGGTCTCGACACCACGGACGAGGCATGGCGGAGCTGGTCGCAGCTGCACCAGCGCTATGAGGGTCCGCACCGCGACCTGGTACACCACAGCGGCGTGGTGCTGCAGGGCCTCACCTGCGCACGCACCGGCGCGGTGGCCGCAGCTCCGACCACCAGCCTGCCCGAGGGCGTGGGGAGCGGCCGTACCTGGGACTACCGGTTCACCTGGGTACGGGACGCCAGCATGACCCTGCAGGGGCTGTGGATCGCGGCCTGCCCGGACGAGGCAGTCCGGTTCTTCTCCTTCCTCGCCACCGCGGCGGCGACGCAACTCCACCTTGGGCAGGACCTGCAGATCATGTTCGGCGTCGGCGGCGAGCGGGACCTGTCCGAACGGGAACTCCCCCACCTGTCGGGCTGGCGGGGCAGCGGCCCGGTCCGGACCGGCAACGATGCCTGGCGACAACGCCAGCTCGACGTCTACGGCGCGCTCCTCGACGCCGCCTACACGCTCCGGGGCCAGTTGGGTGAGCTGGATGACCCGACACGCACGTTCCTCGTCTCCGCCGTCGATGCCGCTGCCGCCCGCTGGAAGGACGACGACCAGGGAATCTGGGAGATGCGCGGTCCGGGCCGCCCCTTCCTGCACAGCAAGCTGATGTGCTGGGTAGCCGTGGACCGGGGGCTGGCGATGAGCGATGTGCTGCAACCGGACCAGGACCGAGCGACCACCTGGGCGGCGGCACACCGCGAGATCCGCGACGCCATCCTCACGCAGGGCTGGAGCGACCACGCGGGGGCGTTCACCCAGACCTTCGGCTCCGACGAGCTGGACGCCTCGGTGCTGTTGCTCGCCATCGTCGGGTTCCTGCCCCCTGATCATCCCGGGCTGCACGCGACCATCGATGCCGTCGAGCGGGGCCTGGCCGACGAGCGCGGGCTGCTCTACCGCTACCGCGGCGACGACGGTTTCGACTCCACGGAGGGCACCTTCCTGCTCTGCACCTTCTGGCTGGCTCACGCCCTCGCGATCACCGGCCAGACCTCTCGCGCCCGTGCCGTACTGGACCGCGCAGCACGGTGCGCGACCCCCCTCGGACTGTTCGCCGAGCAGATCGACAGCACGACGGGCGAACTCCTGGGCAACTTCCCCCAGGCGTTCAGCCATCTCGGCCTCGTCACCGCGGCCCACGCTCTCGCCGAGGCGGAACGCGCAGCCCGCTGAGGCCGAGCGCAGTGCGCCGCTGGTCCTGGGCCATTCGAGCCGGCGTTCGCACCCTGAATGCCGTGCCAGACGCTACCCGGGCTGCGTCACCTGTACCGGCCGCGGACCTCGACGAGCTTCTGACGGCCGCCGGTTCGGCACCGGACCCGGGACTCTGAGCAGCCGACG
>JAODNO010000232.1 GCA_025465235.1 Pseudonocardia sp.
GGTCGGCGGCGGCGTGGTTCGCGGTCGCGGGCCTCGTCGGGTCGGTCCTGCTGGTGGCGCTCGGTGCCGCCGCGTCCGCGCCCGAGGCCGTGCTGCTGGGGCTGCTCATCGCGCTGGCCGGGCTCCCGCTTCTCACCCGGGACGGCCCGGGGGTGCCCACGGTGGCCGCGCTGCCGCTGGTCCGCCGGCTCGCGGGCAGCAGGCCCGCCCCGGGAACGACAGCGCGCGGGGTCGCGGACTTCCTGGTGAGCCTGCAGCCGGCGTGGTGGGTGATCCGTGCCGTGGTCGCTGCGGCGCTGGTGCTGGCCGTGCTCGTGAGCGCCGACCCGGCCCTGGTCGTGCTGCTGTCGCTGGTGACGGTGCCGGCGTCGGTCTGGCTCGGCCACCGCACGCGCCGTGACCGGCGTCAGCTCTGGGCGGTGGTGCCGCTCAACACTCTCGCGGCGGTGCTGGCGCTGGACGCGCTGCTCTCGACCGGATCGGGCGTGCTGGGGTACTCCCCGACGACCGGCGGCTACTCGGCTCATCTCTACCAGCCTGGACTGTGGCAGGACATGGACCGGCAGATCCTCGACATCCGGCCCGTCGACGCCGCCGGCAACCCGCTGACCGGGGTGTACCTGTTCGACCAGGACGGGAGGGCGATCGACACCTCCGGGAGCTTCTCCTGCGAGGACGATCTCCGGTCCGGCGGGTCGGCGGCGAGCCCGGCCAGCCCCTACCCGCGCGGCACGACCGACTACGACCCGCGCACCGGTCAGTGCGTCACGATTCCGCCAGTGCCGCTGCTCGTCGCGGTGCCGTCGGCCACCCTGCAGCCGACCTCCGCAGCCAGCACCGCAGTGGCCCCGCCGGCCACCCCGGCACTGCCGGCCACCCCGGCACTGCCGTCCTCACCCGTGCCGTCGGCGGTCCTGCCGGTCCCGCCGGCCCCGCCCGCCCCGCAGAGCTCGCCGGTGGCCCCGCCCACCGGCTGACGGTCCTGGTCCGTCCCCGCCAGGTGCGAGCCGAGAGGCGATGCGGTGCCTGCGGGGCGGGCCTGCCACGCTCCGTGCCGGCGCGTCGGGGCCGCCCGCACGGACCGCCCCACCCCACCGGTCGTTGTCAGGGTGTCGCAGGTGCGGCTCGATCGGGTCGGACCGGGCGGCGCGTGAGCGCCGCCACGCGACCGTCAGGATCGCGTCAACGCCACGGGTCCCACGCGTCAACGCGCCGTTCGTGGCCCACTGCGCCTCCTCCGATCCGGCGATGCTCGCGCACCGGTCCGTCGCTGCGGCGGACCGGTGTGTCTGGTGGAGGGGTAACGAATGGCCGACCTGGCCTACGTGGTGCTGGCGATCGCAGGTTTCGCGGTCCTCGCCCTGATCATGAGGGGGCTCGAGTCACTGTGAACGCCGCTGCATACGTCGTCGGCGGGCTCATCGCACTCGGCCTGCTCATCTATCTATTCGTAGCGCTGCTGCGTCCGGAGCGGTTTTGATGCGCGCTGACGTGATCTTTCCCGCGGAGGCGCAGTCATGAGCGACACACTCGCGGGCATCCTCCAGATTGTCGCCTTGCTCCTGCTGCTCGCGCTCGTCTACAAGCCGCTCGGCGACTACATGGCGCACATCTTCACGACCGACAAGCACTGGCGCGTGGAGAAGGCCCTCTACAGGCTGCTCCGGGTCGATCCTGACGCCGAGCAACGCTGGACCACCTACGCCATGGGTGTGCTGGGCTTCTCCTTCGTCGGGGTCGTGCTGCTGTACCTGATGCAGCGGTTGCAGGCGTTCCTCCCGATGGCCTTCGGGCATGGCGGGGTCACGCCCTCGACGGCGTTCAACACCGCGATCTCGTTCGTGACCAACACGAACTGGCAGTCGTACGTGCCCGAGACGACGCTCGGCAACACGGTTCAGATGGCCGGCCTGACCGTGCAGAACGTCCTGTCCGCGACGGTCGGCATCGCGGTCGCAATCGCGCTGATCCGCGGTTTCATCCGGCACAGCACCGACCGGCTGGGCAACTTCTGGGTCGACCTGACCCGAGGCGTCATCCGGCTGATGCTGCCGCTCTCCTTCGTCTTCGCGATCATCCTGATCGCCACGGGCGTGGTGATGTCGCTGCACTCCGGCGTCACGGTCACCGGCGTGGACGGCGCGCAGCACACGCTGCCGCTGGCTCCGGCGGCGTCGCAGGAGTCGATCAAGGAGCTCGGGACGAACGGCGGCGGCATCTTCAACGCCAACTCCGCGCACCCGTTCGAGAACCCGAACGCGCTGAGCGACTTCATCGAGATCTTCCTGTTGCTGGTGATCCCGGTGTGCCTCACCCGCACGTTCGGCACGATGGTGCGCAGCACTCGGCAGGGTCTCGTCCTCGTCTCGGTGATGGGGGTCATCTGGCTGACGTTCGTCACGCTCGCCTGGCTGGCGGAGACGCACCCCAACGGCCCGGCCACCGTTGCCGCGGGCGCGGCCATGGAGGGCAAGGAGGTCCGGTTGGGGATACCGAGCTCGATCCTCTTCGGCATCTCCACGACGGGCACGTCAACGGGCGCGATCAACGGTCAGCTCGACAGCTTCACCGGTGGCGCGGGCGGGTTGGCGATGACCAACATATTGTTCGGTGAGGTCGCGCCCGGTGGCACCGGTACCGGCCTGTACGGCATCCTCGTGATCGCGATCATCGGCGTGTTCCTGGCCGGTCTGATGGTCGGGCGCACCCCGGAGTACCTGGGCAAGAAGCTCGGCCGCGTGCAGGTCACGATGGCTTCGATCTCGATCCTCACGATGCCCGCACTGGTCCTCGTCGGCGCCGGGCTGGCCATCGCGCTGCCCAGCACGCTCGGTTCGATGGGCAACTCCGGCGAGCACGGCTTCTCCGAGGTCCTCTACGCCTATGCGTCCGCAGGCAACAACAACGGGAGCGCGTTCGGCGGCCTCACGGTCACCAGCGACTTCTTCCAGGTGACGCTCGGGCTGGCGATGCTGTTCGGCCGCTTCGTGCCGATCCTCGCGGTCCTCGCGCTTGCCGGCTCGCTGGCCAAGCAGAAACGGGTCGAAGCCGGCGCAGGCACGCTGCCCACCGAAGGAGCCATGTTCGGCGTTCTGGTCGGCGGCACGTTGATTCTGGTCGCGGCGCTCACCTTCTTCCCGGCCCTCGCTCTCGGGCCCATCGCGGAGGCTCTGTCATGAGCATTGAACTGAAAGAACGACCCACGGAAACGCCGGCCGAGGCCCACGCCGTCAAGGCCGGGGCGTTCAATCCCCACCAGCTGTGGGAGTCGATCCCGGAGGCGCTGCGCAAGCTCGACCCCCGCACCCAGCTGCGCAACCCGGTCATGTTCGTGGTCTGGGTCGGGTCGGTCGTGGTCACGGTGATGGCGATCCTCCAGCCCACCGTGTTTGCGTGGTGGATCGCGGTGTGGCTGTGGTTCACCGTGCTGTTCGCGAACCTGGCCGAGGCGGTGGCCGAAGGCCGGGGCAAGGCGCAGGCCGAATCGCTGCGGCGCACCAAGAAGGAGACCGTCGCGCGGCGGCTGACCTCCTCGGGTGCGGAGGAGCAGGTGCCGGGCACCGAGCTCCGCCTCGGCGACCTGGTGGTCGTCGAGGCCGGCGAGACGATCCCGGGCGACGGTGACGTCGTGGAGGGCATCGCGACGGTCGACGAGTCGGCGATCACCGGGGAGTCCGCGCCGGTGATCCGGGAGGCGGGTGGTGACCGCAGCTCGGTCACCGGCGGCACCACGGTGTTGTCGGACCGGGTGGTCGTGAAGATCATGACGAAGCCGGGCGAGTCGTTCGTCGACCGGATGATCGCGCTGGTCGAGGGTGCCTCCCGGCAGAAGACGCCGAACGAGATCGCGCTGACGATCCTGCTGGCGGTGTTGACGATCATCTTCCTGCTGGCCGTGGTCGCGGTGGCGCCGATGAGCACCTACGCGGGTGTGAACCAGTCGCTGATCGTGCTGACCGCCCTGCTCGTCTGCCTGATCCCGACGACGATCGGTGCGCTGCTGTCGGCGATCGGTATCGCGGGCATGGACCGGCTGGTGCAGCGAAACGTGCTGGCCACGTCCGGTCGCGCGGTCGAGGCCGCCGGTGACATCGACACGCTGCTGCTGGACAAGACCGGCACGATCACCTTCGGCAACCGGCAGGCGACGGAGCTGATCCCGGTCTCCGGGGTCAGCCTCACGGACCTCGCCGTGGCGGCCCGGCTTTCGAGCCTGGCCGACCAGACCCCGGAAGGCCGCAGCATCATCACGCTCTGCGCTCGCGAGCACGGGCTGCCCGGCGAGGCCACGACGGCCGAGGCCGTCGCCGAGTTCGTGGCGTTCACCGCGCAGACCCGCATGTCGGGTGTCGACATCGGCGGGCGGTCGGTGCGCAAGGGCGCTGCGTCGGCGGTGGCGAAGTGGACGGCGAAGAGCGACCACCAGGTCGACGCCGTGGTCGATGAGATCTCCGATGGGGGCGGTACACCGCTCGTCGTCGCCGAAGGGGGCTCCCCGGACGGCACCGGCGCGCGTGTGCTGGGCGTGATCCGGCTGTCGGACGTGGTGAAGCCCGGTATGGCGGCACGGTTCGCCGAGTTGCGGGCGATGGGCATCCGCACGGTGATGATCACCGGTGACAACCCGCGGACGGCGCGGGCGATCGCGGCCGAAGCGGGGGTGGACGACCATCTCGCGGAGGCGACGCCCGAGGACAAGATGGCGTTGATCAAGAAAGAGCAGGAGGGCGGCCGGCTGGTCGCGATGACCGGCGACGGCACCAACGACGCGCCCGCGCTGGCACAGGCCGACGTCGGGGTGGCGATGAACACGGGGACCGCGGCGGCCAAGGAGGCCGGCAACATGGTCGACCTCGACTCGGACCCGACCAAGCTCATCGAGATCGTCGAGATCGGCAAGCAGCTGCTCATCACCCGCGGCGCGCTCACCACGTTCAGCATCGCCAACGACCTGGCGAAGTACTTCGCGATCCTGCCGGCGATGTTCGTGGCGATCTATCCGTCGCTCGGCCTACTGAACATCATGCATCTGGCCACACCGCAGTCGGCGATCCTGTCGGCGGTCATCTTCAACGCGCTGATCATCGTGGCGCTGATCCCGCTGGCCCTGCGCGGTGTGCAGTACCGGCCCACGAGCGCGGCGAACCTGCTGCGCCGCAATTTGTTGATCTACGGCCTGGGCGGTGTGGTGATGCCGTTCGTCGGGATCTTCGTCATCGACCTGCTCGTCCGCCTGATTCCAGGGATCTGAGACATGCTCACCATGCTGTGGCGCCAGACCGCCACCGGGCTACGCGTACTGATCGCGTTCACCATTCTCTGCGGGATCGTGTACCCGCTGGTCGTGTACGGCGTGGGGCAGATCCCCGGGCTGGCGGCCAAGTCGGCGGGCTCGATCGTCTACGCCGCGAACGGCACGCCCGCCGGGTCGTCGTTGATCGGGGTCGACCCGGTCGCGGCCAACCCCGCGGCCGACCCGTACTTCCACACCCGGCCATCAGCCTCGTCGTCCGACCCGCTGGGCCCGGCCGACACCAGCACCTCGGGCGGCTCCAACCTGAGCGGGTTCAACCAGAAGCTGCTCGACCTCGTCAACCAGCGGCGAGAGCTCATCGCCCAGCGGGAGGGCGTCAACCCCGCGCTCGTGCCCGCCGACGCGGTGACCGCGTCGGGCTCCGGGCTTGACCCGGACATCAGCCCGGCCTACGCGGCGCTGCAGGTTCCCCGTATCGCGCGCGTGACCGGACTCTCCGAGAACACGGTTCGCGGCCTCGTCGCCCACGCGACGTCCGGGCGCATCCTGGGCTTCCTCGGCGAGCCGACGGTCAACGTCACCACGCTGAACCAGGAGCTGCAGGAGGCCCAGCGCTGACCGCTACGCCCGCTCCCTCCGGGCGGGGACCGTCGCCACGGCGGCGCCGGTCCGCGCGCACGGGCGTGTCAATCCGGTTCGGGCGACGGAGCGCTGAGCCGCACCTCCTCGGCGTCGAGACGGGTCTGCAGCCGGCGCAGCACGATGTCGTCGATCTTCCGCGCGTCCCGCAGCCGCACCACCGCGGCCCGCTTCTCGGCGATCAGTGCCGCACGCAGCCGCTTGTCGTCCGCGTGCTCGACGCGCTCCGCGGCGAGGGCCGGGTCGTCGGCCGGCATCAGCGGGTTGGCCAGTACGCGCAGGTGCTCCTCGTAGTCGGCCCGCACCCGCTCCACGACCGCGGGCCCGATGCCCAACCGCTGGGCGATCGCCGGCAATGCGGACAACCCCGCCTCGGTGGAGGTCCGCTCGGCGAGGGCCTGCTCCCTGGCCACGCCGTCGTCGTCGGGCAGCCGTGCCCAGCGGAGCACCGCGGGCAGGGTCAGGCCCTGGACGAGCAGCGTCACCAGGATGACCCCGAAGGTGATCAGCACGATCAGGTCGCGG
Source organism: Pseudonocardia sp. (assembly GCA_025465235.1). Classification (GTDB taxonomy): domain Bacteria; phylum Actinomycetota; class Actinomycetes; order Mycobacteriales; family Pseudonocardiaceae; genus Pseudonocardia. The sequence continues at coordinate 6,419 of JAODNO010000232.1, forward strand.
CCGGGGACGTCGTGCGGGATGGCGAGCGCCGCGGCCAGCGAGACCCCGCCGCGGAACCCGGCCCACGCCAGCGGCTGACGCTGCCGGAAACTCACCCGGCGCAGCCGCTGCTGGGGCCGCCGGTCGACCGCGCGCATGACGTAGGGGGTGAGGTTGAACCAGAGCAGCCGCGTGCCGATCACCACACCCGAGACGAGCAGGGCCTGCATCGCCGCGCCCCCGAGGGATGTCGACGACAGCCTGTCCACGGCACCGCGCAGCTGGAGTCCGACGAGCACGAACAGGGTGCCGTTCAGCACGAACGTGGTGACGCGCCAGAACGCCTCGGTCAGGATTCGGGTCCGCGCGCCGATCACCCGCGGACCGACCTGGCTCATCGTCAGCCCGCACACGACGACGGCCAACACGCCGGACGCGTGCAGCTCCTCGGCCAGCAGGAACGCGGCGAACGGGGTGAGCAGGCTGACGGTGGCCTCCCGCAGCGGGTCGCGCACCAGGTTGCGGGCTCGCACGGCGAGCCAGGCGACCACCAGCCCGGCCAGAGCACCCCCGATGTAGGAGAGCGCGAAGGCCCCGATCGCCGACGTCCAGCTGAACAGCTGCTCTCCGGTGGCGACGGAGACCGCAAGCGCGAAGACGACGAGCGCCGTGCCGTCGTTGACGAGGCTCTCGGCCCGCAGCGTGGTGAGGGTGCGCCGCGGCATCCGGCCCGCCACGGCCGCAACCGCGGTGGCGTCGGTGGGGGCCACCACTGCGCCGAGCACCCAGGCGACCGGCCAGCTCAGCCCCAGCGCGTGCCCGACCACGGCCACCACGCCCGCGGTGGCCAGCACCAGAAGCACGGACGACAGAGCGACCACCCGGAGGTTGGACCGGATCTCGCGCAGCGACGTGGTGAGCGACTCCCAGTAGAGCAGCGCCGGCAGGAACACCAGCAGCACGACCTCCGGCTGCAGCAGCACGTCGGAAGTCCACGGGATGAAGGCCAGCGGAACGCCGCCGAGCAGAAGCACGATCGGCGACGCGATCCGCAACCACGCCGCCAGCCAGGTGAGGCCGATGACGGCGCAGCCGACCACGACGACCACCTGCAGCACGTGTGGGTCCTGCACGGGATCCGTCCCTCCGCCGCGGTATGCCGCGGCCTCGCCTGCCGGATTCCCCCCGCATCGCAGGACATTGTTCCGCAGCCCGCGGCGGTCCGAGGGGGCTCCCGGGATTGGCTACCGAGGGCAGAATCGATGCCGTGAGCAGGCGTGGAGAGCTGCGGATCCACCTCGGCGCGGCGCCCGGGGTCGGGAAGACCTACGCCATGCTCGGTGAGGCCCGCCGCCGCGCGGAGCGGGGCACCGATGTCGTCGTCGGGCTCGTCGAGACCCACGGCCGCTCGAAGACCGCGGACCTGCTGGAGGGCCTCGAGGTCATCCCCCGGCGCTCTGTCGGGGGCCACCCGGGCCTCGACGAGCTCGACCTCGATGCGGTCCTCGCGCGCAAGCCCGAGGTCGTGTTGATCGACGAGCTCGCCCACACCAACGCACCCGGCTAGCGCAACCGCAAGCGCTGGCAGGACGTCGAGGAGCTGCTCGAGGCCGGCATCGACGTGCTGACCACGGTGAACGTCCAGCACCTCGAGTCGCTCAACGATGTCGTCCAACGGATCACCGGCGTGCGCCAGCAGGAGACCGTGCCCGACGAGGTGGTGCGCCGGGCCGAGCAAATCGAACTGATCGACATCACGCCGGAGGCGCTGCGCCGACGCATGGCACACGGCAACATCTACGCAGCGGAGAAGGTCGATGCGGCGCTGGCGAACTACTTCCGGCCGGGCAACCTCATTGCGCTGCGCGAGCTGGCCCTGCTCTGGGTGGCGGACGAGGTGGACGTGGCGCTGCAGCGTTACCGCACCGAGAAGGAGATCAGCGAGGTCTGGGAGACCCGCGAGCGGGTGGTCGTAGCCCTGACCGGGGACCGGGAGAGCGAGACGGTGCTGCGCCGGGCCGCCCGGATCGCCAAGCGGGCCGGAGCCGCCGACCTGCTGGCCGTGCACGTGCTGCGCGGCGACGGGCTCGCGGGGCCGCCGGTCGGAGCCGTCGCCCGGCTGCGCACGCTGGGGGAGGACGTCGGCGCGAGCTTCCACACGGTGGTCGGCGGGGAGGACGTGCCAGCCGCCCTGCTCGACTTCGCCCGCGGGGCCAACGCCACACAACTCGTGATCGGCACGTCCCGCCGGTCCCGGCTGGCGCGGGTGTTCGTCGAGGGGATCGGGGCCCGTGTGGTGCAGGACTCCGGCTCGATCGACGTGCACATGGTCACCCACGACGAGGCCGGTCGCGGACTGCGGCTCCCGACGCTGCACAGCGGGTTGTCGTCCACCAGGAAGGTGCTGGGCTGGGTGCTCGCGGCGGTCATGCCGCTCGCAGCCACCGGTGCGGGCATTGTGCTGCGCGGCGTCGTCGGCATGTCCACCGATGTGGTGCTCTTCTTCCTCGCCACGGTCATCGTCGCGATGGTGGGTGGCCTAGGCCCCGCGGTGGTGGCCGCCGTGGTCGGCGGCGTACTACTGAACTTCTTCCTGACCCCACCGCTCTACTCGTTCACCATCGGCGCGGCGGAGAACCTGCTGGCGATAGCAGCGATGGTGGTCGTGGCGGTGCTCGTCGCCATCGTCGTCGACCGGGCGGCGAGGCGCGCCCAGCAGGCTGCACGGTCTCGGGCCGAAGCGGCGCTGCTGGCGTCGTTCGCCCGCACGGTGCTCACCCGGCGCGATCCGCTGCCCCGTCTGCTGGAGAAGGTGCGCGAGGCGTTCGGCCTGCATTCGGTCGCGCTGCTGGGGCGGACGGGTGGCACGGCATCGGATCACTGGTCCTGCGTCGCCTCGTCGGGCACGGTGCACTGCATGTCGCCGGAGGAGGCGGACGTCGACGTCGAGATCGAGGACGACCTGCACCTGATCGGCAGTGGCCGCTCGTTGCCGGCCTCGGACCGGGGCCTGCTGGAGGTCGTGGGCGGGCAGGCGCTGCTCGCGCTGCGCAGCCAGCGGGCTGCGGCTGAGGCCGACGACTCGCGGCGCAGGGCCCACGCGACCGAGACCCGCAGCGCGTTGCTGTCGACCGTCGGCCATGACCTGCGCAGCCCGCTGACCTCGATCAAGGCTGCGGCCGGCAGCTTGCGGGACCCGAACCTCGAGCTGGCACCGGCGGACCGCCAGGAGCTGATGGCCACCATCGAGGAGTCGGCCGACAGGCTCACCGGGCTCGTGGACAACCTGCTCGACTCCGCCCGCCTCGCCTCCGGCACCGTCACGCCGCTGCTGGCGCCGATCGGGTACGACGAGGTCGCCGTCAGGGCGCTCGTCGGCCTGCCGAACGCCGACAAGGTCACGGTGGACATCGACGAGTCACTTCCGGACATTCTCGCAGACGCCGGCCTGCTGGAGCGCGTCGTCGCGAACGTCGTCGACAACGCTCTGCGCTATGCAGCCGGGGCCTCGATCGTGCTGCGCGCGAGCTCCTACGCCGACCGCGTCGAGCTGCGAATCGTCGACTCCGGTCCGGGGGTGCCCCGGCACGGGCGGGATGCGCTGTTCGCCCCGTTCCAACGGCTCGGCGCCGCGCTGCCCAGTGACCGCGACGGCGCGACGGGCGTCGGCCTCGGGTTGTCGGTCGCCCGCGGGCTCACCGAGGCCATGGACGGTTCCCTCACCGCGGAGGACACGCCCGGCGGCGGGCTGACGGTGGTCATCTCGATGCCGGCGTGGTCGAACGGGGCAGGCCGATGACCGAGCACCGCGTGCTGGTCGTCGACGACGACCTGCAGATCCTGCGAGCGCTGCGGATCAACCTCACCGCGCACGGCTACCACGTCCTGCTGGCCCCCGACGGCGGTGCCGCACTGCGCGCCGCCGCGGACGGGCACCCCGACGTCGTCGTCCTCGACCTCGGGCTGCCGGACATGGACGGCATCGAGGTCATCGAGGGGCTGCGCGGCTGGAGCACCGTCCCGATCATCGTGCTGTCGGCCCGGACCGGCGCGCCCGAGACCGTCCGCGCCCTCGACGCCGGCGCAGACGACTACATCACCAAACCCTTCGGGATGGCCGAGCTGCTGGCGCGGCTGCGGGCCGCGGTCCGTCGTGCCGCGGTCTCGGCCGTGGACGGGGAGCCCGTCGTCGATGCCGGGGACTTCCATGTGGACCTCGCGGCCAAGAAGGTGGTGCGCGCCGACGGCACCGAGCTGCACCTCACCCCCACCGAGTGGGGCGTGCTGGAACTCCTGGTACGCCACCGCGGCAAGCTCGTCGGGCAGCGCGAGCTGCTCCGGGCGGTGTGGGGCCCGACCTACGGCACCGAGACCAACTACCTGCGGGTGTACATGGCGCAGCTGCGCCGCAAGCTGGAACCGGAGCCCTCCCGGCCCAAGCACCTGATCACGGAGCCGGGAATGGGCTACCGCTTCGAGCCGTGAGCAGCATGGGGTGGAGCGGGTGGTCAGCGGCCGAAGTCCTGCACCCAGTAGTTGCCGTTGCTGTCGAAACCCACGCCGATCGCGGTGAACGAGCAGTCCACGATGTTGCGCCTGTGACCCGGGGAGGCCATCCAGTCGCCCACCACCTCGGCCTCCGTCTGCTGGCCCTGCGCGATGTTCTCCCCACCCGGGGAGCGGTAGCCCGCTGCGCGGATCCTGGCGTCGAACGTCGTGCCGTTCTGGCTCGTGTGGGAGAAGTAGCTACCGGCGGCCATGTCCGAGGCGTGCCGCTGGGCGGCGGCAGTAAGCCTGGGGTCGAGCTTCAGCGCGGGGCAGCCCGCCGACTGCCGCCTGGTGTTGGTGGCCGTGACGACGCCGTAGGCGAAACTGGGGGCCCGGACGACCTCGCGCCTGGTCAGCGGAGCCGAGACGACGTTCGCCGGCGCGGACGAGCTGGTGGTGGGTAGGGCGACAGGGGCGGGCGTCGTCTGCGGGGCGACGGCGGGGAGGGGCGGCGGCGCGATCACCACCTCCAGTGGCGCGGGCGCACGCCGGGGCATCGGGACGACCGCCGGGGCCGACGCGACCGCTGCCACGCCGAGCGCGGCGTGCCAGTCCGTCGGCACGACGCCGGGGGGAGCCGCGAGAGCCACGCCTCCGATCAACAGCACCCCGGTGGTGATGCCGAGGAGCAGGGTGCCGCCACGATGCCTGGGCCTGTACACGGCCGTAAGGTTGCAGGACCATTGAGACGTACTGGTTCCGCCATTCGGCTGAACATGGGCCATTTTGCCTCAAGTTCAGCCCATGGATTACCGACGACGGCCTCGAGATGTTCGTCCGAGCCGGACCCGTCGGTAGGGCCCGGCATCGGCAGGCGTTCGAGCGGCTGCGCGAGGCACTCCCCGGACGAGCGGTGCTGCGACGCCGGCGGCGGCCCGCAGGGATTCGTCGCAGGATGCCGGTAATCTGCGTCGACCGCCGCCCCCCCTGGAGAACCCACCCGTGCATCTCAAGAGCCTGACGCTGAAGGGCTTCAAGTCCTTCGCCTCGGCCACGACACTGCGGCTGGAGCCGGGGAT
>JAODNO010000235.1 GCA_025465235.1 Pseudonocardia sp.
TGGGGATGAGCCCGCCACGGCCTCAGGTGGTGCCCTGCTCCGCCTGCCGTTCGGCGTCGGTGATCTCCACGTAGTCGAACTCCTGCGACTTCTCCAGCGGAACGGGCACGGGCGGCAGGCCGATGACGAAGAGCTCGGTCTCGGTCTCGGCCGATAGGTCGAGCGTCTCCTCGGGTTCGACCTGGATGGCCGTCAGCCGCGCGACCGGCGTCTTCCCGCAGGCGCCGGTGCCGGACAGCACGACGATCAATCGCCGCCCGCGGGGTTCCGTCGACGACCACCGGGCGTTCGGGGCGAGCCTGATCATCTCCATCCACATGCCGCGCTCGGAGAAAGAGCCCAGGTACCTGCGGTCCACGTGGTCCGCGTCCGGTACCGGAAGCCAGCTGAAACGCTTCGGGTCGGCGATGATCACGTCCTTGTAGCGCGACCGGGGGTACTTCAGCCGTTCACCGTAGACGTGCTCCCAGATGGCGTTGAGCCCCCACTGCGCCTTGCCGTCCGCCCGGTGGTAGTCGTTGCCGTCGAACCTGCCGGTCTCCGCGAGCTCCTTCCTCGCCTGGCGGCGCTGCTCGATGCTCATGAACCCGTAGCCCGACGCGCCCCCGAACTGCAGGACGAGCTGGACGCGCTCTCCGGGGGCGGCGTCGCCGAGCGGGTCGTCCTGCGGGCCGTACGCCATGCCTTCCGGGAAGTAGCCCACCTCGCCCTCCTGCAGGACCATGCCGCGCCCGAGGTTCATGTCCCCGCGGACCGGAAGGCGTATCTGCTCGAAGTTGTGGCGGTGACGCGGCATCCAGAAGTCGGCGTCCTGCCGGCCCAGGATGTACATGAAGTTGTCCGGTGAGTTCGGCTCCCCCTTGAGCATGTGCTGGAAGGAGATGGTCCCGGTCGGGTGGTCCTTGACCCAGGCGGTGTCGTCGAAGGGGACGATCTTCATGGGTTCCTCCGAGGGTTGTGGATCAGGTGGTGGGGGCCGCGTTCGGGGCGGCGACGTCGAGCTCCGCCGGCGCGCGCAGGACGAGGCGGCCGATGGCGAAGACGGTGATCGCGCAGGCCACGCAGACGAGTCCGGCGACGACGAAGATGGCGCCCATGCCGATCGAGGCGGCGATCAGCGCGCCGCCGATGACCGGGCCGATGATCCCGCCGACGCGGCCGCAGCCCATGGCCCAGCCGACACCCGTCGCCCGCAACCGGGTGTCGTAGTAGATGGCGAGCAACGAGACCGTGCACATCTGGGCGCCGATGGCGAGGAAGCCGGCGACGAACGCGGTGATCAGCAACCAGGTACCGGACGAGCCGGCCTGTCCGACGCTGGCGATGGCCACCGCGCCCAGCGCGTAGAACAGGCTGATCACCATGCCCGGAGCCCGCCGGAGAGAGATCCGGCTGATGACGAGGGCGCCGAGGATGCCGCCGATGTTCAGCGCCGCGACGCCGAGGATGGCCGCCGAGGTCCCGATTCCGGACCGGGTTGCGAGCGTGGGGATCCAGTTGACCACGAGGAAGGCCATCAGCAGCGTCAGGAACAGGGCCAGCGACAGCAGGCTGGTCCCGAGCGCGCGGCCCTCGGTGAAGAGGCTCCGCATCGGGGCACGCCGGGGCTCGGCGTCCGATCTGATCTCCACCCGGGCCGCCTCCGCTTCGGGAATGCCCATCCGGGTGAGCAGCTTCGCGATCGCGGCCTGGTCGTGTTTGAGGGCCAGGAAGCGGATGGACTCCGGCACGCACACGGCGATGAGCGGGAGGAGCAGCAGCGGGAGTAGACCACCGGCGATGAAGACGCTCTGCCAGCCGAAGGCGGGGATCAGCTGCGAGGACAGCACACTGCCGATCACGGAACCGAGGGGTATGCCGCAAAAGGTGATTGCGGCGACCGTGGCCCGCGCTCGCTTCGGGGCGTACTCGGCGGCGATCGCGATGGCTCCCGGCAGCGCGCCGCCCACGCCGAGGCCGGTGATGAACCGCATGACACCCAACGTCGCCATCGAATCGGCGAGGGGGGTGGCGAGGGAGGCCAGGCCGAAGAGCAGAACCGTGATCATGAGCGTCGGCTTGCGGCCGATCCGGTCGGCGATCACACCGGTGGTGATCGCACCGATCAGCCCGCCGAAGAGGCCGATGCCGAAGACGAAGCCGAAACTGGAGGCCTGGACGTGCCATGTGGCGGCGATGGCGGGAGCGGCGAAGGAGATCGACTGGGTGTCGAACCCGTCGACGATCATGACCGCCGTACAGATGGCGATGATGAGCGTCTGGAAGCGGGACGTGCTGGTGCGGTTGATGATCGAGTCGAGATCTGGTCGTCCGTCGGCACTCATGGCGGCTCCTCGTGGTGTTCGGCTCTGAACGGTCCCGAGTGGTCTGGCGCGCGGTGGCCCGGCGCCCTCCTGACTGCGCCGAAGCGCCCGTGCGAAGGGGGCGGTTGCCCGTCCCCTGTCTCCCCCGGCGTCCCCGGGTGCCGGTGGTGGTGCGGACCCCTCAGCGGGTGATGGAGGCCAGTTTGGTGCTCATCAACGACGAGATGAGCCGCGTGTAGCTGGGATCGGAGATGCGTATCTGCTGGGCCGTGGGCGAGGAGTTGATCAACTCCAGGGCGTGGTCGTGGAAGGCGCGGGTGGTCCGTACGGCCCGATCGGCGTCCCTCGCCTCCAGTGCCTCGACGACGGCGATCCGGTCCGGGTAGAGGGCACCGGCAACCTCCCGCAGCGGGAGCAGCCGGCGCTCGGAGAGCTCGATCGCCAACTCCACCTGGACCTCGCCGAGAAAGGCGCACATCGCGGCGAGCAGGGGGTTGCGGGAGAGTGTGGAGAGCTGCCGCAGGAAGTGCAGCAGGTCCTTCATCGCCTGGTCCAGATCGTCGAGCTCGGCCAGGCGCTCCGCGGCCGCCCGCAGCGAGGCGACCTCCTCGTCGGTCGCCTGGCGCGCGGCGAGCCCGGCGGCATGCGAGTAGAGGATTCCGAGGATCTCCATCACGTCTGTGGCCGGCGAGCCCTCCAACTGGATGACGGAGGCCATCGACACCGCGATCAGGGTCTCCGACCGCACGGAGATCGGAAGAGC
>JAODNO010000246.1 GCA_025465235.1 Pseudonocardia sp.
CGAGGAGCTGCGCGAGATCTCCCGCGGCATCCACCCGGCGATCCTGTCCGAGGGCGGGCTCGGCCCGGCTCTGGGCACCCTCGCCCGCCGCGCGGCGATCCCGGTGGAACTCGACATCCGCACCGAAACCCGTGCCGCGGACCCCATCGAGGTGGCGGCCTACTACGTCGTGTCCGAGGCGCTCACCAACACCACCAAACACGCCCGCGCCTCATACGCGCACGTCGCGGCCGAGGAGCGCGACGGCCTCCTGCACCTGTCAATTTTCGACGACGGCGCCGGCGGCGCCGATCCCGCGTGCGGTTCGGGTCTGATCGGCCTGCGCGACCGGGTGCAGACCTTGGGTGGGTCGATCGAGGTCATCAGCCGCCCTGGGAAAGGGACGGCGATCGTCGTCGAGCTTCCGCTGCAGCCCGACTGACCTGTGGGTGCCCGATACCCGGCCTACCGCCGTGGATGGTTCTGCTCGCACGTCAACGGCGGACAAGGACGTCGAGATCCTCGTGCTACGCCACCAGGTCACCGTCCTGAACCGCCGCACCCCGCGACCACGGATGTCCTGGGCCGACCAGGCATCGATCGCTACGCTCATCCGCTGGCTGCCCGGCCACCGTCGGGCCGGTCTATCACCATGGTGGCGTTCCAGCAGGAACTGAAGTTGGGCCGCCACGTCCGGCGTCACCTGGGGAACTACGACAGCGTCTCCTTCGCCGAGTCCTTCGGCGCCACAGGCCACCAGGTCCGCACCACGGAGGAGCGACGCCGCGGCCGAGGCGATTGGCGAGGCCTTCGACGGTGCTGACACCCCGTGCATCCTGCCGGGGATCCTCGCCGCCCGTGCCGGCCTGCGCGAGAGGGTGCAGTCCTCTCTACTACCGAGGGGATCGGGCCGCAGCGGATCTGCAGTCCCTGATGGCCAAACGGATCGCAGGCTTGTAATCCTATTGAGCTGCCAGAGCTCGCGTGAGTTGACGTAGCTTGCAGCGTGGTTCAAATTGACCTCAAGTGGAGGATCTTCATGGCGATTCCAACAAACCCTCATACCCTCAACATGATCGATTCCGAACGGGGCCTTGCGTAGTCGGCAAACCGCGCCGGAGCCGACGGTCGGGTTTCGGCTGTCCTGCGCGTGGCCGACCTGGCTCGCCGCACCCGTCCGTGGTTGCCGAATCCGTTCCGCGTCACTGCTCCGCAACGTCGGCGCGGGATGGCGGACCGGAATAGTCTTGGGGAGCTCGGTGGCCCGCTTCTATGCTTCCTTTGATGCCGAGTTTCCTGCGCGCCCGCTGGTAGAACGTCGTGCCGCCGAGGCGCACAACGTGAGCCGCTGCAGGACAGGCCGTCACGGTAATCCGATCATCCGCGTTGAGGTAGCCGACCACTTCGCCGTCGACCTCGACGGCAAGGCGCCCTGTCGTAGGCAGCAGTTCGAGTGTGACATCCTCGTCCGCCGGCAGGACGAGCGCCCTGTCGAACGATGAGTGGGCGCTGGCGGGGACGACGAGGATGGCTTCTACTCTGGGCGACAGGATGGGTCCGCCCGCGGCGAAGCTGTACGCCGTTGATCCGGTCGACGTGGCGACGACGACGGCGTCGGCTGCGTAGCGGATGAACTCGTTCCCCTGGACGTGGATCGCGATAGCGGCAAGCCCGCTACCGGGCACACGTACGAGGGCGATGTCATTGAACGCACGGACCTCGCGGCCGTCCGGGAGGCGGGTTCGTACAGCCATGCGAGGCTCCGTGGTGTACTGGCCTTCGTCGATTCTGTCCAGCGCCAGCGGCAGGTCGGCGACGTCAATCTCAGCAAGGAACCCCAAACGGCCCACGTTGACGCCGAGCACAGGGGTGGCGGTGCCGGAGAGCAGTCGCATGGAACGGAGCATGGTTCCGTCACCGCCGAGGCTGACGATCAGACCGGCCCGGGCGACCAGGGCTTCTGCCGGCACCGCCACGGCGCTGCAGTCGATACGGCCTACCTCGTCCGGCAGCCCCAACACCTCGATCTGGCTCTTCCGGGCCCACTGAACGATCAATTCGATGACCGGTCCCGGATTCCGTCTGGGATGCAGGATGAGGCCGATCGATCCGATCAGGCCCATGAAGAGATTCCTTCCCTTGATACGCCATGTCCGAGTGGGTCAATCATTGCCCAGCACGATTCCCTGCCGGCCCAGCACAGGGAGTCGCCCGGTCGGCTCGCGCGGAGCCCCGTCGCATGATGGCTGGCCGGTTCCATAAGTCGGCAGCCGGCGGAGGAGCATGATCGTGAGCGTCTCGTCACGCCTGCTCTATCTGATCTTCGACGGCTTCTCAGCCGACTGTTGCTGCTCAGCCGCACCCCGGCCTCCAAGAACATCGAACTGCTCGTCCTACGCAACGAAGTCGCCATACTCCGCAGAACCAACCCGAAACCCCACCTGAACTGGCCCAACCAACCCGTGTCTGCCGAGCTGATCCGGGCTACCAACGTACTGCGCGCCTGTCGGAGTTTCGATCGTTCCAGTACGTCAAGACATGCCACAGAAGCCGCTGCCTCGCCTGTGGGCACATGTGGAGATCGTCGCGGACCGCGCCGGCCGCTCATCAGCCAGTTGCTTGCGCTCGGCGGCTCGTCGCGCTTGCTCAGCCTCACGTTCTCGACGCCGCGGTTCCCGCTCCCAGTCAGAGCTAGTAGGCAAGTCGAGCCCTCCGCATCCGGTTGCTCACCGAGCGTAGGTTGACCTTGACTACGCCAGGAGGCTCCATACGGGTGAGCCAGGCGCGCAGGACAGTTGATGCGCGCCTGCTGAACTGCCGGAGCACTGCCGAGATCAGGTCTCTTGAGTCAGGGGCGCGCTCCGCGCGCCGCCGGTCGGTGTCGCCACCGGGGACGTCGGATTCCACGGCGGATTCCAAGCCCCCTTAGTGATCAGCTCGAGGATGTCGAGCTCGACCGGTTTGGCTGTTGGCCGACCGGCCGGTCATCGGCTTGAAGTACCTCTTACGGTGCTCCCGCCTCCGGGGGACGCAGAAGCGGGATGCGGACGCAGCTCCCGCATCGGTCGAAGACCGACGCAGCAGGAGCACGTCCTCAGTGCGGTGACGATCCTCGTCGGTCCGGCTGTCCAACAGGTCCTCCGTTGTGACAGGCGTACCAACCTACCTGTGTGCTGGGCCGTCGAGCGCGCGCAGCCAGATTCCGTTCATCGGCGTTGAGACGCCCCGCCAGTCCGGCGCGGTACGGTGGGTCGGCACCGGAGGATCATGTCGATGGCAGCCAGTTCACATCAGTCCGGCGAGGTCGCCGCGTCAGTCGAGGCCGTCACGGACGTCCTCGGCCACCTCACTGTCACGACCCACCAGGTGCACCGCGCCATCGCCCGCAGAGGGCTCGTGGGTGTGCTGCCGATGCCCGTGCGATCGGCACAGGATGCGGTCACTGCACTCGTCTACGGCATCGTGCGCGCCGGGATCGCTGTCGCGGGCCGCGCCGCCACGCTCACCGTGGAATCCCTTGAGCGCACCCGAACCTCTCAGCCCTGGAGCGGCACACCGCGGGGCCGCCGGCTCGCCGGGATACTCAACGGCGCAGTCGGCGACCGGCTGGCCGACCGCTATCCACCGCTGGCCAGCCGGATGCGCATCCGCGTCGACGGCGCAGACATCGAGCCCGACCGGGCGGCCCTTGCCCGGCACTACCCCGCCGCAGCGACGTCGGTAGTGGTGTTCGTCCACGGCGTGATCGAGACCGACGAGTGGTGGAACGGGCCCGCCCGCGCACGCGCAGGCAACCCCACCGCGATCGGCGAGGACTTCGGTACCCGCCTCACCCGCGATCTCGCCTGCAGCACCGTGCAGGTCCGCTACAACAGCGGGCGGCACGTCTCAGACAACGGCGCCGACCTCGCCGACCTGCTCGACGAGCTCGTCACGGCATGGCCGCGCCCGGTGCGTCGACTCGCGCTGGTCGGTCACTCCATGGGCGGCCTGGTCGCCCGAAGCGCCCTGCACCAAGCCTTCGAGCTGGGCCGCGCCTGGCCCCACCAGACGCGCCACCTTGTCTGCCTCGGCACTCCGCACACCGGCGCACCCCTGGAGCGCGGCGCGAACGCCCTCGTCTGGGGATTGCGCCAGTTCGATGAGTCCGCGCCGGTCGCAGCGCTGCTCGCGGCCCGCAGCGCCGGCATCAAGGACATGCGCCACGGCAGCCTCCACCAGCAGGACTGGCACGGCGCCGACCCGGATGCGCTGCACCGGAACACCGCCCCTCATCCCTACCAGCCACCCGCCGGCGTCCGGCACAGCAACCTCGCCGCCACTCTCAGCGGAAATCCGGGTCGGCTGGGCCACTGGATCGGGGACCTGCTGGTCCCCACCCGCAGCGCACTCGCACCGACACCACCAGCCCGCACACACCTGATCGGCGGGCTGCGACATGGAGACCTGCTCACCCACGACGCCGTCTACGCACAGCTGCTGAGCTGGCTGCGTACCTGAGGACCCGACCATCCCAGTGGCAACCTTGCGCGTGCCTCCATGATCGGAGTTACACCGTTGTTTTTACAGTCCCCGTCGCTCAGTACGCGTACGTCGGGTCGGCAGTGTCGTGGCCTGGCGGGAAGCGGACCTTCTCCATGTACGGCGGCGTCGGTTCCTTGCGTCGGCCGTCCGTGAACTCTCAGCTCCCCGGCAGCCCGTCCAGGAACGCCCGTATCGCGTCGAGCGCGCTGTGCCGAGGTGCCCGTCGCTTCGCCGCTCCATGGCGGTGGTGACCGGCATCCAGCGACATCGGACGTGCGACCGCGGCCTTCGCGGAGCAGGCAGTGCTGTGGTGGCCGCGGGGCGGCGGAAGGAGGCGCTGGACGAGCTGGTCGAGGAGTGCGGCCAGCGCGGAGGAACGATGGTCGCCGTACCGAGGTTGCCTACGGTCCTGAGCGAGCACGCCGTCCGGGCGCTAGGCCCCGCCGCGCAGCCGGACCTGGTGCGATCTCGGCTGCGGCGCCTCGGGTGCCGTTTCCGCTCGTGGGCCGGCACCGGATTCTCCCCGCATCGCCCGTTATCAGCGCCACCCGCACATCAAAACGCCAACGACCCGTTTAGGGTGGGCTAGCACCGCACAGGGCGTCTACCAGCAACTACAGCATCAATTTCTACCTCGACGTCCCCACCCGAAGTGGCCATCTACAGCGAGGATTCGCTCGGACTGTGGTCGGCGCTGCCATCCCACGCACCCAGCCCCGAAGTCAACCATCCGAAATAGCAACCAGAACTGCAAGGGGTCAGCTGTGCCGAGCGTTCCGGCCCAGCTCAGCAGCCTCCTTGCCGGTTCAGTGCCGCCGCTGAACACCTCGGATCATGCGGCCTCAGCCCGTCTCCGGGCTCAGACGAAGATCAAGTCATACAGCGGCGCACCACGCTCAAGGACGAACAACCGCCATTCTCGATCAACCCTCGACCGCATCGGAAAAGATCAGAAGAAAATCTTCCCGAAATGGGTTGGGCGCCAGCCCAGCGGGTATTTATGGGATGACCGAAGAGGAATAATTGAGGACGCGGGTCGAAGATCGACGCGCACCCCTATCCCCCGCATCCGAGCCCCGATCGAGGGCACACCGAGCAACCGACCTCAGCGCGTTTCTGTGCGTAGGAAAGGACATCATGGCGATCACCGACATGTCCGACCCAAATACAATGATCGGCGCACCGGTGCACAGCACCGACGGTCAGAAGCTGGGCAGGATCGAGTCGATCTACTACGACAACGGGACGAACCGGCCCGCGTGGGCGGCGACGAGGACCGGCCTGTTCGGCGGCCACGTCTCGCTGGTATCGCTGGCCCCGACCTGCGCCCGCCACGGCGTGCAGCCCGGGCAGGTCGACATGTCCGCGCGCGTCATCTGGCTCTTCGGGAAGCTGGGTTGGGCAGACGATGTGCGGTGGCCCACGCCCTCCCGCATGGCCAAACTTCATGCCCACGCGGCCACACCGTCCATCACGATGAGCCGATGACCTCCAGGAGGTGGGTTTCCGCTGCTGACGAGGGAACCATCGATCGCGGTACAGACAGGATCGGCGGCGCTGCACGCGCAGGTGTCGACGGGCGCGGTGAGACGGTGACTCCGTTCGATCGGATCGTCCTCATCTTCAACCCGCAGAGCACCGGCGACGCGCCGCAGGTGGCCGAGGAGCTGCACGCGGACCTGGCAAGGCGGTTGCCGAAAGTCCCGGTGGTCATGCGTCCTACGGAACATGCAGGTCATGCCCGTGATCTGGCCAGGGAAGCTGCGCAGACCGGCCGTCCGCTCATCGTGTCGGTGAGCGGAGACGGGGGCTACAACGAGGTCGTCGACGGGGTCATGCAAGCTGGCAACGACCACGCGGTCTGCGCGGTGAAGGCAGCGGGCAACGCGAACGACCACCGCAGAACCACCGCCGAGCGCCCACTGGTCGATGCCGTCGTAGCCGCCGAGGTCCGCCGGATCGACCTGCTCCGCCTCACTATCGGCGACGGCGCGGAGGCGCGGACGCAGTACGCCCACTCCTACATCGGCATGGGCCTGACGCCGGTGGTGGCGATCGACCTGGAGAAGGGCGGCAAGGGCTCGTTCAAGGAGATCGTGTCTGTGGTCCGGACCTTCGCCAGGTTCCGGCCCTTCACGATCCAGCTCGAGGGCGGCGACCGGCGCAGCTTCGACAGCCTCCTGATCGCGAATATCGCCGAGATGGCCAAGTACGCCACCCTCAGCGAGACCGGGCGGCCCGACGACGGCCGATTCGAGGTGATCACGCTGCCGCACACCGCGAAGTGGCGGATCCTCGGCGTCGCCGTCCGAGCGGCGACACGCGGCCTTGGCCCGCAGCCGACCGCCGAGCACTACGCCTTCACCACCCTCAAGCCGATCCCCCTGCAGCTCGACGGCGAACTGCTGACGCTCGACGCCGCCACGCCGGTGCGCATCGACATCGCCCCCCGCGCCCTGCCGACCGTGGGCTGAGCGACGTCTGACCCAGGTCGCGTCGGGTGGCGAGCAGGGGCATGTCCATCGCTGCGCCGGGATGGGCGGGTCCTCCGAGGGACCGCGAGCCCCGGCCCAGAGGCCGGGACGTCATGGGCCGGGACGTCATGG
>JAODNO010000248.1 GCA_025465235.1 Pseudonocardia sp.
GCAAGGTGATCGCCGCGCACCCCGAACGGTGACCGACGACGTCTGCTGAACAGCGGGGGCTGCGTTCCCCATCGCCGTCCCTGGCGGGGAACGCGGCCCCCCACCAACCGCACGGAGCTCCCCGCGCTGGGTGCTGGGGTGAGCATCCAGACCGTGGTCGGTTGCTTCCCTTACCGCGGCGATCCGGTCCTCGACGAGGTCGTGACGCGCTGCGCCCGTGACGTGGTCGGCGCCGACGAGGTCGAGGTCCTCCCACCCGCAGGCCACTCCGGCGCGGGCTCGGACATCGGGGACCTCATCCAGGTCCTCCCGGTCGTCGGCGTGCAGGCGGGCGGTGTTCTTCGCCAACGCCAGCGGGCCAGCGGAGCACTACGCGGCGCTGGTGGGCCGCTACCGGGAGCAGTGGGCGGCGCACGGCCGCGACCCAGCCGAGGGGCTGCTGCTGCCGGCTGACGCAGCAGTGAACGGCGTGAACGGAAGGAGTGGTTGATGCTGCGCGGGACACTCATCGGCGAGAGCCTCCGGCCCGGGGCGACGCTGGACCTCGACGACTGGCGGATTGTGCGGGTCGCCCGGTGGGACCTGCGCGACAGCGTGGGTCCCAGCCAGCCCGGCTACTGGACGGTGATCGACTTCGGGGCCGAGGCCGAGGCCGAGGACTGGACGGCCGACCGGCTTGCCGACGCGCTCGCCGGTGCGCTGGCCCGCGAGGGGGCTGGTACTGCGACTTCTCGGTGGGGGCGGACCGAGTGGTCGTCTTCGCCGGCCGAGTCTTCCGGTACCCGCGTGGCGACGCGGAGGGCCGGGCCGCGGCCGTCGCGCACGGTCGCACAGTCGGGGTCCCCGAGCACCAGTTGGACTGGAAGGACTGAGCCACGAACGGTGATGAGGTGCCCGCGCGCACGGCGGCGGCTCCGGACCGACGCTCGGCGCAACCATGAGCGGCTCCTCGCGGTGGTCGACGCGGACTTCGGCGCGCCCAGTGCGGGCGCGTCCCTGGAGAGCGTCGACTGGGTGAGTGCCGTCGTCGCGCACGCAGCGACCTGTCGTGGGCCGGCGAAGCTGCGGGTGGGCGGGCTGGACGACGCCGGATCGGAGATGTCGGACGCTGCTGGTGGCCCATGGGCGCGGGCGCGCTCGACGACATCCTGCTGCGGCAGGCCGCGGAGACGGATATCCGGCCGCACGGTCGCAGCTCGTCGCCGAAGCGCAGCGGCTGATCGTCGAGAGCTACTGCTCGGTCCCGTCGCGGAGCTGACGACGCCCCTCGGCGTGGGCGCGAACACGCACGGCGTGCTGTTCGACGCCTCCTCCCGGATCCACCTCCACGACGCGTGGAAGAGTTCCTGACCATGAGGTCCGGACGCGACGACCGGGCGGACGGGTGCCGCCCGGTCGTCGCGATCACCGGCGCCGCGTCCGGTATCGGCCGGGCGTGTGTCGAGCTGTTCGTCGACCGTGGGCACGACGTGGTCGCGGTCGACGTCGACGACGACGGGCTCGCGGCGCTCGAGATCCGCACCGACATTTGCCGCGTCGTCGGCGACGTGGCCGACGAGGCCACGAACGACGCGATGGTAGGCGCGCTCGGTGACCGGCGGCTCGACGTGCTCGTGCTGAACGCCGGGATCGGGGGCACCCGCCCGCTCGCGGCGCCCGATGCCGTGTCCCGGCTGGACCGGATCCTCGCGGTGAACGTGCGCGGGGTCGCTCTCGGGCTGCGGGCGGCGCTGCCCGCGCTCGGCCCGGGATCGGCCGTGGTCGTGACGGCGTCGGTCGCCGGGCTCGCGGCGGACCAGGGAACGTGGGCGTACAACGCGTCCAAGGCCGCCGTGGTGAACCTGGTCCGTGCCGCCGCGTTGGACCTGGCCCCGCGGGGGATTCGCGTCAACGCGGTCGCTCCGGGGCTGACCCGCTCGACGCTCACCTCCGGACAGGACGTGGCGGCGCTGGCGGGTCGGATCCCGCTGGGCAGGCTCGCGGAGGCGCGCGAGCAGGCCGAGGTGATCGGGTTCCTCGCCTCGACCGCCGCGTCCTACGTGACCGGCGTGACGATCCCGTGCGACGGCGGGCTGGGTGCGGCGACGGGCCTGCTCCCGTTCGAGCCTCGGCTCAGTGGGTGAAACGCTGTTCCACGAAGCTGATCACCCGACCCGCGACCCGACCTCGGCCCGAACCACAGTGTCAGGGTGGTCCGGTCCGCCACGTCGGCTTGCAATCACCACGCAGCGGCACCGGCCCATGAGCCACGTTCGCTACGCGGCACAGTCACCCGTGCCAACGAGCAAATGACTCGCGCTGTACGAAGCGTGCACCGTCGCCGGGAATCCACGCGGAGAGAACTAAGGATAGGCGCTGGTGAGAGGCGCTGACCTCGGAAGCCGGCGCTCACTTCTGCCAGACCGACACGTGTCGCGAGCTGGAACTCGTGAAGGGCTCGCGGTTCCAGTCGCTCCACCGGTCGCGGAGGGTCATTCCGGCCAGCTTGGCCATGAGGTCAAGTTCCGCGGGCCAGACGTAACGGAAGGGGATCGACCGTAGCTGGATCTGGTTGTGGTCATTGACGCGGTAGTGGTGGGACACGAGCCGTTGACTAGCCACATCGTACTCGTCGAAGCTGAGCCGGCTCGCCGTGACCGTCCCAGGCCGAACGGTTTCGCCAGGTGGTAGCCGTCGCAGGTCGGGCACCATCACTTCGACGACGATTCATGATCTTGAAGACCAGGAACGCGACGGAGAACGTACCGGAGACCCGCGCGCTCGCGAAGTCGCCCACCGTGACATGGATGCGCTCAGCGCCGGGCTTGGCCCGCAGCCTCGTTACGTGCAAGGCAATTTGTTTCTGATCGAAGTCGTCACCTGTTAGCGCGTTGCTGTGCCGGCTGCTCCAGAGCCGAAATGGCAAGAGCCAGAGATCGCGCGGCGGGACGGCTCGCCGCGCGATCCTGGCTCAGATGTTTACGGCAGCTGCGGATACCGCTGAAGCGCGCTGCGGGTCACGGACAGCTCGTGTGCGACCTCCGCGGCGATCAGCTCAACATGTAGATCGACATGCTCGGAGTGGAGGGCGAGCGCGCGGTGCCGCTGCACAAGCAGTTCCAGCGATGACAAGAACCGGTCCGCTGCAGCTGCTCGGCGCTCCTCGCGGGTCAGGTGCTCGATGGGAGACGTGATGGACATGATGACTCCGAACGGGACGGACGAGCAGCCGTGGTGGAGCGGGTTGCTGCACCGTGAGGGGCCACTCGTGAAGGGGGTGACGGACATGGGACGAGGCGGCGAACCAGTACGGTTCAGCGACAGAGCTCGTCGAACGCGTGCCCCCGTCGGGACGGCCAGAACCGCTCGAGCAGTGAGCGGTCGGCAGCCACGCCTCAATGGTGAGCCCATCGCGACCAGTTGGCAAGCCGTCCCGACCCGGCTGCGGACTCCTGCCAGTGGTGGCCGACCGGCCGTGCGGGCCAGCTCGGTCCAGTTACTGTCCGCATTACGGCAACTCCGGGAATTGTTCGGACCAACGTGCCCCGGCTGCTCACATTGTGAACAAATGCACGTCCGTTCCCGGTCGTGGCGGCCATCAGGGCGTTGAACTGTACGTCCGAGCCCGCCGAAAGCGAGGCCGGAGGCCTCCCGCGACGCGGTGAGAGATGCGCAGGGAAGATCCTTGTCTCCGGAGCCGACGCGGACGACGATGAGCGTCATGGTGCCCGGCTGTGTCCTCGAGGGATTCTGGCCGTCCCGGCGCGGTCACGCGTTCGACGAGTTCTGTCGCTGACCCGGATTCTCCGTCGGTCCCCATCCCGGGCCGCCCTCTCGTGAGCGACATGTAGCCAGCGGGCGCTCGGGCCGTGCCATCACCTCTGGAGTTCCCCCGATGACCGATGCGGTCACACCTCTGTCCGTCCTCGACCTCTCCCCAATCTCCTCCGGTTCGACGGTCGCCGAGGCGCTGCACAACACCGTCGACCTCGCACGGCATGCCGAGCGGCTGGGTTATCGGCGGTTCTGGCTCGCTGAGCACCATCTCAACCCCGGCGTGGCCGGGGCGGCACCTGCGCTGCTCATCTCCGTTGTGGCGCGTGAGACCCGGCGCATCAGGGTCGGCTCCGGAGCGGTCCAGACCGGCCACCGCACCCCCCTCTCCGTGGTCGAGGAGTTCGGCACCCTCGACGCGCTGTACCCGGGCCGGATCGACCTCGGCCTCGGGCGCTCCGGTGCCCCGCGCACACCGCCACCTGCCCCGGCCGAAACCGTTGTCGCCGGTACGCGAACGGTCGCCGGTGTGGTCATCCCCTCGCGGTTCTCCTTCGCGGGCCTGCTCGCCTCGCCGCGGTTCCGGGCGCAGGCCGCCCTGATACGCCAGCCCGACGCGACGACGCCGCCGTACCCGGAGGTCGTCGAGCAGGTGGTCGCGCTCGTCGAAGGCAGCTACCGCACTCCTGAGGGGGTGGCCGTGCAGGCTGTCCCGGGCGACAACGCCGGCTTCGAGCCGTGGATTCTGGGCAGCAGTGGTGGGGAGAGCGCGACGGTCGCCGGTGCGCGGGGCCTGCCGTTCGCGGCGAACTATCACGTCAGCCCCAGCTCCGTGCTCGAGGCCGTGGAGGGCTACCGGGCGGCGTTCCGGCCGTCGGCTCGCCTGGCCGCGCCGCACGTGATGGTCTCAGCCGATGTGGTCGTCGGACCCGACGACGAGACGGCTCGTGAGCTCGCCGCCGGCTACGCCCCGTGGGTGCGCAGCATCCGCAGCGGCGCGGGAGCGATCCCGTTCCCCACCCCCGCCGAGGCCGCTTCGCTGACCTGGACGGACGAGGAGCGCACGCTGGTGGCCGACCGGCTGGCCACCCAGTTCGTGGGCTCGGCGCGCACGGTCGTCGAGCGGCTGCGGGCGCTGCGTGACGTCACCGCGGCCGACGAGCTGCTGATCACGACGATCACGCACGGGCACGCTGACCGGGTGCGGTCCTACGAACTGCTGGCCGCAGCGTGGGCAGAGCAGTCGTGACCGATTGATGCGCAACGCCTCGACCCACGATCTCGACTCCACGCCGGCCCGGCCGGTCAGTGCCCAGGAGCGGGTCCGACAGAAGATCGTCCTGGCGATCTGCCTCGCCACCGGGTTCGCGACGCTCCTCGACCAGTCGGTCCTCACCATCGCCGTCCCGGCGCTGCGCGAGGAGCTGGGGGCGGGCCGCGCCGATGTGCAGTGGATCCTCGCCGGTTACTCGCTCACGTTCGGCCTCGCACTGGTACCTGCCGGCAGGCTCGGCGACGCCCGGGGCCGCCGCGGTCTCCTGATCGGTGGCCTCGGCCTGTTCGGTCTGGCCAGCGTGATCGGGGTGCTGGCCGTCGACCCGTGGATGCTGGTGCTCGCGCGGCTGCTGCAGGGCGTCGGGGCGGGCACGGCCAACCCACAGGTCATCGGCCTGGTCCAGGACACCTTCAGGGGAGCGGCCCGAGTCCGTGCCCTCGGTGCCTACGCCGCTGTGGGTTCGCTCTCCGCGATCGCGGGACCGGTCGTGGGCGGGACGGTGCTCGGGCTCGCCGGCCCGGCTCTCGGCTGGCGGCTCGCTGTTGCACTCAGCATCCCGTTCAGCCTGGTCACCTGCCTGGTCGCGGCCCGGTACCTGCCGCGTCCCGACAGACCACCGCGGCGCGCGCACCTCGATGTCGGAGGTACCGCGCTGTTGGGGCTGGTCACCGTCTGCGTGTTGCTGCCGGTGATCGGCGTCGGGGGTTCCGGGCCGGTGATCGTCGTCGGCTGGCTCGCCGCTGCAGGGCTGGCCGGGGCGGCGCTCGTCGGGTGGGAGCGGCGCACCGGGCGCCGGGGCGGGACGCCGATCCTGCTCCCCGCGCTCTTCGCGTCGCGCGGGTTCGTGCTCGGCACCGTGGTGGCGATGTGCTGGTTCGGCTCGGCCCTCGGCCTGGGGCTCGTGGTGACGCTGTTCCTCCAGGAAGGTCTGGGTCTCAGCCCGCTCGTCGCCGGGCTGTGCATGTTGCCCTCGGCCGTCGCGATGGGGATCAGCTCCACGTTGGGCTGGCGTGTGGTCGGCCGGTACGGGCGGCGCTCGGTCACCTGGATGCTCGGGCTGCTGGTGGCGACCCTGGCGGTCATGCTGCTGCTCGTCGGGGTGCTCCCTGCGGGAGCGCTGCTCGCCGCGGTTGTGCTGTCACAGCTGCTCACCGGCGCCGCCGGCGGGTTGATCACCTCGCCGAACCAGGCTCTCGCGCTCGCCCACGCCCCGCCGGGTGCCAACGGCCTCGCGGCCGGCTTCTTCCAGGTTTCCCAGCGCATCGCCTCGACGCTGTGCCTGGCCGCCGCGGGCGGCGTGTTCGTCGCCGTCGCGGTGCCCGGCGACCTCGCCACCTACCGTCTCGGCTTCTCCGTGGGGATCCTGCTCTCTGCGGTACTGGCGCTCGTCGCGCTCGTCGCCTCCCTCGTCGACCGGCCCGAGATGGCGCCCCGCCTCGACCCCGGTCGAGGGCGCGGTGCTCCGGAGGGGACGGTGGGGTGATCGGCGGCGAGGTGGCCGAGCAGCTGCAGAGTCCGCTGCCTCGCCGCGGGCTCGCCGACGAGGCTGATCAGTGCGTCGGTCACACCGAGGCCGGCGTAGCGGGAGAGCTCGGCGGCGACGGTGTCCTCGTCGCCGGCGATGACCATTGCGCCGCCGTTGTCGAACCCGTCGCGGTCGAGTGCGGTCCGGTACGACGGCAGTGCCGCCAGCGGCTCGTACTCCTGCGCCACCTGTGCCCGTACCCGGTCCGGCGACGAGGTGACCACGACCGGCAGCCCGGCCACCACTCGCGGTCGTGGCCTCCCCGCGTCCTCCGCCGCTCGGCTGAGCAACGGGACCACGTGCTCGCCGATCGTGCGCGGCCCGGCGAGGAACGTGATCGTCCCGTCGGTGCGTTCGCCCGCCAGCCGGAGCATCATCGGGCCAAGCGCCCCGAGCAGGACCGGCACGCGGGGCACCGCCCCCGCCACGGTCGTCGACGCGGCATCGGATCCGACCCCGGTGGCCCCGGGGACGACCTGGCCGTCGAGGACCGGGAGCAGGACATCGAGGTGGTCGCGCAACGCCCGAACCGGCCGTGCGAACGGTATGCCGTAGACCTCGAGCAGGCCGGGATGGCTGACGCCCAGGCCGAGCGCGAGCCGGCCGTGCGAGGCCGCTTGCACAGTCTGGGCCTGTCCGGCCAGCACCCGCGGATGCCGGGGCTGGACCACCACGACCGAGGCGCCGAGCTCGATGCCGGGCACCTCACGAGCGATAGCGGCGAGGCTGGTCAGGGTGTCGTGGGCGTAACCCTGGGGCAGCCACGCGGTGGCCAGCCCCGCGGCCGCGGCGGCTCGGGCGCGGGCGACGAGCTCGTCGACGACGTTGAAGGCGTGGCCCGCGGGCAATCCTGCGGCGATGTTGAGACCGATCCGGAGCATGGCCGCGAGCGTGCGCGACGAGCGGGTCGGCAACCAGGAGGGTACGGATGGGGGTAGTCGAAGTGACTGGCTGCGAGGCCCGGCGCCGAGA
>JAODNO010000258.1 GCA_025465235.1 Pseudonocardia sp.
CCAACGCGGAGCAGCTCGTCATCGTCACCTCGGTGGCCGATCCCGAGCCGCGCACCGGGTTCGTGGACCGCTGCCTGGTGGCCGCCTACGCGGGCGGACTGGACCCGGTCCTGTGCCTGACCAAGGCGGACCTGGGCGATCCCGAGGTGTTCGCCGCGCAGTACCGCGAGCTCGACCTGCCCGTGCTCGTGACGCGCCGCGACCAGGAGCCCACCGAGCTCGCCGACGTGCTCGCCGGCAGGGTGTCGGCGCTGGTCGGCCACTCGGGTGTCGGTAAGTCGACGCTGGTCAACGCCCTTGTGCCCGACGCCGCGCGGGCCGTCGGCCGCGTGTCCGCCGTCGGCAAGGGACGCCACACCACCGTCGCCGCGCTCGCTCTGCCACTGCCGGAGGACAGGGGCGGCGGCTGGGTCGTCGACACACCCGGCGTCCGGTCCTTCGGTCTCGCCCACGTCACGCCCGACGACGTCCCGGCGGCGTTCGACGACCTCGCCTCGGCGATCGAGGACTGCCCGCGCGGCTGCGGCCACCTCGGGCCGCCCGCCGATCCGGAGTGCGCACTCGACGCCCTCGTGCAGCAGGGCCTGCTCCGTCCCGGGCGCCTCGCCGCACTGCGCCGGGTCCTGGTGGCCCTGCGCTGACGGCACCTGGCACTCTCTGCCCATGACCACCGGGGAAGAGTCGTCTCCGCTGCGCATCGGCACCGCGGAGCGAACCGCGGCGATGAAGGCGCTCGACGAGCACCTGGCGGCCGGCAGGCTCGGAGTGGAGGAGTACGCCGACCGCTCTGCAGTGGCAGCCAACGCCGTCGTCGCATCCGAGCTGGCCGAGCTGTTCACCGACCTGCCGGAGCCGCACCCGAAGCTACCGGGCACGGCCTCCATCGCCCCGCTGACAGCGCCGCTGCCCGTCGTCCCACCGCCGGGCGAGGTGGCCACGCAGAGGGGCGGCTTCCTCGACGGCTGGGGGCCGCGGCTCGTCAGCGTCACGCCGTTCCTCGCGGTGGCGTTGTTCCTCATCACCCGGCAGTGGTATTTCTTCCTGCTCATCCCCGCGATGGGCGCGCTCGTCTACGGCGGGGGCGTCGGCCGCAAGGACGAGGACCGCGACCGCGACGAGCGTCGCCGCGAGCGCAACCAGCGGCGCCGCGACCGGCGCTGACCGGCAGCGCGGCCGCGGCCAGGTCGTAGGTCAACGGCCTGCTTCGGTCGCTCAGCTCTCCGCCGGCTCAGCTCCGACTGCGAACCGGGCGACGTCGGCCACCTCGGGCTGCAGCGCCTCGGCGTGCACCGGGTCGGCCACGTCGAGCGTGACCTCCGCACGCCCGCCGCGGCGCCGGAGGGCCCACGTCCCCACCACGGCGCCGTCGACCGTCGCGCTGGCCCGCAGCATGCCGCCGCCCGGCTGTACCCGGGACCGCAGGTGCTCCGGCACCGCGAACGAGCGGTCGGCCCAGCCGAGCAGGTAGGGGTCGAACGGGGGCAGCAGCCGGGGTGGCAGCGCCGGGCGCGCGGCCACATCGCGCCCCGCCACGTCGGCGAGGCCGTCGCCGCGCTCGACCAGCGCGGTCCCGAGCCCCGACATCCCGGCCCGGGCGTCGCGCACCGGCAGGCCCGACCATGCCGCGAGATCGGCGGCCGTGGCGGGCCCGTGACCTTCGAGGTAGCGACCGGCCAGGCGGACGACGGCCGCATGACGATCGATCGGCTCAGCGGGCCGGCCCGCGGCCCGGACGAGCAGCTCGCCCGATGCGCCCGCGGGCACGAGCACCGCCTGCCCGTGCAGTGCCGCCAGGCGCACGCAGTGGTACACGGCCTGGCCGGCTACCGGCACCCCGGCGGCCGCCAGCCGGCCGGCGAGCTCCGCGCGGGACCGGGCCGCTCCGCAGGCGAGCTCCGTGCCGATCACCTGCAGGGCCGTGTCGACCTGCGTCTCGCTCACGCCCTCCTGGGCCAGCCTCCGCCGGGACTCGACCACGCCAGCCCGCGCGGTGAGCCCGAGCAGCCATCCGTGGTCCTCGGTGCGCACCAGGTGCAGGGTCCCCCGCAGGAGCCACGCGACCACCAGCGAGCCGTCGTCAGGCGTGGCGTCCGCGGCCGCGAGGCGGCAGGTCCGCGCACGCAGAGCCAGCCGCGCCGACCTCCAGTCCTGCGCCTGGATGCCGACGAGCAGGCCCACGACGTCCCGCGGATCCCGCACGCCCGGCGTGAGGAGCTGCGCCATGGCCCGCTGAGCGCGGAGGCCGACTGGCCCGGCTCCGCCCGTCAGCCCGACTCCCGTCAGCCCAGCTCCACCAGGATCGCCACCTCGGACGGGCCGTACCAGGCCAGCTCGTGGTCCTCCGCCTCGCCGACGAGGAACTCCGCGTCGAGATCGCCCATGTCGGCCGCGTCGACCGCACCGGCGGCCTGGCGCACGGCGTACTCGGCCTCGTCGTTGTCCACGTGGACGGCGGCGATGGTCTCGAACGGCACTCCGCCCGCGATTCGCACCGCGCCGTCGTCGAGGTCGGGCCGCAGGGTGACGTCCTCGAGGTCGGCGGCGATGACCACCCGCCGCGCGGGCGTGCCGTCCTCGCCCAGCCCGAACTCCACCGCGAGCAGCCGCAGCGACGCCCGAGCCGCCTCGGTCAACGCGGCATACTCGAGCTCCTCCTCGTCGCCGCTCGTGTAGGACTCACGCAGCTTCGGGGTGAGTGCGAACGCCGTGCCACCGATCGGGTCGACGCTGCCGTTCTTCACCAGTGTCCTGAGCATCGGCCAGGTGGCGGGTACGTAGACACGCATCGCGCTCATCAACCCACCGTCGCCAGGAGCTCGTCGAGCGACTCGACGACCATGCCGGCGAGCACGTCGATGTCGGACATCCCGTCGCGGTCGCCGTTGAAGCCGTAGTAGACGCCACCGTCGTAGGAGGTGAGCCCGATCGAGAGCGCCTGGCCCTTGGCCAGCGGCACGACCGGGAACATCTCGAGCATCCGGGCACCAGCGGCGTAGAGCGGGAACTGTGGTCCCGGCACGTTCGTCACCACCAAGTTGAAGATCCGCTTCGAGAACCCGCTGGCAGCGCGTGCTCCCAGGGCGTGCAGCGTAGGCGGCGCGAAGCCACCGATGCGGACCAGGGTGTCGGCTCCGACCGACTGGCCGGTGGCGGTGTGCTCGCGCATCGCGTGGGTGACGTGGTGCAGCCGCACGACCGGGCTGGGCTCACCGACCGGCAGGTCCACGAGGAACGACGACACGCGGTTGCCCAGCGACCCGGCCACGGCCGAGCTGGGAACGTCCGCTTCGCCGCGCACCGACAGCGGCACCATCGCCCGGACCGACGACGACGGTGTGACCGGCTCCCCACGCGAGAGAAGCCAGTTGCGCAGGGCACCGGAGACGACGGTGAGCACCACGTCGTTGACCGTGCAGCCGTGCGCGGCCCGCACCCTGCGGTAGGAGTCCAGCTGGGTGCGCGCGGTCGCGAAGCGCCGCTGGGTGGAGATGTCGACGTTGAGCGGCGACCCTGGCGCCCGCCTGCTCGCCGTGCGTGCGATCGAGAAGAGCTTGCCTGCGGTGCCGGTGATCTTGCCTACGGTGGCCAACGCGTCGCCTGCCGCCACCCGGACGTTGTCGACGATCTCGCCCGGCCGGGCCACGGCCTCGGCGACGGCACCGAGGACGAGCTGGGCGTGGGTGGGCTCCGGCCGCGGCATCCACAGCACCTCGACCGGTGCGCGGGCCCGCCTGCCGTTCTCGCCGAGGAGCCGTGGGTCGCCCTCGCCGGGCGGCGAGACGTCCAGGATCACCTGACCGATGTCGAACGCGCTGATGCCGTCGACCATGGCCTGGTGGGTCTTGGTGATCACGGCCGTGCGCCCGCGCGCCAGCCCCTCCACCAGGTACATCTCCCACAGCGGGCGGGTGTGGTCGAGCGGACGCGACATCAGCCGCGCCACGAGCTCGGTGAGCTGCTCGTCCGAGCCCGGTTTGGGCAGCGCCGACCGGCGGACGTGGTAGGCCACGTCGAAGTCCGGGTCGTCGATCCACACCGGCCGGGCGAGGTTGCCGGGTACGTACCGCACCTTCTGCCGGTAGCGCGGTACCAGCGCGATCCGCTGCTCGATCAGCTCCACGAGCCGGTCGTAGTCGAATCCTCCCAGCGGCCCCGCCGACCGCGGCCTCCGGAAGGTCGACACCGCGCCGACGTGCATCGGCGTGGTCGACTGCTCCAGGTACAGGAACGAGGCGTCGAGTGCGGAGAGCCGGGGAGGCATACCCCAGATCCTAGGGTGGCACCCTGAGACCGTGCGGAACGTGAGCGGAGCGCGCGGTGGCCCGGAGCCGGCCGGCCGTTCCCCGAAGGACACTTTCATCACCGTCTACGGCCGAAAGCCGGTGCTGGAGGCCCTGCACGACGGGCAGCTGCGGGTGGACAAGGTCATCATGGCCGACGGGTTGCGGGGCGAGCCGGTGCGCGTCATCACCGCGGCTGCCCGCGACCGTGGCGTGCCGGTACAGCGGGCGTCGGCGCACCGGGTGAAGGTGCTGGCCGGCAACGGTCGCCACGACCAGGGTGTGCTGGCCGACGTCGTAGCGCCCCGGATGGCCCCCGTCGCGGAGTTCCTGGCCGAGCTCGCACCCGGCGCGCCCGCGTCGGTGCTGGTGCTCGACCGGCTGACCAACCCGTCGAACGTCGGCATGATCCTGCGCAGTTCCACCGCCGCGGGTCTCGACGGGATACTGCTCCCCCGCCGGGGCGTGCCGGCGATCGACCCGCTGGTCGTCAAGGCCTCGGCCGGTGTCGCCTTCCGGGCACCGGTGCTGCGGTCCGGCACTGCGGAGGAAGGGTGCGCCGAGCTGGCTGCGGCCGGTTTCACCGTGTACGGCCTCGACGCGGGCGGCGCGTCGCTGCTGGAGGCGGAGCTACCGGCGCGCGTCGCGCTGGTGCTGGGCAACGAGACCGACGGGCTGTCGGAGTCGGTGCGGTCGCTCGTCGACGGTCTACTCGCGATTCCCATGCACGGCGGCGTCGAGTCGCTCGGCGTGGCCAGCGCCGGCGCCGTCGCGGCCTTCGAGCTGGCTCGGCGCGCCCGCTGACACACCCCCCGCACGCGGGGAGCCGGAGTTCTAGGCTGGCCCAATGGTTCAGCGCAGGCTTCCCCGCCCCTCCGAACTCCGCCCGCTGCTGCGGCCGGCGCCGTTCGTGCGTGACGCCGCGGAACGACGGCTGTTGCGGGCCGCGAGCATCGCGGACCTGCGGGCGATCGCCCGCCGCCGCACGCCCCGGGCGGTGTTCGACTACACCGACGGCGCGGCCGACGGTGAGCTGTCCCTGAACCGGGCCCGCGACGCGTTCTCGCGGGTCGAGTTCACGCCGACGGTGCTGCGTGACGTCTCGTCCGTCGACACCGGACGCGACATCCTCGGCCGGCGCTCGAACCTCCCGTTCGCCTTCGCCCCCACGGGGTTCACGCGGATGATGCACCACGAGGGCGAGCGGGCAGTGGCCTCGGTCGCGCAGAAGGTGGGCATCCCGTACACGCTCTCGACGGTGGGCACCACCACGATCGAGGAGGTGGCGGCCGCCGCGCCGGACGCCCGGAAGTGGTTCCAGCTCTATCTCTGGCGCGACCGCGCCCCCGCGAAGGACCTCGTGCAGCGCGCGGCCGACGCCGGCTACGACACGATCATGCTCACCGTCGACACCCCGGTGGGCGGCGCCCGGCTGCGGGACGTGCACAACGGGCTCACCGTGCCGCCCGCCCTGTCGCTGAAGACCTTCGTGGACGGCGCCCGCCACCCGCACTGGTGGTTCAACCTGCTCACCACCGAGCCGCTGACGTTCGCGAGCCTCGAGTCCTCCGAGGGCACCGTCGCCGAACTGATCAACCGTGTCTTCGACCCGGCGCTGACGATGAACGACGTCGAATGGCTGCGCGACACATGGCCGGGGAAGCTCGTGGTCAAGGGGATCCAGAGCGTCGAGGACGCCCGCCGCGTGGTCGACGCGGGCGCAGACGCTGTGCTGCTGTCCAACCACGGCGGCCGCCAGCTCGACCGGGCGCCGGTGCCGTTGGAGCTCGTGGAGCCCACCGTTCAGGCCGTAGGGGACCGCGCGGAGGTGCTGGTGGACACCGGAATCACCCACGGGGCCGACGTACTGGCGGCGATCGCACTGGGCGCCAGGGCGGCGCTCGTCGGGCGCGCGTACCTCTACGGGCTGATGGCCGGCGGCCGGGTCGGCGTGGAGAAGGCCGTGACGATCCTGGCCGGCGAGATCGTGCGCACCCTACAGCTCATCGGCGTCAACAGCGTCGACGAGCTGCGCCCCTCCCACGTCCGACTTCGTCCGAACGGCTGAGCCCGGCGTGCGACGGCGGCGCAGCAGGGCCATGGTGCAGCCATGGGTTTCATGGACAAGGCCAAAGAACTGCTGAACCGGCACGACGACAAGGTCGACCAGGGCATCGACAAGGCGGGTGAGGCCGCCAAGGGCCGGTTCGCCGGGCACGAAGGCCAGATCGGCCAGGGCGTCGACCACCTCAAACGCATGACAGGGGCCGGGGACACCACAGAGCGGGTGCCGGGCGAGTCGCCACCCGGCACCCCGCCGCAGGGGCCCGCCCCGGACGACGCTCGGCCCGACAACCCCACCGGGGGCTACGAGCCGGCGCAGGAGGTGCCGGGCGGACCACAGCCGGACGTGCCCGCCGGCCCCGGCAACGAGCCGCCGCCGCAGCGGTAGGACTGCGTCGCCCGGTTTCGTCCGAGCCGGATCGGTCCACCCCGTCTCCATGGCAGACGACAGACGCGACGACCGGTCCGGGCCCGGGGAGGAGGGGTTCCTCGAGAGCCTCCTGAGGGACGCGACGATCACCGGGACCGAGGACGACCCGCCCCCGCCGCCTGCGGAGCCCCAGGCCGCTGCCCCGGAGACGACGAACGACCCCGACGACGACACCGACAGCTCCTGACGCGCCTCGTCAGGGCGGTGGCAGGTCCAGCAGGATCTCGACCTCGCCGATCGTGGTGACCACGTCGCAGTGGTGTACCACCACCGCACCCGCTTTCCGTGCGCCCCGGACGTTGCCGGCATGGTCGTCGACCACCACGCACTGCTCGACGGGCAGCCCCAGAATCGCCGCGACGCGCCGGAAGATCTCCGGATCCGGCTTGCGCACCCCGAGCGCCGGGCCGAGCACCACCGCGTCGAACGTGGCGGCGCACTCGTCGGGAACCGTGCGCCCGTCGGACACCAGGGCTGTGGCCACGCCCGCCGCCCGGGCCCGCCGGACCAGCGCCAGCACCTCCGGCCCGTCCGTCAGCACTCCGGCGTAGTCCATCAGCAGCCCACGCAGTGGCACCGCGGGGACGCTACCGGCTCAGGCCGCGAGGAACTTCTGCAGGTCGTCCGGCACGAGCATCACTCGGCCCGGCTCGCTCCGTGCCCTGCTCGTCACCCACCGCGGCGAGCACGGCGAGCAGGTAGGCGCGGACGACCTCGGCGTCCCCCGGCGCAGGAGCAGGCAGCCGGGCCCGGAACGCCGTCACCACGGTCCCGTGCACCTCCTCCAGGCGCTCGCGCCCGCTCGGCGTGATCCACAGCCGCACCACCCGTCGATCGGCCGCGTCGCGCTCGCGTGCCAGGTCGCCTGCGGCCTCCAGCGCGTCCACCACGGGGGTCAGGGTGGCGGGAGCGATGCCGAGCTTCCCGGAGAGTTCTCGGTGGGATACCGCACCGGTGTCCGCGAGGACTCCCAGCACCCCCATCGCCGTCGCGGTCAGCCCGTGCGCAGCGATCGTCCGGCTGGTGTACCGCACCACCGCCTGCCCTGTGCGCGACAGCAGTCTGACCAGCGGCATCAGCTGCGGGTCGGGCTCGAAGAAGCCGTCGGTCACCCGCAGTACCGTACGGGACCTTGATCGTGAGTGGCCGTACCGTCCGTCGGCTGATCAATCCATCCCGACCTCGCGACACTGCACCGGCCAGCACCCTCGCTGCGTGACCACGACGCTGACCGCGACTCCGCACCCGACTCCCGCCACGTTGTCAGGCGCAGCCCGCAACCACCGTGGGGAAGCGCCCCGACTTCGGCGGATGGCCTACGAGCCCGAACCGGGAGCGAGCGCTGCGGTCGCGTTCCTCCCTGTTCCCCGGCCGGCTCCCCTGCCGCCGATGCCCTCGGCGGCGCTCCATGCGGCGGCCGAACTCGCCGAAGCGCGCCAGAGCGTCGGGCGGATTCTTCGGCTGGCTTTGGAGGTGCTCGACGGCCGGAGGCCGCCCGTGCAGCTCACCGGCCATGTCGCCGCGCCGGTGCTGCGCTACTGGCGTGCGGCCGCGCAGCAGCGGAGCGTGCGCTCGCCTGCCCGGTTCAGCCGGATGCGGCTGTGCCTGCCGCGACCCGGGATCGCGGAGGTCGCGGTGGCGTGCGCGATGGACGGCCGCGTACGCGCGCTCGCAGCCCGGTTCGAACGTGCGGACAACGGCGGTACAGGCTGGCGGTGCACCGCCCTGCGGCTGGGCTGAACCCCGACGCCGGGGTCAGGGGCGAGCCGCAGTGGGCGATCCGTGGCACTGCTTGTACTTGCGACCGGACCCGCACGGGCACGGCCGGTTGCGCGACGGCTCCGCCGAACCGGCGACGGTGGCCTCGCCACGGCTGCCGTCGCGGGCACCGCCGTTGCCGGACCGCGCCCGCGTGGCGCTGCCGTCCTCCGCCGGACCGCTGTAGCGCAGCTCCGTCGGGCGGGAACCACGGAACGCCGACGGGAGGACGTTCGGGGCGGTGACCGGTTCCGCCTGCGCGGGCCGAGCCGGAGCGGCCTGCGCGGCAGCACGCCGCGGGCCGGGAGACTGCTGCGCCGCCGCGGGTGCCGCCTGCTGCACGGGAGCCTGCTGCACCGGTGCCGCCTGCGCACCGGCCGCGACCGGCTGGGCCGCGGCGGCGGGCTGCTGCACGGCAGCGGGCTCGGCGGGCTGTACCTGCGCGTTGAACAGGTACGAGACCGTCTCCTCCTTGATGCCCTCGAGCATCGCGGAGAACATGTCGAACCCCTCGCGCTGGTACTCGATCAGCGGATCGCGCTGGGCCATCGCCCGCAGCCCGATGCCGTCCTTGAGGTAGTCCATCTCGTAGAGGTGCTCGCGCCACTTGCGGTCGATCACCGTGAGCAGCACCTGCCGCTCCAGCTCCCGCATGCCCCCGAGTGGGGCGATGAGCTCGTCCACCTCGGCCTCGCGCCCGGCGTAGGCCGCCCGCGCATCCCCGAGCACGGCCTCGGCGAGCGTCTCCTTCGTCAGGTCGCCGGGGTCGGACAGCCCGTTGTCGTCCTTGCCGTCGGTGAGGTCCTCCCACCGGATTCCGGGGGTGTAGAGGGTGCCGAGCGCCGTCCACAGCTTCTCGAGGTCCCAGTCCTCCGCGTAGCCCTCCGCGGTGGCACCGTCGATGTACGCCCTGACGACGTCCTCGATCTTGTGCTCGATCTGCTCCTTGATGTCCTCGCCCGCGAGGACCCGGCGCCGCTCGTCGTAGATGACCGTGCGCTGCTTGTTCAGCACCTCGTCGTACTTGAGCACGTTCTTGCGGATCTCGAAGTTCTGCTGCTCGACCTGCGTCTGGGCACTACGGATGGCCTTGGTGACCATGCCGGCCTCGATCGGGACGTCGTCCGGCAGGTTGAACCGGTTCATGATCGACTCCACGAGCTGGCCGTTGAACCGGCGCATCAGTTCGTCGCCGAGGGAGAGGTAGAAGCGCGACTCACCCTGGTCGCCCTGGCGGCCGGAGCGGCCACGCAGCTGGTTGTCGATGCGCCGCGACTCGTGGCGCTCGGTGCCCAGCACGTACAGGCCGCCAGCCTCCTTGACCTCCTCGGCCTCGGCAGCCACCTGCGCTTTCATGGCCGCGACGCCGTCGTCCCATGCGGCCTCGTACTCCTCGCGCCGCTCGACCGGGTCGAGCCCGCGTCCGCGCAGCTCCAGGTCGGCGAGGAACTCGGGGTTGCCGCCCAGCACGATGTCCGTGCCGCGGCCCGCCATGTTCGTGGCCACCGTGACCGCACCGGCGTGCCCGGCCTGGGCGACGATCGCCGCCTCCCGCTCGTGATGCTTCGCGTTGAGTACCTCGTGCGGCACCTGGAGCCCCACGAGCAGCTTCGAGAGGTACTCCGACTTCTCCACACTCGTCGTACCGACGAGAACGGGCTGGCCGGCACGGTACTTCTCGGCGATGTCCGCGGCGACCGCGGCGAACTTCGCCTCCTCTGTCTTGTAGATCAGGTCCGGCTGGTCCTTGCGGATCATCGGCCGGTTGGTCGGGATCGGCACCACCCCGAGCTTGTAGATCTGGTGCAGCTCGGCGGCCTCCGTCTGGGCCGTGCCGGTCATCCCCGACAGCGTCTCGTAGAGCCGGAAGTAGTTCTGCAGGGTGATGGTGGCCAGCGTCTGGTTCTCCGCCTGGACCTCCACTCCC
Source organism: Pseudonocardia sp. (assembly GCA_025465235.1). GTDB lineage: Bacteria > Actinomycetota > Actinomycetes > Mycobacteriales > Pseudonocardiaceae > Pseudonocardia. Next base: position 10,460 of record JAODNO010000258.1, read on the forward strand.
TCCTTGGCCTCGATGGCCTGGTGCATGCCCTCGTTGTAGCGGCGCCCCGCCAGCACGCGGCCGGTGAACTCGTCGACGATGAGCACCTGCCCGTCGCGGACGATGTAGTCCTTGTCCTTCTTGAACAGCTCCTTGGCCTTGAGAGCGTTGTTCAGGTAGCCCACCAGCGGGGTGTTCGCGGCCTCGTAGAGGTTGTCGATGCCGAGCTGGTCCTCCACCAGCGACAGGCCCTCATCCGTGACGCCGACGGTGCGCTTGCGCTCGTCCACCTCGTAGTGCAGATCGCGCTTGAGCAGCGGGGACATCCGCGCGAACTCCTGGTACCAGCGGGCGCTCTGCTCCGCCGGCCCGGAGATGATCAGCGGCGTGCGGGCCTCATCGATGAGGATCGAGTCGGCCTCGTCGACGATGGCGAAGTTGTGCCCGCGCTGCACCATGTCGGCCGCTTTCCAGGCCATGTTGTCGCGGAGGTAGTCGAAGCCGAACTCGTTGTTGGTGCCGTAGGTGATGTCGGATGCGTACTGGCCGCGGCGGACCGCGGGCGGCATCTCCGAGAGGATCACCCCGACGGTGAGCCCGAGGAACCGGTGGATTCGGCCCATGTTCTCGGAGTCACGCTTGGCCAGGTAGTCGTTGGTCGTGACGACGTGCACGCCGTCGCCGGAGATCGCATTGAGGTAGGCGGGGAACACGGAGGTGAGCGTCTTGCCCTCACCGGTCTTCATCTCCGCGATGTTCCCGAGGTGGAGCGCTGCCCCGCCCATGAGCTGCACCGCGAAGGCGCGCTGGCCGATCGTGCGCACCGCGCCCTCGCGGACCACGGCGAACGCCTCGAACATGAGCTCGTCGAGCGACTCGCCCGCCTGGTAGCGCTCCTTGAACTCCTCGGTCTTCGCGCGTAGCTGGGCGTCGGTCAGCGCCTGCACCTCTGGCTCGAGCTTGTCGATGTCGTCGGCGTAGCGCGCCAGCCGCTTCACCAGCTTCGTCTCACCGGCACGGAGCAGACGGTTCAAGAGCGGCACGGTCGACCTCATTCACCTTCGCGGACAAGTACGCGGGTTCTTCCAGTAGCAGCCCGCCATGCCACGGCGAACCACCTGCCCAGGGTAGCGAAGCTACGGACATCACCCTGCACAACGCCCGAGGGGCGGCACACGTTCCGGTCCGGAACGCATGCCGCCCCTCTCGGGTCCGTTGCAGCTACCGCGCGAGGCGGATCATCCCGTAGTCGTAACCCTTGCGCCGGTAGACGACGCACGGCTCGCCGCTGTCGGCGTCGGCGAACAGGTAGAAGTCGTGGCCGACGAGCTCCATCCGGGACAGGGCGTCGTCCACGCTCATCGGGTCGGCGGTGTGGACCTTGCTGCGAACGATGCGGCCGGGTATCGGTTCGTCGGGAGTGGGTAGGTGCTCGTCGTGCCCCCGGGGACCGGGGATGCCGACGCCTTCGGGCGAGACGTCGACCTGTCGCAGCTCGTCGAGGACGGCCGTGGCGGCGCCGCGCCCGGCCAACACCCTGGCCCGCTTGCCGGTGACCCTGCGGCGGTCGTGCGAGCGACGCAGCCGCGCATCGAGCTTCGCAACCGCCGCGTCGAGCGCGGCGTAGAAGTCCTGAGCACTCGCTTCGGCTCTGGCGGCCGGGCCACATCCCCGGCCCGTGATCTCGACTCGCTGGCAGTTCTTGAGCTGACGGCGGTTCGGCTCGTGGAAGAGCTCGACCTCCATACCCATGATCTTGTGGTCGTAGCGTTCCAAACGAGCGACCTTGTCGGCGACATGGACCCGGAAATGCTCCGGGACCTCGACGTTACGGCCGGTGACAACGATCTCCACGCAGACTTCCCTCGCTCTCAGCGTCGGGTTGGCGTTGCAGACTGCACCGGGGATTCCCACCCCCGGGCGCACGATCGGTGGATCCTCCTGAATAGGGGCCTCGGCGGATGCGGAGCACGGTAACGCGCATCACGGTTCGGCAACAGCCCTGAGCGGTAAATGGCGCGGACCTCGATGGATGCGGTGAACAACGTTCCCAGGACGCCTCCTGGCCGCTACGATCCCACCCCCCGTTCACGTCGTGGATCAGCGTTCCCGGGCCGCCAGCGGGCCCTCCTCCCGCCTCGTCTCCCGCCTCGTCGCGTCGCAGAGGACGAGCGCGACGTCGACCCCGACACCGGCCCGGGCCAGCGCGGAGCGGCAGGCACGCAGGGTGGCGCCGGTGGTCACCACATCGTCGACCAGGAGCACGGCGGCCCCCTCCGGCGGTAGGGCCGCGGGACGCACGCAGAGCCGTCCGGCGAGGTTCTGTGCGCGCTGCACGGCGTCGAGACCCACCGAGTCGCGCGCCCGGCGCATGAGCCGCAGCGGACGGGCGACCCGCACGTCGGGTCGGCCCGCGGCGAGCGCTCGGCAGAGCCGGACCACGTGGTCGCCCCCACGGGCCCGCGCTGCCGCGGGTCGCGACGGGGCAGGCAGCAGCCACGTGACAGCGGGATGCGGCTGCACGACCTCCTCGAGCGGCCCGGCGAGCAGCGCTGCGAGGGGCCTGGCGAGATCGCGCCGGCCGCGCTCCTTGTAGCGCAGCAGCGCAGCGCGCAGCGGGCCGGCGTACCGCCCCACCGCCAGCACGCCGGGCACGCCCGGAACAGCAGGCCAGGACGGCTCGCCCAGCCGCGCCACGCACCGGGGACACCACGGCTGCACGGGGTCGCCACACCCGGCGCAGTCGCCGGGCAACACGAGGTCCACCAGCGCCGCCCCCAGCTCAAGAGCCCTCATCCCGTGAGCATGCGCTCCGGCCCCTGCCGCACTGCCCCGCCGAACCCCAGCTGTCCACACCCCCACCACCCACCCCGCGAGTCGCCCAAAATCCGCCCGCGAGTCGCCCCCACCTGACGCGCGAGTCGCCCCGATCCCGCCCGCGAGTCGCCCTTGCGCGGCCCGCGACTCGCGATCGGCGCGTGTCGGTGTCCGTCGCACGTCCGATCCGGCTGCACGGCGGGACTCACGTGGATCAGCGAGTGGGATCCCGCAGCGGCACGGACGGCTCGCGGGGTGCGGTCCGAATCGCCGATCATGCTGCGCCATCGGACCGTCGGTGGCATGATCAGCGCACGGGCCTGGATCGATAGGGACGGCGGATCGGTCCCGAGACGGATCGAGCTGAGCGGATCGGACCGACAGTCGCACGATCGCCGGACGGAGCGCGTCGGGTGCTCGCCGCGGCTGGAACGCCAGTCATGCTCGGGTGAACGAGATCAGCCGCATGTGATCACTGACGGGGCCGCCGAACGGCACACGCCTCGGTCGCCCGGTCCCGCAGCATCGGTGGGCGGATTCGGGGCGACTCGCGGGCCAGATCGGGGCGACTCGCGGGCGGATTCGGGGCGACTCGCGGGGGGGTCAGCCGGGGTAGAGGGGGACTCCGTCGGGGGCGCCGCCCAGGACCTGACGCCAGGCGGCCTGATCACCGCCCGCGAAGCTCCACACCCCCGTCTGGTCGGTGACGAGCAGCGGGCGGTTGGAGGCGGCGGCGATTGCCGTCAGCGGAGGGGTCAGGTTGTTGCCGAGCACCTGCTGCACAACGAGGCCGTCGACCGAGACCTGGCCGACGAGCATCTCCATACCGCGCGTGACGGCCACGATCGACTCGGCGGAGCGCCAGTCGGCAGCGACGACCTCGCCGAGGTCGTTCGGTCGCAGCCGGTGGATGTTGCGGATGGCGACCTCGCCGTCGATGCTGCGGGCGACAGCAGCCGTGTAGAGCCCTCCGCCGACCACCGCCACCACGCGCATGCCGTCGCGGGAGAGTCGCAGGTCGCGGATCGGGCCAAGCGCGGCGAGCTCGTCCGCGTTGACCTGGCCGGTGCGCGCGGGCCCGGCGCTGTCGACCAGCACCCTGGCGACGACCGCCCCGTCCAGGACGGTCCACACCTCGCCGCCCGTGGGCGTCCAGGACGGCCGGGTCATCGTGGCGGCGTTGAGCGACACCGGTGACACCCCGCCGTTGAGCCCGCCGCCGACCAGCAGCGTCCGCCTCCCGCCGATCCGGACGACGGCCGCGAGCCGTTGGCCGTTGCCGGTGGAGGCAGCGGACTCCACGTCGTAGGCACCGTTGCCCACGGGACCGGGGAGCGGGGCGCTCGGCTCGGGGCCGGTCAGCTGCCGGACCCGGCCGCCCGCGACCACGAGGCCGGGCACGTCGGCACCGGGCTGCACCTCGGCGGACAGCGCCGCGACGTCCTCGCGGGTCAGCTCGGGCCGGTCGTGCAGCAGCGGTTCGCCGTCCACCAGCAGCCGCACCTTCGCCACGTTGACCTCGGCCAGCGTCAGCACCACCTGTGCGGCAAGCAGTTGCCGCGCCGGCTCGTCGAGGTCGCCGAGTCCGGTGAGGTCGACGATCAGCGCGCCGTCCGGTCCGACGGCCGCATTCGACCGCAGCTGGGCACCCGGCGGGAGCTGGGAGACGGCCGCTCCCAGCAATGCCGGGGAGGGACCGGCGAGCAGGAGCTCCAGTGCGCGGGAGGCCTGCGCTTTGGCCGGCACGGTGGGCACGTAGCGCAGATCGGCCACCGCGAGCCTGCGGACGGGGTCGACGAACCAGGTACGCACCTGTCGGTGGTTGTCCCGGAAGATCGACAGCGGCACGACGACACCGGCCGGCACGCTCGAGATCCGCCACTGCCCATCGCGACGCACGACCGTGACGTCCTCCTGGAACGTGGCCTGATCCGGTTCGAACGACCCGGAAGACGACATCCTGCCGACCGCCGTGCCACGGATCCGGATCGTCGTGATGCCCGTGCTCGCGTTCTGGGCCCCGGGGGCGGGCACGGTGTCGAACTGCCCGTCGAGGACGGTGAGGCTCGCGGCGTCGTCCCACCCCGCCGCGTCGGAGGCGAGGAAGCGGCGTGCGGAGCCGTGCTCGTCGGCGCTGCTGCCCGAGGCGAAGACGAAGTCACGGACCAGGTCGAGCGGATTGCTGCCCTCGACGGGACCGGGCGGCAGGGCGCCGCCCTCCCCTTCACTGATCTGGCGCAGCACCTGCACGTCCGAGCTCTCCGGAACGTTCGCACAGCCCGCAGCCCCGGCGAGCGCGAGGAGCAGCGCGAGCGCTGAGCCGAACCGGCGGGGAATCACGGGAGGTCCTCGCGGTCGTGCGGGTGGTCGCCCTCCGACCAGGACGGTACGACCACCGTGACGGGCCGCCCGCGCGGGGGCGTGGGTACCGAAGCCTCGGCACCGCCCACCACCGCCCGGGGCTCGGGCCCGAGCGGCAGTGGGCTGGACTCGACGGGGTCACCGAGGGTGCGCGGCAGCGTGAGCCGGAACGCCGCGCCCTGGCCGACGGCACCCCACGCCTGCAGCCAACCGCCGTGCAGCCGCGCGTCCTCGATGGCGATGGACCAGCCCAGTCCCCTGCCGCCGCTGCGCCGCGCCCGCGACTCCTCGGCTCGCCCGAACCGGTAGAACACCAGCCCCGCCTCCCCCGGACGCAACCCGACACCGTGGTCCCGGACCAGCACGGCGACGACCCGCTCGTCATGGGCCAGCACGACGTTGACCGGCCGTCCCTCGCCGTGGTCGATCGCGTTGGCCACCAGGTTGCGCACGATCCGCTCCACCCGACGCGGGTCGACCTCGGCGTACACACCCGTGGGAAGCTCCAGCTCGAGCGGTGTGCCGGTCTCGTCGGCGATCCCGCGCACGGCCTCGACCGCCCGCGCCACCACCCCGTGCATGTCCACCCGTTCGGCCCCCAGCTCGGCAACGCCCGCGTCGAGCCTGCTGATCTCCAGGAGGTCGGCGAGCAGCGTCTCGAACCGGTCGAGCTCGGCCACGAGCAACTCGGAGCTACGCCGCAGCGCAGGCAGCAGCTGCTCCCGGGAGGCGTAGAGCACGTCCGCTGCCATGCGGACGGTGGTCAGGGGCGTGCGCAGCTCGTGGCTGACGTCGGAGGTGAACCGGCGTTGCAGCGCGCCGAACTCCTCGAGCTGGCGGATCTGGCTCTGGATACTGCTCGCCATCTCGTTGTAGGACTCCCCGAGCCGCGCCACGTCGTCCTCACCCTGCACGGGCATCCGCTCGTCCAGGTGCCCGTCGGCGAACCGCTCCGCGATCTCCGCTGCCTGCCGCACCGGCCGCACGACCTGCCGCGTCACGAGCCCGGCGATCCCGGCGAGCAGCAGGAGAAGGATGAGCCCGCCGACGATCAGCGTGCTCTGCACCCACCCGAGCGTGCGCTGCTCGGCGGTCAGCGGGAACAGCAGGTAGAACTCCAGCTCACCGTTGGCGGTACGAACCGGCTGTCCGACGATCAGCGTCGGGATGTCGACGCCCTGCTCCGTGAGCGTCACGTACTTGCTCGACAGGGTGCCCGCCGCGACTGCGTCACGCAGGTCCGCCGGCACGTCCTCGACCGGGCCTGCGGCGACCGCGCCTGCGCCGCGGCTGGCGGCGAGGACCGCCCGGAACTCGCCAGCCGCCGCGGCCGAGGGCTCGTCGGAGACGCTCGCGTTGGTCAGCCGGTCGAGTGCGTTGTTCAGGTCGCCCTGGGCCCCGTCGCGGTTCGGGTCGACGCCGGCCAGGTCGCGCTCCAGCAGCACCGCGCCGGCCTCGGTGCGGGCGAGCGTGTCCGCTTCCTTACCCTGTGTCACCCGCAGCGCGATCTGAGTCTGCAACACGAGGCCGAGTACCACGAGGACGGCCGTCGAGAGGGCCAGCGTGCTGAGCACGACTCGCAGCTGCAGGGACCGCCGCCAGATCGTGTTGAAGGCCTCCGCCAGCTCCGCTCCCAGCTGGCGCGCCTGGGCGACCCCGCGCCGGGTGCGGTCCGCGAGCGGGAGCGCGATCATGCCGGACGGCCGCCGTCGGTCATGGGGGGCCGGCCTTGTACCCCACGCCGCGCACTGTCAGCACCACCTCAGGATGCTCCGGGTCGCGCTCCACCTTGGACCGCAGCCGTTGCACGTGGACGTTCACCAGCCGGGTGTCGGCCGCGTGCCGGTAGCCCCACACCTGCTCGAGCAGGACCTCGCGGGTGAAGACCTGGCGCGGCTTGCGGGCCAGCGCGACGAGCAGGTCGAACTCCAGCGGGGTGAGCGCGATCTGCTCGCCTGCCCGATCGACCTGGTGCGCCGGCACGTCGATCGTGACGTCGCCGATCGCGAGCTGCTCGGCCGGCTCCGTCTCGGTGCGCCGCACCCTGGCCCTGATCCGGGCCACGAGCTCCTTGGGCTTGAACGGCTTGACCACGTAGTCGTCGGCGCCGGACTCCAGGCCGAGCACGATGTCGACCGTGTCGCTCTTGGCCGTGAGCATGACGATCGGCACGCCGGACTCGGAGCGGATGGCGCGGCAGACGTCGATGCCGTTCATGCCGGGCAACATCAGGTCCAGCAGCACGACGTCGGGGCGCAGCTCGCGGACGGCGGGCAACGCACGTGTGCCGTCGGCAACCACCGCGGTGTCGAACCCCTCGCCCCGCAGCACGATCGTCAGCATCTCGGCCAACGCCGGGTCGTCGTCGACCACCAGAACGCGCGACTTCATGTGCGCAGCATCCCATCACATGGTCACGGGCCCCGTGTCGGACCCGCTGTTCGGCGGATCCGCACCGGCTCCGGCCGCCGAGCAGGCGGCGTACGAGCGGCCCCCGGCTACCCGAGGAGCGCCGCAGCGAGCGCAGGGGCGTCGACCCGCGCAGTGCCGTCCAGAACCGTCCACGGCGACAGCCACTCTGCCGCCGCGAGCTGCGCGTACACCGCTCCGGTGCGGCTCTGCAAGGCGGCGTCGGACTCGTAGGCGTCGCGCTCCCGGCCGACCTCCGTGAGCTCGCGGTGCGCGGCCCGGTCGGCAGCGACGGCACGGGGCACGGCGAGCAACAGGTGGTGGTCGGGCACGGGGATCCCGAACCGGTCGACCTCCAGGGCCCGGACCCATCCGACGAACTCCCCACCGGCGTCCTGGCGCAGTCGAGCGGCTCCGTACGCCGCGTTCGAGGCGATGTACCGGTCGACGAGCACGACGTCGTGCGTTGCCGTGGCATCCCGCAGCTGCGCAGCCGCCGCGCGCCGGTCGAGCGCGAACAGCAGCGCCATCCCGTGCACGGAGTCGGGCAGGTCACCGAGCCTGCCGTACAACGCATCGCGTACCAGCTGCGCGTGCACGTCGGCCTCGTACCGGGGGAACGCGAACCGTGCCACGGCGGCGCCCCGAGCAGCCAGCGCGGCGCACACCGCGTCGGACAACGTGCGCTTACCTGCGCCGTCCAACCCCTCGAGCACGATCAGCCGGCCCACCCGAGGCACCCTAGCCGCACCGTCTCCCGCCGGCCGCGGCACTCAGGGTCGTCGGCTCGACCGCGTGCTCCGGCGAGCTGATGTCGGGGTCGCCCTCGTAGGTCAGCGGGCGGTCGATACCTGTGCGCCCGGGGAGGCAGGCTCAGGCAGGGCCCGCCCGATC